>NZ_CP098755.1:4410000-4710000 GCF_023746555.1 Brevibacillus ruminantium
GGAATTGGCATCCTGTCGATGTATACAGGATACGCGTTTTTTGCAGGATATCTTAATTTTATTCCGTTTTTGGGTACATGGTTAAAAGGTTCTTTTGCATTTATGACTCTACTGCTGATCATCGGATTTTTACTGACCATGGGAGCGACCATCATGTTCATGATTTCCGGTATGGTCTCCACCTCGGCCCCGCAAGTGGAATGTCCCTCCTGTCATAAGGTGACCAAAATGCTGGGGAAAGAGGACGCCTGTATGTTTTGCGGACAACCCCTTAAATTAGATGATGAACAACCACAGCAAAATCATACGTAAGGCAATCACATCAAAAGCTGAAGAAAACCACCCGTCAGGAGGACAGGTGGTTTTTCCTTTTCATGAGAGAACCTTTATTTTCCTTGCAGGGCCGCATCCATTGCTTCCCAAATGGCTGGTTGCTCAAATCCCCGACGCCACGATGCTGCACCGGCAAGATTGTATTTCTTCACAATCTCCATTCTCTTTTGAACAGAAGAGACGTCCTCCAGCCACATCTTATAAACCGCCCCATCTGCCGGGTCCTGGTACCGGACAAACAATTGCCCGCTGGCTTCGTCGAGTTGTGGCGTCAGCTTCCGTTCCTTCACCCATTTCTCCGCTGTCGGCATCGACAAGGCCTTGGATGAGACTTTCACACTGCCATCCTGCTGTTTCGCCTCTTTCC
Organism: Brevibacillus ruminantium; assembly: GCF_023746555.1. Lineage (NCBI taxonomy): Bacteria > Bacillati > Bacillota > Bacilli > Caryophanales > Paenibacillaceae > Brevibacillus > Brevibacillus ruminantium. The sequence continues at coordinate 4,410,701 of NZ_CP098755.1, forward strand.
ACAGACGGGTGTAGAACGGAACACCGAGAAGCACCTTTTCTGCCGGCACCTCATCAAGCACACCTCGCAGTCCATTTTCCGTCCACGGCAGTGAAGCGACTGAGCCGGCAACCGGACTGGAAGCCCAGTGTTCATCATAGGTCATGACTGCCATGTAATCTACCACTTCGCCCAGCGCCTTCCGATCGTAAAACCGCGACCACATGTCACTGGTTGATTTTATCGTAACATCCATAGAGACGACCAATCCCTGCTGATGGAGGTAGGGAGTGAGTTCGCGAATAAACTGGACAAGCTTGTCCTTTTCCTCCAGGTAGACGTTTTCAAAGTCAATATTGATACCATCCAGATCGTACAGATACGCATAATGGAGAATTTGTGAGATCACTTTCTCACGCTTGTCATAGCTGGATAAAATCGTGCGGGTCCAATCAGGATTAAAACCGTTAGTGACCAGGCCCCACACCTGAAAGCCCCGCTGGTGCGCCCATTTGACATAAGCGGGGTCGGCTTTGTTAGCCAGCGTGCCCTCTGCGTCCTTTAATTCAAACCAGGTGGGTGACACGACATTTACCCCTGGCATGCTGCCAATCTCCGCTGTATTCGGGTTTCGGCTGACCACATGCTCCCAGGTCAGATTGATTCTTTTCCCTTCGGGCTTCCAAAGCGCGGGAAGCGAATCCTTTGGCAACTCCAGAGTCACCTTTCTGGCTTCCCCTTGCTCGATTACCTTTTTGGGTAAAAAACCTGAAATGCCATCAGCAGATAACACCCGGTAGTAATCCTCCTGTTCCCCCAGCACATCAACTACTGCACCTCCTGGCAACTCAGCCAGATACGGAGAACGATGCGTCGGCTCAGAACGGAGTCGGACACTCTCCTTTTCCTTCAAAACATGCGCCTCCTGGATTTCGTAGCCATTTTTCTCTACACGCAGCACGCCGCTCTCTTCATGCCTCGTAAACGCATACGGATAGAGCTTTTCCAAAGGAGCAAGCGGAATGTAGCGATTGCCATCCATCACCGTGACGGGCACCTGCAAATCGACCGGCTTTTTATTCAGATAAGCGACCAGTTCTCCGCTCTGCATGCGCAGAACCTTGTCTTTGGTCGTGATTATCACCAATTTGCTCGGTTCCTCCCAGTGAATATGGGGATCGAGATACTCCTGGATAAACTCAAAAGGGAGCAGGATTTGGTCCCCTTCCATCTGATACGGCCGTTGGAACAGCTCTCCCTCGAAGACGATCGCCTGCTTGCTTCCATCGTAGGGTTTGACCTGTTCATTGGAAGGCTTCCATTCAAAGTACCAGTACCCGGCGCCAGCGACCAAAATCAGCATCAGCAGCAGAAAAAGCGGTGCTCTGCGCTTTCTTCTCTTTCTTCTACGTGTTCGTCTCTCCAATCCCACTTCCAGACTCATTTTGCTTCATCCCCCTCCCTTCGTCTTATTGATTTGTTTGTCTCTATGTAAAGAAGAGGCCATTTTTTTGTATTTCTCCCATCGTAACGTCTGTACATCCTTTTCACAACCTTCGAGAAACTGGAAATAGCAGAAACCTTCCCTCATGAATGACGAAAAAGGCGCCAAAAGGTTACATCTCTCGTCAAGTTTTGCAGACTGCGTATTTGGAGCAAATAAAAACACCCTCTCTTCAACAGACAATCAGTTGAAGCAGAAGGTGTTCTTTGGCAGATAGCCGCTTAATGCGTATTCTTTTGGCAATCTTCGCAAATCCCGTATACCTCCATCCGGTGTCCGGTTACACGAAATCCAATGCTTTGAGCGGCTGAAGCCTCCGCATCCCGCAGAGACGGATAGTGAAAATCACGAATTGAACCGCATTCCGAACAGATGGCGTGGTAATGATCTTCCTCTACATTCGCGTCAAACCGGCTGGAAGCGTCTCCATAGGTTAGCTCACGCACCAGACCTGCATCTTTAAAAACCCGCAGGTTATTGTATATAGTCGCCACGCTCATATTGGGAAATTTCCCTTCCAGCGCTTTATATATCTCATCTGCTGTTGGATGGTTCATGGTTTCGAGCAGATAGGATAAAATGGCATGACGCTGAGGTGTCATCCGTACTCCAGTGTTTTTCAGGATTTCTACGGCCTTTTCCACACGCTGTGACATAGTGCTGCACCTCACAGTCTTTCACACGATGAATGAACATCATCGTTCCTTCAGTCGTTGATTAGAATTACTTTAAATAAAGTGTACGTCTAATCTAGGAGTGCTGTCAATATGCATTCAACGGAAAGTCAAATAACAGCTCTCACTGGGGACGTGCTGTGATCTCGGTCTTAATCGTTTTAGTCGTATTAGCTGTTTTAGCTGTTTTAGCTGTTTTAGCTGTTTTAGCTGTTTTAGCTGTTTTAGCTGTTTTAGCTGTTTTAGTCGTTTTAGCTGTTTTAGCCGTTTTCCCGGTTTTGCCGGTTTTCCCAGCAGCAGCAGTCGTTTTTGCCTTTGCTTTCGGCGTTGTTTTGGCCGCAGGCTTTTTGGCACGTGCTGCTTTTTTCTCTTCTGTTAGGGCAAACTTGCACATCTCACTCAGCGGACAGGCTCCACACTGAGGAGAGCGGGCTGTACAGAGCCTGCGGCCGTGCCAGATCAGCCAATGATGCGCATCCGTCCACTTCTCTTTGGGGATTCGTTTCATCAGCTGACGCTCCACCTCATCAACATTGTCGCTTTTCGCGAGTCCGAGCCGGTTGGCTACGCGAAAGACATGTGTATCGACAGCGATCGCCGGAATACCGAATGCATTGGACAAAACCACATTCGCCGTTTTGCGTCCCACTCCAGGCAAAGCCTCCAGCTCCGCGTGGCTTTGCGGCACCTCTCCATTGTACTTCTCATAGAGGATACGGCATGTCTCCAGGATATTTTTACTCTTATTCTTATACAAACCAAGCCCTTTTATATGCTCTTCCATTTCTTCCTGTGCCATGTGCAAATAATCTTCCGGTTTATTGTAGCGCTCAAACAGCGGAGCGGTAATTTCATTGACCCGTTTATCTGTGCATTGGGCAGACAGGATCGTCGCAATCAACAGCTCAAACGGCGATCTGTAGTTCAACTCACAATGAGCGTCCGGATAGGTCTGGTACAGAACCTCCAGCATCTCATCAACCGGTACCTTGGGTAGTGCCATTACGTTGTCCTCCTCTCCTTTTCTCCATTATAAGCACGGCGTCAATCCTGACGGAAAACAAAACAGCTGTGGGAATAGAGCCTGCAAGTAAACTGTTGTACAATACAGTTGGAAGCATTTACTAGGGGGGATGATGATGAAAGTGTTTCTGACGGGAGCCACAGGGTTTGTCGGAAAAGGAGTCCTGTCCAAGCTTTCCGCCGAAGGACATGACGTCGTTTGTCTGGTTCGCCCCGGTTCAGAAGGCAAATGGAGAACCCAACATCCGGCAAGCTCAAATCTCACACTCGCAGCAGGCGACTTATTTGATACGGACGCCCTGAAGAAGGCGATGAAGGGATGCGACGCAGTCATCCATCTGGTCGGGATCATTCGCGAACAAAAGCGTAAGCAGATTACCTTTCAGCGTATCCATGTTGAGGGTACCCGCAATATGTTGGAGGCAGCCAAAGCAAACGGCATCAGCCGGTTTGTCCACATGAGCGCGCTCGGTGCCCGCGCCAACGCCACCAGCGGCTATCATCAAAGCAAATATGAAGCAGAGCAGCTCGTACAGAAAAGCGGCATATCCTCCGTCATTTTCCGCCCTTCTGTCATTTTTGGACCGGGCGACGAGTTCGTCAACATGCTTGCCGATCTGGTTCGGATGCCGATCACACCGGTCATTGGCGACGGCTCCTATCTTTTGCAGCCGGTAGCCAGAGAAACGGTAGCAGATGTATTTGTCCAGGCACTGACAAATGGAGACGTTGCCGGACGCATCTTCGAAACGGGCGGACCGGAGCCGATTTCCTATGGCGGTATACTGGATGCCATCGGGGAAGCGATCGGGAAACGAAAGGTACGGAAGCTGTACATTCCTTTGGCGCTGATGAAACCGGTGATTACGACGATGGAGGGCTTTACTTTCTTCCCGATTACCCATACCCAGCTTACCATGCTGTTGGAGGGAAATGCCTGCTCCGATACAGAGTCGTTGTACCAGGCTTTTTCAACAGAGAAAATTCCGTTTCTACAAGGGATCAAAGGCTACCTGCGCTGAGTTGTGCCTAGCGCAGCTCCAGTATCCCCTTTCCTCCCAAAAAAGCATGGCTAAACGCCATTTCGCCAACTGTATCGAAACCGTAGCGGTTGTAGACCTTTTCTACTTTTTCGTTAATCGGACAGACCCACAGTTGTTCCCCGCCCAAGCGCAGGAACTCTTCCTGTGCGTGCCGCAGCAGATGCCCAATCAAACCTTGGCCCCGAAACGAGGAAAGTGTAGCTACGTTTTCCACGCGAATGTACGGCCCTGCCCAAAACAAGCAGAGCGAACAAGCAGCTTCCCCGTTTACGCGCAAAAGAAAATGGACAAAGTCAGGATGGGCAAACTCCATCGCGAATGCTTTTTCCCGGATCTCCCGTCCACCAAATTCTTTGATGGATTCGATCCGGAGACATTCCTCGTAATTGGCAGAAGTGACGGGCTCTATTTTTATATCTTCACGTGGGACGGGAGCAGCCATTCTGCCAGACCACAACTGGACGGGAAAAGGCAGCAGCTCCGTTTGAAAGCCTTGTTCCTCCGCCACAGAGAGAAGGGTCTCCTTGGCTACAGGATCATAGATGTACATGCGCGGAATAATCGACTTCTCTTGAAAAAAGTGCGGATCTCCCGGATTATGCTCTCCGCCTTCTCCCGCGATGGGACAGGATCTGCAATGTGAGCGTGATTGGCATCATAGTGAAGGGGATTTTCTTCGTTGCAAAAAAGCAGTCCCTATGGCCGCTTCTCGTGATGAGAAAAGGCTTTTTTATAGGCGATATCTGTCTTTTCCACGATTGATAAAAGCTGGCTATGCGCGATAGGGTTGGCCATATAAGTCGTACCTCTCTTTTCTGGAAACGCTCCTCTATTCTACAGACCGACTAATTATAGAAGTGAATCAATCTCTCCAGCCATCAGAGGGGGACTAGCGAGGAAACAGCTTGTACAAAATCGACAAAAGAAAGAAAAGCGATGGTAAACTGTCCGAAGACGGAACAGCAACCATCGATTTCTTACTGATCAAAAAGCTCATGGCTGATCCTGCTGCAAGATTATTACGTTTCGGCCAAAGGCTTTGGCATGGGGCCGAGAGTCGGGCTATGCTTTCTGTCTTGTTCCATCACCGATGGTTGCCGCGAGTGATTGGCCCACCCTCTTGGAAGTGTCTAAAGTTTTGTTTCCGCTTGCCATTGTGCTAGCGGCGAAGCAAACTGTGCCGAAAGAACCTCACGTTCCGAAAGCGAAACCTCTATTTGCTCCCTCGACTACGACTCATGAAGTTGCAGTTCTGTATGTCCGGTCTTTTGATTTACATACCGGCCGACAACGAACAGGTAATCCGACAAGCGGTTTACATATTTTACCACTTCGGTATTTACTTCTTCTTGCTGTGCGACCATGACCGCCTTCCGCTCAGCTCTGCGCACCACTGTACGTGCCACGTGAAATGCTGCTGCAGCGGGATGACCTCCAGGCAAGATAAAATTGGCAAGCTGCGGCAACTCGGCATCCAGCTTGTCGATTTCATTCTCCAGAAAGTGAACATCCTCTTCCTGAATCGGCCATCCCACCTCTTTGCCGGCCGGTGTGGCCAGTTCTGCACCGATGTGAAACAGCTTGGTCTGGATTACGTGAAAGACCTTTCGCAATTCCGTCCAATCATCTCCCGCAGGAAGCAAAGACAAGGCCAATCCGATGCTGGAATTGGCTTCGTCACACGTACCATAAGCCTCGACACGGTCGGCAAATTTAGGTACACGGACGCCAAAAACCAATGAGGTTTCGCCTTTGTCACCCGATTTGGTATAAATCTTCACCGTTCATCTCCCCATTCAGCTTATTTCCCCGGAAATCGACAGCACGATTTTTTCATTCTTTTTTACATGGGTTCAGCTACAATAATCAACTCACTGCTCGTAGAATCAAAAGGAGTTTTGGCAAAAGAGCCAAAGCGCTGCGTTACTTTGAACCCGTTCAATCGGAGCAGATGATGCAGTTCAGCCGGGAAAATATAGCGGAGTGTAAACCGCCCCACCACTTTTTCTTGTACGATCCCCTCTGGAGAGATCCGCTCATACGTCCTCGTGACTTCTGATAACTGCTGAAAGTGGTCATAGCGAGTGTAATCCCACATCGCCACTTCCTCCCCTGTCTCCAGACGATAGGTGCTGCGCAGCGACATTTTTTCACTTTCCTCATACAAATGGCTAATTTTCGGAACAAATACATTAAATACCAATTTTCCGCCAGGAGCCAGATGCTTCCGAATACAGCTTAATGCCTTCATCTGTTCTTGTATATGCAGGAGATGCAGGAAGGAGCGAAACGGAATCATAATCAAAGCGAAGCTTTTTTGCAGATCAAAGGAGCGCATGTCTCCCTGGATCAGCTGGAGCCGATCGCTTACTCCCTGCTGCTCCGCCTTTTCCTGCGCGCGGGCAAGCATCTCTGTCGACAAATCAAGTCCTGTAACAGAGACGCCCCCTTCCGCTGCCGGTATCGTGATGCGTCCCGTGCCGCAAGCCAAATCAAGCACCTCGCCGCCGGATTGGCGGGCCATATCGAGATAAAACTCCACATCGCCCGCAACTCCGCGCTGCGTCAAATCATAATAATCCGCCCAGCGGTACATATCGCTCATGGAACGTCTCTCCTATGCTTGCATAATGTCAGATTGGAGGTAGGCCAGTACCAATTTCCCGGTATTCTCCAATGACTCCGTATGCGTTCTTTCATACGAGTGGGATGCATCCACTCCAGGCCCGATCAGCCCGTGCACCACATCATAGCCGGATTTCAGCGCCGCACTGGCATCCGAATTGTAGTACGGGTAAATATCGACCTGATAGTAGAGCCCCTGCTCCTCGGCCAATTGGACCAGATGCTTGCGCAAGCCGTAATGATAAGGTCCGGAAGAGTCTTTGGCACAGATGGAGACACAGTACTCATCTGTCGTCTGTCCGTCCCCGATTGCACCCATATCGACTGCCAGGTACTCGACCACCTGTTCCGGGATATTGGAGTTGCCGCCGTAGCCGATTTCTTCGTTGTTGCTGATCAGAAAATGAGTTGTGTACGGAAGGGTGAGCCCGCTTTCGCGGATATGCTTGAGGACGCCGAACAGAATGGCTACGCTCGCCTTGTCATCAATATGGCGGGATTTGATAAAACCGCTCTCCGTGACCGAAACGCGCGGATCAAAGGAAACAAAATCGCCCACGCGGATGCCCAAAGCGAGGACATCATCCTTTGACTTCACCTTTTCATCCAGACGAACCTCCATGTTGCTTTCGGTCCGCTCCATTTTCCCTGCCTCTCTGCTGTAGACATGAACAGAAGCTTTGGTCGACAGGATCGTTCCCGTGTAGGAGCGGCCGCTGTCTGTTTCAATCGTGCAGTATTCCCCTTCGACGGCATTGAAGGTAAATCCGCCGATCAGAGTGAGCTTCAGCCTGCCGTTTGCCTTGATTTCCTTGACCATTGCCCCCAGAGTATCGACGTGGGCCGTAAGCAGCCGATGCTTGGCGTTGTTTTTGCCGGGCAACGTCGCCAGCACGGCTCCTTTGTTGGTACGTACATGGGCGATCCCCAGGTTATTCAGTTCGGATTCAATCCAGGCCATTACTTTGTCCGTATGCCCGGTTGGGCTTGGCGTGTTGGCCAGTTTGCAAAATGTGTCTACCATATAGGTTGTTGACAGGCTCATATGTAGTTCCCCCGTTGCTTCATTTTCGTACGGCTGTTCGTTCCGCCGGGCCTACAGCTCTTCCCGGATAAATTGCAAAACCTCCTGCACATGTCCCTTCACTTTTACCTTGGGCCATACCTTGGCAATATTCCCTTCTTTATCGATGACAAAGGTCGTGCGCTCAATGCCCATGTACTCGCGTCCGTACATCTTTTTCAACACCCAAACCCCGTAGGCCTCGGCAATGCTGTGGTCAGTGTCGGCCAAAAGCGGAAAGGGAAGCTCATGCTTGGCCGTAAATTTGTCATGGGATTTCACGTCATCCGGGCTGATCCCCAAGACCACGGTATCCAGCTTGGAAAATTCAGGGTGATAATCTCGAAAATCGCATGCCTCGGTGGTGCACCCAGGTGTCATATCCTTTGGATAAAAATAAAGCACGACATTTTTTCCGCGAAAATCTGCCAGTGAGATCTGCTGTTGATTGCTCGCCATGAGTGTAAAATCCGGCGCTGCTTGTCCTACTGCTGCTGCCATTTCCGATCCTTCCTTTCATAACGGCTGCCTGTTCTTTCTAACAGTTTATCACATGCAGACAGTCACTTCATCCGCTTACTCATTGCGCTTTCCAACAGAAAACGCTAGAATTGATTGATAGCATTGATAAAGAAATATAAAATTTGCGTAGTCAGCTGGATGGTGAAGAATGGCGATGAAAGAATTTTTTGATGTAACTGACCCGGAAGCCCTCAAATCTCTTGCAATACCCGAACGAGTTAAAATTTTGCAACTATTTGAGGATCTGGAGCCTCGTACAGCCAAGCAGATTGCAACCGAACTGGGAGAAAACGCCGCTCGCCTTCACTATCATGTGAAAGAACTTGTGCGTGTTGGCTTATTGAAACAGGTAGACACACGAGTAAAAGGCTCGATTGTCGAGAAGTATTACGAGCCTGTTGCCAAAGTGATTCAGGTGAAACTGCGTCTGATGATCGAAGAAAATGCACAGCAACTGAGCGACATCATGTTTACTCCTTTCCGCACGACCGAAAAAGATCTGGTGCGGACACTCAATCGGTTTGTAGGTAGTGACGTGGATGTCCGTCAGGAATACAAAGACACATTCGCGTACAACTTGACTGAATTTTATTTAAGTCAAGACGAAAGAAATCAATTCGTGCAGGATATCAGCTTGCTCCTGAAAAAGTACAAAGGACTTAAAAATGAAGGCGACCGCCGGAAGTTTAAGTTCTTTGATGTCTTGTTTCCATTGACCCCTCCTGATCCGTCAGAAGAAGGGGAGGACGATGAATTCGAAGACAACGAGGCATGAAAGAACTCATCTTCGCACTTGTGAGAACATCTAGAAAACCATCCGGCGCGATGGTTTTCTCCATTTTTGCCGGAGGAGGATATCTGTATGCGCACGATTTTGTTTGATTTTGATGGCACGGTAGCCAACACGCTTCCTTTAATTTACAATTCCTTCCGCTCTACCTTTCTGCAGTTTCTCAACGAGCATTACACGGACGAGCAGATCGTGGCGATGTTCGGCCCCCCGGAGCTGGGTATCCTGGAGAACATGATTGCCCGTGATCAACTGGAGGATGCGGTCACCCATTTTTACGACTTCTACACGGCTGAGCATCACCGCGTAGCCAATCACCCAGACATGGCGGACATGCTGGCCCAACTGCAAAAGAGAGGGCTGCGCATGGGCGTAGTAACGGGAAAAGGCCGACGCAGTGCCGATATCTCTCTCCGGGAATGGGGCCTGGCCTCTTTTTTTGACGTGGTGATTGCCGGTGATGAGGTCGCGCAGCCGAAGCCTCATCCAGAGGGTATTCTCTCTGCGATGGAACAGATGGGCGCCCGTCCGGAAGAGACCATTTTTGTCGGGGACAGCAACTATGACATTATCGCGGGCAAAGCCGCAGGTCTGGTCACGGTGGGGGTCACCTGGCTGCCAGTCACGCAAAAAATTGGAAGCTTTCAGCCGGAGCCGGATTTTCAGTTTTCCGATCCCCAAGCATTTCTGGATTGGGTCGGAGAACGCGCCCGGGTTTAAAGCAGGAACTTCTCGATCGTCGCATCAAGCAGAAAAAGCCATTTCTTAGGCAGCAGCGCTGCTCCGAAATGGCTTTTTCCTGTTTATTGATACCCGCTGCCTGCTAATAAGCCCGACCGAACCAGACCGTATGCTCGGCGGCCTTGCCGCAGCAGATGCAGGTTGTTTTTGTGACCGGCGGTTCAAACGGAATATTACGCGAGGTAAACTTGGTCTCTTCCTTTACCTTTGCCTCGCAAGCATCGTCGCCGCACCAGCCGGCCAGCACCCAACCGGCGACACTGTTTTCCTTCTCTGCCGCATCCGCATGCTGTTTCAAGCCATCCAATGTGTCAATATCCAGATGGGAGTTCGCCGTGCGAAAATCGAGGGCGCGCTGGTACATATTTTGTTGAATCTCCTCCAACAGGCTGCGAACAGCTTCGACGGCTTCGGCCAGCGGCACCGTCACCTTTTCTCCCGTATCCCGGCGGGCCAGGATCACTTGCCCGTTTTCCACATCACGCGGACCGATCTCCAGGCGAATCGGAACCCCGCGCATTTCCCACTCATTAAACTTCCAGCCTGGTGTCTCCTCGCGCAAATCGGCTCTCACCCTGACCCCAGCCGCTTTCATCTGGTCAAAGAGCGGATCAAATGCCGCCATCACCTTTTCCCGCAGCTTTAACGGCCCGACGGGAATCATCACGACCTGGGTCGGTGCCACACGCGGCGGCAAAGCCAATCCCCGGTCATCTCCGTGCACCATGATCATCGCTCCGATCAGGCGCGTGGAGCTGCCCCAGGAAGTGGTATGCACATATTTGAATTGATTGTCGCGATCCAGATACTTGATCTCGAAGCCCCTGGCGAATTTCTCGCCGAGGTAGTGCGAGGTGCCTGCCTGAACTGCTTTTCCATCCTTCATCATCGCTTCAATCGAGTAGGTGTCCACTGCGCCGGCAAACCGCTCGCTTGGCGTCTTTTGCCCTTTCCAGACGGGAATGGCCAGCAGCCCCTCGACGACCTCGGTGTATACCTCCAGCATCTGCATCGTTTCCTGGCGAGCTTCCTCCTCTGTGGCGTGCGCGGTGTGTCCCTCCTGCCATAGAAACTCGGATGTGCGCAGAAACGGCATCGTCCGCTTTTCCCAGCGAAACACATTTGCCCACTGGTTGATCAGAACCGGCAGATCGCGATAGCTTTGAATCCACTGACTGTACATATGGCCGATCATCGTCTCCGAGGTCGGGCGCAGAGCAAGCCGCTCCTCCAGCTTTTCCCCCGCAGCCTCCGTTACCCAGGGCAGCTCAGGATTGAAGCCTTCCACGTGCTCTTTTTCCTTTTGAAAGAACGATTCCGGGATCAGCATGGGGAAATAGGCGTTGCGGTGACCTGTTTCTTTGAAGCGCTTATCCATCGCCTCCTGGATGCGCTCCCACAGCTCGTAGCCGTCCGGTTTGAAGGCGATACAGCCGCGCACCGGCGTGTAATCCATCAGATCGGCCTTTTTAATCGTATCGATGTACCAGCGTGAAAAATCCTCTGATTGCGGCGTGATTTCTTTGACGAATGATTTTTCCTCTTTCACTGCGATTCGCTCCTTTGTGGACATACTTGGAAAAAAGCAAAAAACCCCCATCCCAAAAAGGGACGGGGGAAACACTCCCGCGGTACCACCCTGATTGACCGCTGCTGCACATGTGCATCCTGCGGTCCGCTCAAAGCCCGTTAACGGCGGGTTCACCGGCATGGCTCATCGCCAGCAGCTCCTGGATGGGGAGCAGGTACGTTCGGGCATCGACCTTCCAGCCTCGGGTCGACTCTCTGGGGCTCATCTCGCGCCTGCGGGTCCGTTCATTGCTTTTATGGGCAATATGGTAGCAGACAGAATTCGGATTGTCAATTTTTAGGATCGCAAGCCCAGCCTTGGGGCCAGCTTGACATACAGCGGGTACGCGACAAGCGACACCAGCAAGCCTTTTATCAGATTAAACGGCACAATGCCGTACAAAATCAGGGACCATACGCTCTCCGCCTGGAATTGGGCCACCAACTGTTCCAGCGAAACCTGATACAGCGCTGCATAAGCAGGAAGCAGGAGATAGGCGTTGGCTACCGCCATCACCGCCGTCATCAGCAGGGTACCAATGGCAAGCCCGGCTATGAACATTTTTCTTCCTTGCCCCAAACGCTGCAGATAAACCGCCGCCACAATAAAGCTGGCGCCTGCTACGATATTGGCCAGCTCGCCGATCAAGAGGCCGTCCGTATTTTTAAACAGCATGTGGAGCGTATTTTTCAACACTTCGATAATCACACCCGCCATCGGACCGTAGATCAAGGCTCCGATCAAACCGGGCAATGTACTGAAATCCAGCTTCAAAAATGTAGGCATCAGCGGCAACTGGAATTCAAGATACTGCAAGACAAACGCGACCGCCGCCAGCATAGGAATCGTCACCAGCCGCTGGGTCGCATGCGATGTGGAAATCGCGGTTTCTTTCATCTGTACCATCTCCTCATTGTTCTCTTCCTTCTTGAGGAATGGCAACAGCAACCGTGCCTTTGTGCTTGCTTTCGCTCTCTGCCTGCCCGCAGGAATCCCCTACGAAACGCCCGCTATGCTTTTTAACAAGCTTTAATAGTCCCTGCTCGCCAAAAGTCCGCGCAGCGTCCACCTGCGCAAATAAAAAACCCTGAGTAAACATCTACTCAGGGCTTTGACTGGCATGCAAAGATAACGAAAGAGACCTGCACATCATAGGTACAGGAAACAGAAGGATTGCTGATCGGCAACAACCCCCTGGTGTCATACCCATGCACAAGCAAACAAGCACGCAGAAAAATCACGTACTGTCGTCATCCTTCTCCCATCCAGACTGTACTGTCGGCTCTGGATTCTCACCAGATCCTGCACTCCCGATTCGCGTCGCACCAAGGAGGCTCGCGGGCTTACGCGTGCATGCTGCACAGCGATCACCGCCGGTCGGGAATTTCACCCTGCCCCGAAGGAATGTATGTGGTTATACACAAGTATTATAAGTGGCTTTCTCTGCTTTGACAATGCCAGAAGTTTGCAGCCGGACAGTTTCGGATGACTCGGGCTGATCAACCGTTCTTTTCATCCGCAGCCTGTCCACTTCAAGATCAACGCTGCCTGCTTTCCCCTTTTCCGCTCATTCCGCGTCCCGGGAACCGTTTGCAAAGCTCTGCGATCATAAACGGCGCAAGCATGATCAGAACGGGCAACAGCGCCATGAAGGTTGAAAATAATTTTTCATAGTACCAGGAGAAAAACATCGGATCGCCTCTCCTTTGGACTTGAGATTTTTTTCCGCGTTCGAAAGGTTATATTCGTTAGTGTTCGTTAGTGCATGAGCCATTTAGCATGAACAGAAAGAAGCGGAGTCATGACCCCGCCCCGCTGTATTTGCGCACGCCCCAGTTCCAGACCAGCAGGCCGATGCTGAAAAAGACAATCCCGACAACCGGCGTAAAGGCGGCGTACACGTACCACGTCTCTTTGCGCAGGAAGTAAGCGGCCGGATACACCCCGACAAACGCAAAGGGCAGCACATAGGTCAGAACAATCCGGATCACTTTGTTATAGACGTCGACCGGATAGCGTCCGTACTGTTGAATATTCCAGATCATCGGCGAGATGCCGGTGCGTGAATCAGAGAAAAAGCTGACGGCGGCAATTGCCGTATACACCCCGCCATAGATCAGCATGCCGCTGAAGACCAGTCCGACAAACAGAAGCGGATCGTACCAGGTGAACGACAAATCCAGCCGGATGGCAGCGTAGCCCATGATGATCAAGCCGGTTATCACGCCAAAAATCCGGTCCGGCGCAATCGACTCCAGACAAACCTGGGCCAGATTATTGAGCGGCCGGGTGAGGACACGGTCCATTTCGCCGCGGATGATATAGCGTTCGTTGAAATCCCAGAAGCCGAAAAACATGGAAAAGAGCGCATACGGGATCAGGAAAAAGCCGTAGATAAAAATAATCTCGTCCCGCGACCAGTCTTTGAGCAGGGGGACGTGCTGGAAAACAACCACGATAAACACCAGGTTGATCAGCTCATTGATCAGGTTGGAGGCCAGCTCTCCCAAAAAATCGGCGCGATACGCCAGTCTTGTCTTGAAATACTGTCCCAGATAATCGGCGAAAATGCCGATGATATGTTTAAACTCGCTCATCTTCGTTTACCCTCCCTGCACGACCAGCTTGTTCTGGGCTTTTCGCCACATAACGAGGATCGGAACTAAGATGACGGCCACCCAAAGCGCCTGCAGACCGATCATTTGCCAGGCTTTCTCGGCCGGGATGGCACCTGTGAAAATGACGCTGGGATAGTAGTTGATCGCCTGAAACGGCAGATAGCCCATCAGGGTCTGCGCCCAACCCGGGAAAAAGCTGATCGGCAGCACCAGACCGGACAGCAGATCGACCACGACGCGTTTGGCCCGCATCATCCCGTCATTGCGGAAAAGGAAAAAGGTAAACAGACCGGTAAGCAAATTTAACTGCGTGTTGATGACAAACGCAAACATCAGACTGACCAGATACATGCCCCATGCCCCCGGCGTCCCCGGAAAGCGAAACGGAATCAGCAGACTGATCAGGAAGATGCCTGGCAATGCAAAGAAGATCATGCGGAAAATCCCTTCGCCAAAGGCCTGTGCCGTCTTCACCGCCAGGTAGTTGTAGGGGCGAATCATTTCGATTGCCACCTTGCCCTCGCGTACCTCCTGCGCCATCTCCATATCGATGTTGTTGAAGTAAAAGGCGCGCGACATCCAGGCAACCGCCACATACGCAGTCATCTGCTCCACCGACAAGCCGCCGAGCTGCTGCTGGCCGCCGTAGATTGCTCCCCACAGGAAGTAGTAAGCCCCGATGTTGATCGCGTAGATGATAATGCCGCTGTAGTAATTGACCCGGTAGGCCAGCAGGGTGAGAAAACGGATGCGGATCAGCTCCCTGTACAGCTTACCCATGGCTGGCTACCTCGCTGTCTGTGGAGTAGATATTGCGCACGATATCCTCGGTGCTGGCCTCCATGATTTTGACATCGCTCACGTCAAACGTAGACATCACAGTAGACAGGACAAACGGCAGCATCTCCTGGCTGCGGGCTACTCTAACGCGCAGCGTAAAATCATTGTCCGGTTGGATCTCACAGGGCAGCTCACCAAGAACCTCGCGCAGTTCAACCGGTGTTGTCCGTTTCTTGAACTGAAACGCCACCTCTGTGCCACTGCCCCATTTCTCTTTCAGGTCACTGAGCAGGCCGTCAAAGATCAGCTTGCCTTTGTCCATGACCAACACCCGCTTGCAGAGTGCTTCGATATCACTCACATCATGAGTCGTCAGCAGGATCGTCATGTGTTCGGTATCGTTCAGATTCCGCAAAAATTCGCGAATCTTCTGCTTCACCAATACATCCAGCCCGACGGTCGGCTCATCGAGAAACAAAAGCCGCGGCTTGTGAATCAGGGCTGCCGCCACCTCACATCGCATTCGCTGACCCAGACTCAGCTTGCGGACAGGCTGACTGACAAAAGAGCCGATGTCCAGCTCTTCGATCAACCGATCCAGCCAACGCTGCCCTTCTGTCTCTTCCATCTTGTACACAGATTTTAACAGACGAAATGACTCCAGCGGCGAGAGGTCCCACCAGAGCTGGGAGCGCTGGCCAAAAACGACGCCGATGGAGCTGACGTACTGTTCGCGCTGTTTTTGCGGAACAAAGCCGTTAATGACAATCTCCCCGCCGCTCGGGTTCAGGATGCCTGTCAGCATTTTGATCGTCGTGGATTTGCCGGCCCCGTTTTCGCCAATCAGCGCAAACATCTCTCCCTCCTCCACGGTAAAGGAGAGATCATCAACAGCTTTGACCGTTTTGTACTCCCGGTTGAACAAATCGCGAATCGCACCCTTTAACCCTGCGCGGGCCTGATGAATGCGAAATTCTTTTTGCAAATGGTTGACTTGTATCATAAAATACCGCCCTTTATGCACAGTTGAGTAAGTTACCATTGCTAAGTGTATATGAGCAGGGAGATTTCTGCAAAATTCAATGTGCTGGTAAGTGTATCACGACTCCAGTTTTATCATCGGATGGCTTGAAACGGGGGTAGGCCGTGCATTCGGGATCGCTTTTTTCCAGAGCGATCAACTCTTCTGCATACGCGTGCAAGCCTTTTTCCAAAATGGGGCGAACCGTGTGCTCCCATCCGGTTGGGCCCTCTCCCCGCGCTGTCGGCCAAAACAGTCCGTCCGTCAACAAAATGACCGCTTTGATTTCGATGAGATTGAGCCGCCCGAACTCCAGAAATTCACTGCTGCACGACTCTCCGTTTAGCACGCCGTAGCCTCCAGCCGTGTTCGCCTGATACCGATTCTGAATCAAAATGGGGCGGACGTGGCTGATCAGCTCATCTCTCGTCCGGGTGCCGCTCCGGGTCGCTTCCTCCCATTTTTCCAACGCAACTGCCTCCAAGTGACTTACCTGCGGGTGCGTCAAGACACGAATGGTATCGTCGCGGTAGACGGCAAAAATCATGCAATCTCCCGTCTGGGCATATGTCAGATGACGATCATCCAGCTTGACCGCGGCTGCGGCTGCACCCCACAACGCTTCCTTTTGCCGAAGGTCTATTCCGGCCGCACTCATTTGTGCTGCGATGTGTTCGTTGGCTGCCAGCAGCTCGGCCCGCAGATCGCCGTCTTTTGTCATCGCTTCCAAATGCTCGCGCACAATCTGCGCCGCTGTCGCTCCCCCGGTCTGCCCGGCAGGACTTTTGTACGGGACAAGAGATGATACGCCGTCAATGACTGCGAATAGTTGCTGAGAAGATTGAATCACCAAAGCATCCTCGTTGTTGCCGTTGTATCCGGCGATTGTGACAGACTCTGTACGCATTCGATGGCATCCTTTCCGTTCGCTCTTTTCTTTGAAGCAAGAGCTACCAGGCTGAATTTTACCATTTTTCCAAATCCTGTTCCAGTTACAGCTCTCCCGATTACCTCTTGAATCAATTGTGATAAGATGGGGATGGACTTTTGCGAGGAAAGAGGGAAAAAGATGAAACGTGAACAATCAGCAGGCCTGCATGAACAAGCGATGGACGTCATTCTCGGCGGGGTAAACAGCCCGTCCCGTTCGTTCAAAGCCGTTGGCGGCGGAGCCCCCGTCACGATGGAGCGTGCACAGGGCGCTTATTTCTGGGATGTCGACGGCAACCGATACATTGACTATCTGGCGGCGTATGGTCCGATCATCACGGGTCACGCCCACCCGCATATCACCAAAGCTATTACCGAGGCCGCTGCAAACGGAACCTTGTACGGAACCCCAACCCCTTGGGAAATCCAGTTTGCCACTATGATCCGCGAAGCGATCCCCTCCATGGAGCGGATTCGCTTCAACAACTCCGGAACCGAAGCCGTGATGACCTGCATCCGTGTGGCCCGCGCTTATACGGGACGTGTCAAGGTGATGAAATTTGCCGGCTGCTATCACGGCCATTCTGACCTGGTGCTGGTGGCAGCAGGCTCCGGACCGTCCACGCTGGGCATTCCGGACAGCGCCGGGATTCCGCAAAGCATCGCCAATGAAGTGATTACGGTGCCATTCAATGACATCGATGCCTTCCGCGAGGCGATCCGCGTCTGGGGAGCAGAGACGGCCTGCATCCTCGTCGAACCGATCGTCGGCAATTTCGGGATCGTCGAGCCGAAGCCGGGCTTTTTAGAGAGCGTGAATCAAATCGCCCACGAAGCCGGGGCATTGGTCGTCTACGACGAAGTGATCACCGCTTTCCGCTTCTGCTACGGCGGTGCGCAAAATCTGCTCGGGGTCGAGCCTGACCTGACCGCTCTGGGCAAAATCATCGGCGGCGGTCTCCCGATCGGCGCGTACGGCGGCCGACGCGAGATTATGGAGCAGGTGGCCCCGCTCGGCCCTGCATACCAGGCCGGTACGATGGCAGGCAACCCTGCATCGATTCGTGCTGGTATCGCTTGCCTGGAAGTCTTGCAACAGCCAGGCGTGTACGACGAATTTGAACGCCTCGGAGCTATCCTGCAGGAAGGCATCCAGGAATCCGCTGCAAAACACGGAGTCGCCGTACAGGTCAACCGCGTAAAAGGGGCGCTGGCGGTTTACTTTACTGACAAACCCGTATACGACTACGATACAGCACAGGCTGCTGACGGGGAGAAATTCGCCCGCTTTTTCCAACTGATACTAAACGAAGGCATCTGCCTGGCACCTTCCAAATACGAGGCCTGGTTTGTCACCACTGCTCATACGGAGGCGGACATTCGCGACACCATCGCGGCTGTAGATCGTTCGTTTGCCGCTTTGTAGCACCAGGTTCATCATACCGGTTTGCTGAAAAAGCGATTTTTCAAACACTTGGCCCGTGCGGCCGCATAAACACTCTCCTCCGAGAAAGATTTGGCTGAGAGGAACATTTCCCTCCTGCACATACTATCCGGGACAGTATTCCACAGCAGGAGGGATTTCCATGTCCAAAGGGGAAAAGACGTACCCGCAAGCACCGGAAAAAACGATGGACCCAAAAATGAGCTCCAAAATGATGGAGGTCGTCGGCTTTCAAAATCCGCGATTGACCGAGCATCACAAAACGGAAAAACACGATCGGTAACACCCGAATCCAGATCACGAAGACGCAGGTATCCGCGATGATACCCGCGTCTTTTTATTTTTGCAGACGATTTTTCCCAGTATCCACAGTGATTTTATCGAGAAAAAAAGTTTTTTTGAAATTAAACCGCTTTCATTCACAAAATTACCCAACGGACGATTGTGCTGGTTTTTTAATCATGCTATTCTAAGCACTACAATTTCGAAGTTTCAGACTATTCTACAAAGGAGGTGCAGGGTCAGTTCGTCTGACCGCAACCATGAGAAACCAGCGACAGAAACAAGCTATTGAGAATTTCCAACACTATCATACGGTGGAGCATGACAGCTGCGGCATTATATGTGTGATTGAAAAAACCGGAACACCGACTAGACAGAATGTCGATGAAACCATTCGCTCCCTGATTCAGATGGAGCATCGCTCTGGTTTTATCGACGGAGAAGGAGATGGCTGCGGCATCCTGACGGACATCCCTCGCGCCCTTTGGTCCGCCTATCTCGATCAGGCAGGGCTGGATCACGGACTTGCCTTTTCGGAGCAATTTGCCGTCGCTCATCTTTTTGTTCCGCGCACGGGTCTCAATCTGGAAGAGGTACAGACGCAGATTCGCCAGTTGTTTTTCCAGCACCATATGACCATCCTGTTGGAGAGGCAGCAGCAAGTAACCTCTGACTTCCTCGGCAAAAACGGCAAGCAGGACGAACCGCTTTTCTGGCAGCTGGCAGTCATCTCCGCTGACGGGTTGACCGGCTACGCATACGCCCAGCAACTGTATGAGCTGCAAATCGCCATTGAACATGCGCACGCTGTTCATGTCGCCTCCCTCAGTCCGTACACCACGGCTTACAAGGTACTGGGAGCAGCCTCCATCCTGCCCCGCTATTTTCATGATTTGGCAGATGAGCGTTTTGTCTCTTCGGTCACAATTGGTCACAACCGCTATTCGACCAACACCCTCTCCAGTTTTTTCCGTGTTCAGCCCTTTTCTCTGCTTGGCCACAATGGTGAAATCAATACGATCAGCAAGCTGGAGGAAGAAGCTCGTCTTCTCGGTGTTCCCTTGGTAGACGGAGGCAGCGATTCGCAAAACCTCAACCGAACCCTTGAGACCTTCATCCATCGTTATCGGCTCAGTCTATTCGAAGCCATGGAAACCGTATTCCCCCCGATCCATCACGAAATGAAAAACCTGCCCGCCCATCTGCAGGATTTGTACGCGTATCTTCGCCAGGCGTGGGGGCATTTTGCCCAGGGACCGGCGGCGATTGTTTCGCGCCATGCATCCGAGTGCCTGTTCAGCGTCGACGCGCTGGGGCTCCGTCCGCTGTGGATGGTGGAAAGCACTGCGTCCTTCTACCTCTCCTCCGAGCAGGGAGTGATCCCGGTCCACCAGATGGCATCCGAACCAAAGTCACTGGCCCCCGGAGAAAAAGTGGGCGTCCTGCTCCATCCCGATCGCGATGTGGAAGTTGTACCTCACCACAAACTGCAACAGCTTGTCTATGACCGCTTCACCCAGAAAACAGCAACCGACGGCTGGCGGCAGCATCTCCATTTTGCCTACCAGACAGGGCCGCTCGTCTTCGAACCGGATATGGAGCCCCCTGCCTCCTCGGTATACAGCGCCTACGGCTGGGATCGGGAGCAAATCCAGCTCGTGGAACAGATGTCTGCCAACGGAGCCGAACCCATCCGTTCACTGGGTCACGACGGACCTTTGGCCGCTTTGTCAAAAGAGCGACAAAACCTTGCCGACTACATCAAAGAGAGCGTCGCCGTCGTCACCAATCCGGCCATCGACCGCGACCGGGAGATAGAGCATTTCTCTACCCGTGTCGTGATCGGTTCGCGCGTCCCGCTCTCCGCACATCCCGTCCAAGGGCTTCGTCTGGAACTGCCATCGCCAGTGCTCGTCGAAGGCCAAACGCTTCAGAAAGCGGCCCAACAGCAAGGCACGTTATCCCTGGAGCAGGTCATCCACTATCTGCATAATCATCCTGCCAGCATCTCGGTTGTTTCTACCTCTTTTTCCAAAGAAGAAGGGCTGAAAACAGGACTGAACCGTTTGCAGCAGGAAGTCACGAAGGCTGTGAAAAACGGCGCGGTTCTGGTCGTGCTGGACGATACCGATGCTCACCGGGGGGATCGCTACTGGATCGATCCGCTTTTGGCAACGGCCGCTGCTGACCAGGCGCTCAAGTCTGCTTTTGCAGAGGACGGAGATAACCTCCGCCGCCGTGCTTCCCTGGTGCTTCGCTCCGGCTCGATCCGTTCGCTGCACGACCTGGCGCTGGCGGTCGGTATGGGGGCAGATGCGATCTCCCCTTACCTGATGTTTGCTGCGGCATCTGCCAAGAGCGCAGCCGAGTCGGCCATCAATTTGTACAGTGCCTTGAACAAAGGATTGGAAAAGGTCACCTCGACCATCGGCATCCACGAGCTGCGCGGCTACGGGCGCCTGTTTGCCTCCATCGGTCTGAATGATGAAGTGGCTGCCGCTCTTTCCATCGTCAATTTCTGTGGTTCTGCCCGTTCTGGTCTGTCCTTTGCCGAGCTGGAGGCGGACAGTATCAGACGTTATCACGACTACACCAGTGAATCTGCGCGGGAAGCCAAAACCTTTCACATCTTCCCGCGTCTGTGGAAGCTGATCGGCCAGGTGGCGGCGGGTGACATTCCCTATGCCGACTACGCCCAGAAGCTGGAGGAAAACGAGCGGGAAAACCCGATCGCGCTGCGCCATCTGACCGATTTTGCCTGGGCGGAAAAGCCGCTGCCGGAAACGGCAGGACAGGTGGATATCAGTGTGGGAGATCACTCGCTGCCATTTTTAATCTCCTCCATGTCCTTTGGTTCGCAAAACGAAACGGCTTTCCGCGCCTATGCCGAAGCAGCCGATCAGTTGAACATGATCAGCATGAACGGCGAGGGCGGGGAGATCAAAGACATGCTGGGCCGTTACCGGAAAACCCGGGGCATCCAGGTTGCATCCGGCCGCTTTGGCATCAATATCGAGCTGGCCAATGCCGCAGACATCCTGGAAATCAAAATCGGGCAAGGGGCCAAGCCTGGTGAAGGCGGACATCTGCCCGGCTCCAAAGTGACCGCCAAGATTGCGGCTGCGCGGAATGCCACCATCGGCTCCGACCTGATTTCACCGTCCAACAACCACGATATTTATTCCATTGAGGATTTGGCCCAGATGATCACGGAGCTGAAAACAGCCAATCACGAAGCAAAGGTATGCGTCAAAGTGCCCATTGTGCCGGGGATCGGTACGATTGCCGTCGGAATTGCCAAGGCTGGCGCTGATTTTATCACGCTCTCCGGCTTTGATGGAGGTACCGGAGCGGCTCGCGTCCACGCGCTCCAGCATGTGGGACTGCCGGCCGAAATTGGCGTAAAGACCGCGCATAACGCCCTTTTGGAAGCAGGACTGCGCGATCAGGTTGAGCTGTGGGCAGATGGCGGGGTGAAAAGCGCCGTTGACGTCGTCAAGCTGATGCTGCTCGGAGCCAACCGGGTCGGCTTTGGCACCTTGGCAATGATTGCGGTCGGCTGCACGACCTGCCGCGGCTGCCATCTTGACACCTGCCACGTCGGGATCGCTACCCAGATCGACTCTCTGGAGGAGGCCCATGAAAAGGGGCTGCGCCGCTTTGTTCCTCGCGAGCTGGACAGGGCTGTAGGCGGTCTGAAAAACTTTTTCACCCTGCTTGCCGAGGAAGTAAGGCGTTTGACCGCCGCTCTTGGCTTTTCCCGGACACAGGAGCTGGTAGGCCGCTCCGATCTGCTGGTCCAAAGCCGGCTGCTGGAACGCGTAGATCTCGCCTCTTTGCTGGCCCTTCACCCGCTGTTTACGCGCCATACGCCTGCCACTGGCACCGGTGCTGTTGAAGAGCATCGGGTAGTGGTGACAGCAGGCGCGGCGGCTCTTACTGGAGAAGCGGACGCGGGAACACTCGCCACGGCCCTGGCTGATGATCGTTACTACCAGCCCGATGATGCAATTCACGAAACCTTCGCCAGTATCCTTTCCGGTGAACGGGTATTGGGCAGCCGCTGGTCAGGCGCACGGGTCAAGCAGCATCTGGATGGCAGCTACGCTTCGCTCCCGGAGGTGTCGCTCCACTTTACCCAAGGCAGCATCCCCGGAAACGGGCTGGCTGCCTACAATGCCCGTGGTGTCAATATTCGCGTCGAGGGCGGTGCACAGGACGGCGTCGGGAAAACAGGCTTTGGCGGCCGCGTCTCCATCCTCAAGGCAAAGGGCGCGAGAGGAACCTATCTCAACGGCTCTGTGGGCAAAAGCTTTTGCTACGGAGCGCAAAAAGGCTTGTTCCTGGTGCAAGGCAACGCTGACTCTCGCGCTTGCATCCGCCTCTCCGGCGCCGATGTGGTCTTTGGCGGGGAAATCACCCAGCCGCTCAATGATCAGGCTGGCGGTATCGCTGCCCGGGCCAACCTGAAGGGCTTTGCTTTTGAATACATGACAAACGGACGTGCCGTGGTGCTGGGCGATCCTGGTCCGTGGATTTGCGCCGGAATGACCGGAGGCGTGATCTATATCCGCCAGCAGCCTGAGCTGGGCTTTGACCGTGCAGCACTGGAGCGGCGAATCGCCAAAGGCGCCAAGGTATTTTTGCATCGGCTGAACGAGACGGGCACCCGCGATGTCCGCGAGCTGCTCACTGCTTACAAGGAAGAGCTGCTGGCTACCGAACAGTTCGAGATGGCCAGCCGCATCCACGGGCTGATTGAAGAGCCCGAAGCTCATTTCCTGATGATTTCGCCGAAAAAGGAGCAGGCCGATCCGTCTGTTTCCACAGAGTAAAGCACTTCAAAGTACTACAAAAGCATGCTTTCTTTCCTGAACTCTTCCCGAACCGGGGAGAGTTTCATTTTTTTTCATATATAAGCATCCATTTATATTGTCAAAGTTGGTCAGAGATTGTACAATACAATCAGAGAAATATGAAACTGCCAGCAAACATGATCGTAGACATAGTTGTAGGACACAATAGGTCGTATGCTTGGATTCATTCCCTAATAAATGAGAGAACGAGGAGTGGTTTCTCATGTTTTTTCACCCCATGGATTTTTTGATCATCATCGCCTTTGGCTTGTCGCTGTGGGCTCAATTTCGCGTCAAGGGTACCTTTAACCGCTACGCGGATGTGCCTGCTTCCTCCGGACTTACCGGTGCAGAAGCCGCTCGCCGCATGCTGGATGCAAACGGCTTGACCAATGTTCCTGTCGAACATATCCCGGGCACGCTGACAGACCATTACGACCCGATTTCCCGCGTCGTGCGCCTGTCTGATCCCGTCTATATGGGCAGCTCGATTTCTGCCATTTCTGTAGCTTGTCACGAGGTTGGGCACGCCGTGCAGCACAAAGTATCCTATCCGATGCTGGTCGCTCGTCACCGCATTTTCCCGATCGTGAACTTTACCTCCGGGGTTGCGCCTTTGCTGCTGTTGGCCGGTTGGTTTTTCCACGCTGCCAACCTGCTGCTGCTGGGGATTGTGTTCTTCTCCGCAGCCGTTGCCTTCCAGCTGATCACCCTGCCGGTTGAGTTCAACGCCAGCAGCCGTGCCAAAACCATGATGGTGAAAATGGGCTTTATCCGCAACAACGAAGAGGGCTGCGTCAACAAGGTGCTCGGCGCGGCAGCTCTCACGTACGTAGCTGCAGCCCTGATTTCCATGCTGGAGCTGATCAAGTACATCATGATCTTTAACAGCTCCCGCGACGAATAAAGAAGCTCGATCGCAAAGAACCACAGCAGTAACTGCTGATAAATCGCGATACCAGGTACAGTTCCCTATCCGGGGCTGTACCTTTTTCCATTTCTTTTGATATAGTGGAAAGAGAGGAGGGATCTCCACTATGACTATCGGAATTATCGGACTAGGAAACATGGGACAAATGCTGGTCAAAGGGCTGTGCAAAAGCGGCATCATCTCCCCGCAAGACCTCATCGTTTACAACCGCACCAGGGAAAAGGCTGCACCCCTTCAGCAAAGGTATCCTTTTCAGTTGGCGGAGACGCCCCAGATCGTCTGTGAGAAAGCTGACCTGCTCTTTATCTGCACGAAGCCTTTGGATGTGCTGCCCGTCCTGCGTGAACTGTCGCTGCCATCTGGCGTTCATCTTGTTTCTGTAGCTGCAGGTGTCAGTTTGCCGGATTTGGAGAGCATACATACCGGAGCGATCAGCAAAGTCATCCCTACCGTTACTTCAGAAGAGCTGCGCGGAGTCTCGCTATTAGTTGATAACCCGCGAGTCAGTCCGGAGCAGCATGCTGCGCTCTCACGCTTGCTGGAAGCCATCGGGACAGCGGAAGAGGTGAGCGAGGAAACGATCGAGACCGCTACCATTCTGACCAGCAGTGCCCCCGGTCTGATTGCTGGCATTTTGGAAGAGTTTGCCCAGGCTGCCGTCCGTCGCTCCCCGGAGCTGGAGATTGACACCGCGCGGCGAATGCTCGTGGAAACACTGGCCGGAACTTCGCGGCTGCTTGAGAACGAGGGGCTCTCATTTGATCAACTGATCGAACGAGTGGCGACAAAAGGCGGGATCACACAGGAAGGCCTTACCGTTTTGGGACGGACGCTCCCTCACGCTTTTGACGACCTCTTTTTGATGACGAAGGAAAAACACGCGCTCCTCAAGCAGCAAGTGCTTCTTCAGCATGAAGAACGGTATGGAGATAGTAAATAGAGCAGCGCTGTCCAGTAATTGAAGCAGGTGTCGAAATAGACCTTGAAACAAGAAGACTCCGGAATGAACCAGGAATCGGGGCTGTCGCAAAAGGGAAGTCCGTTATAAGAAACACAGCGAATCCGATACGGAAACAGTAACAATTCCAGCAGCCATACAACAAACAAGAACCAGTAGCAAAAGAGGAGGAATCACAGTGAAAATCGGATGGATTGGACTTGGCAATATGGGTATTCCCATGGCGAGCAATCTGCTTGCCGCCGGCTATGAAGTTCAGGTGTGGAACCGCACGCCAGAAAAAGCAGAACCGCTAATCAGCCTGGGAGCAACTTATGTAGATACCATAGACAAACTGGTCGCAAACAGCGATGTCATCTTTACGATGGTGAGCGACGATGAGGCAGTTAAAGCAATTTACACCGGCTCAAATGGTTTGCTCTCCGCGAATGTGCAGGGGAAATTGGCTGTCGATATGAGCACGATTTCGCCTGAGACCTCTCGTTTTCTTGCGGAAAGCTGCAAGTCGGCCGGGTTGCGTTTTCTCGATGCACCTGTATCCGGCAGCGTGGGACCCGCCAAAGAAGGCAAGCTGGTCATCATGGTTGGCGGCGACGAGCAGGATTTTGAGCAGGCCAAGCCTCTGCTAGGCAAGCTGGGGAAAATCGCGCTGCATCTCGGAGAAAATGGTGCCGGCACTTCTGCCAAGCTGGCCATCAATCTGCTGCTTGGCATTACGGTTCAGGGTGTGGCAGAAACGCTGCTGTTCGCACGGAGCATGGACATTTCTGCCGAGCAGATGCTGACAATCATCTCCGAAAGCGCGGTCGGCACACCGCTGATTCGTGGTAAGGCTGCCTCCATTTTGGCGGATGACTATCCGGCTGCGTTTGCGCTGAAGCACATGACCAAGGATTTGCGGCTGGCCCGGGAAGCGGGTGTTTCCTCGCCGCTGGCTGAGTCTGCGGCTGCCAGCTATCGCGCAGCCCTGGAGGAAGGCATGGGCGATCTCGATTTGATGGCCATACTCCGTTTTCTCGGCCAAAAATAATAGAATGGCTCCGCCATGTCAACAGTGGCGGAGCCTTCTTTGTGACTCTTTTTTAGCGAAGCTCTTTTGTGAAGCTCTTTCGCACGCTTTCCTGTCGTGCAATCATCGCAGAATGCTGGTAAGAATCAACAGAATCACAAGCAGCACAAAAACCGAAAAGATGCCATAGCCAAACCCACGCAGCCATTTGGGCATGGTGCCAAGCTCCACCTTTTTCGGCGGTGCGCCCCCTTCTGCCCGCTGTGCCTCTTCCAGGATGGGATGAGTCGCAGGAGGAGAAAGAACCTCTGCTTTCGTCGGTTGGGTTTCATGCCAATCGTTTTCCCTTTTCCTGTGCAACGACCACACCTCCGTATTTTCGCATGAGCAGACTCAATCCAGCAGCCAGGCCGAGTAAAACGGCGGCGAATAAATAGACGGAGCGGACGCCCATCCAGTCAGCCAGACCGCCCATGAGCAGTACCGACACGCCAAAGGTAACTGAATCCAGCGTCCCTTTTGCCGAGAGAACCAGCGGCAGAGAGCCGGCCGGAATCTCTTCCTGGATCATCGTCTGCTTGGCTACCAACTGCATCTGATAAAACGGCCCCAGGAGAAAAGAGAGCAGAAGTGATCCCCATGTCCATGTGCTGAAACCAAACAAAAGGGTGATCAAACCGCTGGCGAGGATCCCAAGAGCAACTGCATTGGGAAGCCGGGAGCGCATCCGATTGGCCAATGCGACAACCAACGCCCCTCCGGCAATCGCGCCGAGCATATAGGCAGCATTGATGTACCCCCACCACTCTTCTCCTTTTCCCAGAATGTTCAGCACATAGGGAAGCAGAATCGCAGCCATCCACACAGCGCCTGCCAAGCCTTCCAGCACCTCCATCAGGACGAGCAGACGAACCCTGCGCCGTTTCCAGATTAACCACCAGCCAGTGGCCCACGCTTCCTTCCCACTGTGTTCCTGCCCGGCTTGGTCTACCACTGCTGACAGACCGTCTACAGCCACGTGGTCGCTTGCCCCTGCTTTTCCTGCCTCGCAACTGCTGTATCCTGCCTCTTTCTTTCCTGCCATGCTTCCCTTTGCCTTGTCGTCTCTTGCCACGTTTTCTTTTTCATCTGCAAGCTCTCTGACCGGCCCCGTGCTGCCCGTATCTTTACCCAGCGGCAAAATGGCGAGAGTCGCCAGCACGAAGGCCCCAAAGGTGGCCAAAAGCACATTAGCATATCCGAGCCACGCCACGAAAAGCCCGCCCGCGGCCCAACCGGCAAATTGAACAGTCTGATCGGATGCGGCCAGCATACCGTTTGCTTTCACCAAGCCTTCACGGGAAACCAAGCCCGGGACAAGCGCATTGCGCGCGGGCAACGCCCATCCGTCCAAAAACGCTGTCACAAATACAAAACCCAGCACCAAAGACAAGTCCTGCCCGCTTAAAAGCTGATTCTCACCGCCCGCAAACGCTAAAAAAATGGCCAAAAGCCCGAGAAGAATCGTCTTCCCTGCTTGTGATAACAGCAAAGCCCGGGTCAGAGACACGCGCTGAAACAGGAATGGAGCCAACAGACCGCTTACCGTTTGCGCGATGACAAACATTATCGGGACGGCACCTGTGTAAAAGGAGGAGCCTGTCGAGTGGTAGACAGCGGAAATAACCGCGACAATATAAAACACATCGCCTGTATTGGCCAAAGACTGCCCCAGAAAGAGCAGCCAAAAGCTTTTTTTGAACATGCCAAAGAAACCTCCTGTCGGTCTTCCAAACAAAGTGTTGTACATATTTCTACTTTTGTCTGGGTGAACAAGCTGACAGGAGGTTTACAATGGACAAATGCTCCTTTCACGTACCGAGTTATGTACCGCTATCTTACCCGATCAGGTACCTTCTTGCAAGACTCCCTTTTTCCGGAAATAACTGAAGTAGACCCAACCGGCATTGATCAAAAGGAAGGCACTTGTCATATAAAACACGCCGTTAATACTCACATAGCCGGCCAAAAATCCGCCGATCATCGGACCCAGCATGCTTCCGATGCTGACGAAGCTGTTGTTGTAGCCATACACCCTGCTCACCATATGAGAAGGGGTGGCGCGCCGCAGCAGCGCATTGACCGAAGGCAGCAAGCCTCCGAGCGACAAGCCCAGCAGGAAACGGAGCAGAACCAACTGCCAGACCGCCGAGACCATGCCCTGCGGGATAAAGAGAATGCCGGCGATCAACAGACAGCCGAGCAACACTTTTTGCGAGCCAAATCGGTCGCCGAAGCGGCCCAGATGCGGGGCTGCCAGTACATTGGCCGTCCCCATCGCCGCCTGCACAACCCCGGCCCAGAGCGCGACATTTCCCGCACTTCCCAACAGAATGCCAATGTAGATCGGCAAGATAGGAATGATGCTGAACAGCGCAAACTGGATCATGACGGTGACAAAAAAGAGCACCGGCAGCTCTTTGGACGAAAAGATCATCCGGAAATCATCCCGCAGGCTGGTTCTCTCCTTTGCCGGAGGCGGGACAAAGTTCTCTTTGACGGTATACGTAATAATCAAAGTAGCCAGCAAAATCAAAGAGCCGGTCACGACAAAAATCATGCGAAAGCCGATGCGCGGCTCAAGCAATCCGCCAAACAGCGGACCCATGATCGAGCCTGCTGTAATAAAGGA
This sequence comes from Brevibacillus ruminantium, assembly GCF_023746555.1. NCBI lineage: Bacteria > Bacillati > Bacillota > Bacilli > Caryophanales > Paenibacillaceae > Brevibacillus > Brevibacillus ruminantium. Next base: position 4,439,735 of record NZ_CP098755.1, read on the forward strand.
CTGCAGAAGCCCCTGCGCCCAGCCAATCTGCTCCTTTGGTGCGGAAGAGGCGACGAGCGCGGTACTGGCGGGAATAATCCCGCCTACCATCCCGTTTAAGAGCCTGAGACCCAGCAGCATCCACAGAGAACTGGCAAAGCCGGTTGCAGCAATAATCACTGACATGAAATAGCCGGAGCGCAAGATCATGATTTTCCGGCCGTATTTATCCGCCAGGTTGCCCCAGATGGGCGAAACCAGCCCTGCCGTCAAAAAGTTCGCACCGAAAATCACCCCGGCCCACGCTGTGACCTGATGCGGGTCCTCCACACCGAAGTCGCGTTGAATATACAAAGGCAGAAACGGCATGATCATGCTCATTGCCATCATCACGATAAACAGTGCGCCGCACAGAACATACAGGTTGCGTCGCCACGGTTCCATTTGCCACTCCTCCCTTCTTTCTTACGAATCCAGTCCTGCCTCGCTAGTTACTCCGGATTCGCTTGAAGTGCCCAAATCCTGAACATTCCACAAATGATGATACACGCCTCTTTGTTCCAACAATTCCTCGTGCCGGCCCTGCTCCACGATTTGCCCTTCCTTCATCACCACAATTTTGTCGGCATGGGTGATCGTCGAGAGGCGGTGGGCCACGATGATCGTCGTTCTTCCTTTGGTCAAACGGGCCAGCGACTCCTGAATCATGTGTTCGGATTCAAGGTCAAGCGCTGAGGTGGCTTCATCCAGAATCAGAATTCCCGGATCTCGCAAAAAGACACGGGCAATGGCAATGCGCTGCTTCTGGCCGCCGGACAGTTTGACCCCCCGCTCGCCCAGCTCTGTGTCATATCCCTGTGGCAAACCCATGATGAAATCGTGGGCATTGGCTGCCTTCGCCGCTTCCATCACAGCCTGTTCATCAGCCTCTGGATTTCCCATCATGATATTGACCCGTGCTGATTCGCTGAACAGGATATTGTCCTGAAGCACCATGCCGATATGACTGCGCAGGTTTTGCTGCTTGAGATCGCGAACATCGACTCCATCAATCGTGATGCGCCCGTCGGTGACATCCCAGAAACGCGGCAGCAGGCTGATCAGGGAAGACTTTCCTCCCCCGGACATCCCGACGATCGCGACCGTCTCTCCCGGGTGGATGGTGAGATTGACCTTTTCCAGCACCAGGGGGCCTTCATCACGGTAACGGAACGAGACGTTTTCAAAGCGGACCTCTCCGCGAACGCGTCCTGTCTGCGGATCAACCGGCAGCACTCCCGCATTTGGTTTGTCGGTAATATCATAGGTTTCATCCAAAAACTCAAACATTCGATCCATGGAAGCCACAGCCTGCGTCAATGTCGTGGACGAATTGACCAGACGACGCAGGGGTGTGTACAGTCGATCCAAATAGGCATAAAACGCAACCAATGTCCCAATCGTCATCGTTTCATTGATCACCTGATACCCTGCATACGCGATGACCAGCAAGGGGGCAATATCCGTGATGGTGTTGACAACGGCAAAGGTATTGGCGTTCCAGCGCGTCAAGGCCAGGGCTTTTTTTAGGAAATGATTATTTTCCTTTGCAAATTCCTTGTTCTCATGCTCTTCGAGTGCAAAGCTGCGAATCATCGAAATGCCATTGACCCGCTCATGCAGATGACCCTGCAGCTTTGCCAGAGCAGCCGAACGCTCGCGGGTCAATTGGCGAAGTCTTTTGTAAAAATACTTGACCGAAAAGCCGTACAGCGGAAAGACCAGAATCGCGACGATCGTCAGCTCCGAATCCATATAGAGCATGACGGAAAGCGTCAAACCAATCGTGATCAAATCCAGCCACAAGTTCATCAGGCCGGTGTCGATAAAGCTCTTGGTCGACTCCACGTCGTTGATGACCCGCGAGATGACCTCCCCTGTCTTGTGATTGTTGTAAAAGCGCATGGAGAGCCGCTGCAGGTGGTCAAACAGTTGATTGCGGATATCAAACAAAATGCGGCTGGACACCCACTGGGCAAAATACTGCCGATAGTATTCCACTGGAGCCCGAATTACAGTAAATACAAAGAAGGCTCCGCCCATCAGCCAGAACAAGTCTTTCAGCTTCTCTTCCTTGGGCAGCGGGCTGGGCAAAAGATCATCAATCACGTACTTGATGATCAGCGGCAGCAACAGCGGGATTGAAAATTTGACAATCCCGATTAAAATCGTTCCGAAGATTTGCTTGGAATACGGTCTTACATACCTCAAGTAACGACGGATGCTCAAGAATCCTCACTCCTTTTTGACAATCCGTCAATCGTTTTCCTGTCGCGGCTGCTTGTGTTTCCTGTTTATATGAAACCCAGAAATCACGGTCAAACAAGGAAATCCCTCCCCCGTCAACCGGGAAAGGGATTATTCCTCGTCCACACGCACAGAGAGGTAGCGCTCGTACCAGCGTTGGACAAAACCGTTTTGAAAGGGTCCTCGTCTGGCGCGCACCCAATCCAGCACTTCCCGCAAGGCACCCTGTACCCGTTCGACAACGACAGGAGGATAATTCATCTGCTTGCCGTGCAAGAGAAATTCCTCTTCGTCGAGAATCGTGTACGTCATGTCGGGAAATACCTTTACATCTAAATCATAATCAATGTAGCTCAAAAGATTCCCTTTTAAACTGAACGGGGAACCGATGTTGCAATAGTAGTAAATGCCATCATCCCGAATCATGGCGATGGTATTAAACCACTGTCCGCGACCAAACGTGCAGATTGCCGGCTCACGTGTCCGCCACTCCCTGCCGTCAGACTCAGTCACTTTTACTCGATCGTTGCCGCCAATCACTACTGCATCGCTGGTATGGATAAGCGTCGTTTTATCCCAGATGCGATGCAGGGAGTGGTCGTGTTTATAGCTTTCAATGCGGATTATTGAGCCTGGAGCTGGCGACATGACCCTCCCCTTTCTTCTCTTCTCTTTTTGATTGGGGACAGTCTCCCTTAGGAAGAGAGCTTTTTGGAAAGTGTAACATATTTTTGCATCTCATAGCCAAGCGCATGGTAAAACGGGAGTACGCCCGGATTGTCTTGATTCACCATGATCAAGACGCGGTTGACGCCTCTTTGCTTGAAGCGCTTCTCAATCGCTTCCACCAGCTTCCGGCCAATTCCAGAACCCTGAGCCTGCGGAAGAACTGCCAAACGGGAGAAATAAGCCCGTGTTCCGTCGATCGTTCCGACAACAACACCAACCACTTGGCTCTCTTGCTCCGCTACCATAACCAAATCGCTGTCCCATGCCAGTTGCTTGGCCAGATCGTTTAGCGACTCTGCTTCCTGCTCATCCAAACCGGTTTCCCGCCAGATACGCGTGATCGCCGAATAGTCACCGAGCCGAAACGGACGAATCAACATACGTTGCCTCCTTCGATGCCTTCTTTTTCTATTGTACACCAAAATGGACAAGTTTGTCTTCGTATGAAGAAACGAAAGAGGGGAGAAGTCTCTTGCACCTATCCCCTCCGGCCCCTTTATGTAAGGATATTCAGCTCTTGTTTGGTCACTTTCATGAAAATCTTTTTTTCTTCATAAAAATGTTCGCGATCAGGTTAAAAGAGAAATGCCGCCGTCCACAATCAGCGTCTGTCCGCGAATCATCCATGCTTTGTCGGAGAGCAGGAACATCACCGCATTAGCCAGATCCTCAGGCTCGACTATTCGGCCTGCCGGCGTACGAGCGGCCGAACCTGCAAGCAGTTCCTCCCGATTGGGGAAATGGCGCAGGGCATCTGTATCAACGGCTCCTCCGGATACGGCATTGACGATAATGTTGTGAGGCGCCAGCTCCACCGCCAAATAGCGAGTTAGAGCTTCCACCGCTGCTTTGGAAACCCCTACCGTCGTGTAGTTGTCCAGCACGCGAATCGATCCCAAGCTGGAAAGGCTGACGATTTTGCCTCCCTCACCGTTTTTCATCATTAATTTCACAGCTTCCTGAGCGCAGAACAGCAACGCTTTGCTGTTGATATCCATCGTCCAATCCCAATGGCTCTCCTCCAGCTCCATCAAAGGACGAAGCACACCGGAGGCGGCATTGTTGACCAAGACATCAAGACGGCCAAATTCACGATCAATCTCTGCAAACAGCTCCCGGATTTTCTCGACATCCCCCACATTGGCTTTGACCAGGTGGACGCGAGCGCCCTTCGCCTCCAGCTCGGCTGCAGCTTCTCGGGCAGCACTTCGGTTGCGCAAATAGTTCAAGACTAAATCATAGCCCTGTTCAGCCAATTGAAGTGCGATCGCTTTCCCGATTCCGCGTGTACCGCCCGTTACCAGTGCCACTTTTTTGGTTGTATTCATAAAGGTTGCCCTCCCATAGACCTGCTATTAATATCAGGTACTAATATTTCCGTTCTTTATTATACATGGCAGCGTGGGCAATTTCCACCCGCGAACCTTCGATCAGGATCTGCAGGCGGTAAGGATGGGAAGCAGATCGGACAGGCATACTATTTTTAACGACGTTTGGCAAAAAGATTTTGAGAAGAACACCGTAAAAGCAGGGAGGAGGCTTTCCTTTATGTATATTGGTCGCGACTTTCCCCAATTAACCATGATTTCGCTGGACGAATGGGATCTGAATGAATTGCTTTTTTATCACCATGCCATGTCACAGCTAGCTGCCTATCTGAACGCCGAAGGGGCGAGCCTGCATGCCAAAATGATTCAGGAGCTAGAGTCTCGGGGCCCCATTGGGGATGACAGCGGAGGCTGGGATCACTCCTCCACCCCCATCTACGATTAACCGGAGTCGAGAAAAGGAGGTGCTTTTATGAAGACCAAAACGAAACAACTCGCGACAATTATCGCCATTATCGTGTTTAGCTTAGCAACCGGTGTGGGCTTCCTCTTCATGTTCTGGCGAAGCTGACCGCTTCGCTCAATTCACCTCCAAAATGTAAAAACAATTTGACAAAAACAGACGGATTCTTTATAGTAATACTGTCAAAAACTTTTTACATTCTTGGAGGGATACGGATGGCTCTCGCTGTAAAGATCTTGTTCTTGATTGCCGGCTTCTACCTGCTGAATCGCCTATTCCACATCGTTCGTCAGGAAAAGGGTGACGAGCGCTTGAAACGCGTTGCCGAGAGAGCCGGACTGGGCACTGTCAGCTTGTTCATTACCTGGAGCGGGGTGAACACTTTGCTGCTCCTGCTTCAGATTGAATTGCCTGTGATCGGCGCCCACGCTGTGGTCAGCACTCCCGCTCTTTTGGGCACGACGGTCACCGTCTATCTGCTCCTCTTTGCCTACCATCATCGCAAGCTATCGTAACCGCTTTGGTCACCCAAGGACCAACTGCCCCAAAAGAATCCTGCACCGCACTGAACGGCGATTATTATCAGAAAATACTTTCTTTTCTTTTTCAGATAAAAAGCTCTTTACAATAAGAAAAAAAAGCCATATTCTAAGAGTACGATTTTTTCAAAACCATTTTCAGGAAAGGAGGCTGTACATCATGATCATCGTAGATATGGTAAATGCTGCAGTTCTTGCTACTACACCAAATCCAACAACTTCATATGGCAACGCCTCCTGGACGAACGAATGGTAACATCGTAAGAATTTCGTTTCTTACGTGTACCCTTAACTTCGTATACCAGACCGCAGGCGTTGCAGCTTGCGGTTTTTTTGTACCCTTTTTACGCCAAAAGACCGCAGGCCATCGTCAGCGGTCTTTTTTTATCCATTTTTTCCCTTGAGAGGAGGTGATTGAAGATGGAATTCAACTTTTTGTTTTTCTCGGTCAAGATCGCGCGCGCAAACGAAAAGCAGCGCAACGTAGAGTATGCCTGTGAGAAATACCTGCAGGAACGTGCAGAGGCACAAGCCTTGCAAGCTGCACAGTACGCAGAATTTGCATTTCGCGGATAAGCTTTGTTCCGCACCTACACATGAGGAGGGATGTAAAATGGCCAACAAATTTCGGCGTCAGAAAATGAGATTCACAGGAGTCAAATCGATAGAAGGCGGCTGACTGAACAGAAAAATCCCTGTAGGAGGGGTCTAAATTATGTACATTCCAATGATTTTTTTCACGATCATTATTAAAAAGCGGGAGTATTCTCCTGAGGAAATCGAGGCGCGCTATCTCCAGGATCAGGCGATCAAAGAGTGGGAAGATAAGCGCATGTGGCATGAAGCCCAGCTTCCCGATTACGCCCGCTGGTAAAGCGCGAAGCGCTCATAGTGATACTGCAGACGAAAGATAAGAAAAGCGACCGTTACTGGTCGCTTTTCAGCTTTTCTGCGATTTTTTGATGAGCCACAGGTAGCGTCAGAGACGAAATCTCATCCAGTGTGACAAAGCGGGCTTGAGCCGGGAGTGCTTCTCCCTCGATCCAGTCGCAGCGCCACACCTCCATGTTCCAGTGCAGATGGGAAAAGGTATGCTGAACCTCCATCAGCGGCTCCAATACCTCAGCATCCATACCAAAGCGGTTTCGCAAGCTATCCTGCAAAATTTCCTGCTTGGCTGCGGGCGTCTCTGCATCTGACTCTACCATCGGGAATTCCCACATGCCGGCCAAAAGCCCTTGGTCCGGACGCTTGTTCATCAGCACGTGATTCTCACGCCGGACGACAGCGACCTGCAAATGGACGGGACGCGGCGGCTTTGCTTTCCCTTTGACCGGCAGCTCCTCCTGTACCCCTTCGCGACGGGCCAAACAATAATCGAAAACCGGGCAGGTGAGGCACTGGGGCGTCCTCGGCACACAGACTAGCGCACCAAGCTCCATTAATGCCTGGTTGAAATCGCCAGCTCTCCCAACCGGTATCACCTGTCTGACGAGATGCTCCACTTTGATGCGCGTGGCCGGCTTGGCGATGTCATCCGTCATATACAGCAGGCGGGAAAACACACGCATCACGTTCCCGTCCACGGCTGGCTCCGGCTTTTCGTAAGCGATGCTGAGAATCGCCCCTGCCGTGTAGGGCCCGATGCCTTTCAGGGTGGAAATCTCTTCCGGCTTGTCCGGAACAATCCCGCCGTAGCGGGCTTTGACCTCGCGAGCCGCGGTTTGCAGGTTGCGGGCTCGTGAGTAGTAGCCCAGTCCCTCCCATGCCTTCAGTACCTCTTCTTCCGGTGCATCGGCCAGTGCTTCCACCGTCGGGAACTTTTCCATAAACGCATAGTAGTATGGCTTTACGGTTTCCACCCTGGTTTGCTGAAGCATAATTTCCGAAACCCAAATCCGGTAGGGGTCGCGGTTGATTCTCCATGGAAGATCTCTTTTCTGACCGTCATACCAGGCCAGCAGATCACGGGAAAAGCCAAATACATGAAATTCTTCAGGCAATGTATACGTCAATGTCTTTCTTTTCTTCCCTGTCATACTCTTCTGCATAAACTCCTTTTCTTACGTCAAATCGACGGGTTGAAAGGCCCACACGTGCATTTTGGCTGCTCCACCCTGAATACACGCACAAAAATCCTGGTCGGCCTGGCGCCACGCTTTTATCGTCTCGTACTGCTCGATATTTTCCACATAAAAGGCTTCCACGAATAAGCCGGGCTGATCCCATCCTTCCCAGCAGCGGTACTGACGGGCCCCCTTTTGCTCAAGCTTCGCAGGCATGGCTGCAAGCAGGCGCAAAAATTGGTCGCGCTTCGATTCGACGGTTTTGTATTCGATAAAGACAGTGAGCATGTTCATACACACTCTCCTTTCTTAGTCCCTTTCATCATACCTGCCCATTTCTTTGGGAACAAGGATACTTTTTTCCGCAGAAGCGGGAATTCTCTTCTCTAACGCGCTATAATAACTGTTAAGAATGCTCTACGATGGTCCATCAGGTGGAGCTACTTCGTTTTTGGCTTGAAATGTACTGAAAAGGGGGGAGCATGCGCACTTTATGGATACAGCGACACATTTTGTCATGGGCTTCGGTTTGGCGGGGCTCGCCCATCTCGACCCTGTGGTAGCCTCTACCCCCGGATTGGCAGAGGCAGTCATGGTCGGAACCGTTATTGGTTCACAAGCGCCTGACCTGGACGGATTCACTCGGGTTCGGGGAAGCGCTTCGTATATTCGCAATCATCGCGGGGCTTCTCACTCCATTCCGGCACTGGCTATCTGGACGGCGGGCGTCTTCGTATTGGTGCAGGCCATCTCACCGCAAGCCCACTGGTTCCATTTGCTCGGCTGGATTTTTGCCGCAGTCTGCCTCCACGTCTTTGTCGATCTGTTTAACGCTTACGGCACTAAAGGTTTGTATCCGTTCCGCAACGAGTGGATCGCCTGGAATGTCATTTTTATTTTCGACCCGTTTATCTTTGCGTTGCATGTAACCGGCCTGATGCTGTGGGGAGCAGGCGCTGATCCGGGACGGGTCTTCCTATGGGTGTACCTGTTATTGATCCCGTATTACTTCTGGCGCTGGCAGGTGCACAAGCGAACGACTGAGATGGTCCGCCGATCGATTGGAAAAGCCGGCACTTATACAGTGGTTCCGACCCTTTCCTGGAACCAGTGGACCTTTGTCGTGAAGACCGACCAGCACTGGTATGTCGGGGAGGTTCATGGCGGAGAGGTCAGTATCCTCGACGTATTCTCGATCAAACCGGAGACCGAGCTGATTGCCACTGCGAAGACCGATCACAAGGTGCAGTCCTTCCTGTCGTTCACCCGTTATGCTCATGCAGAGGCCAAAGAGCAGCCGTTCGGCTATGAGGTCAGATGGTTCGATCTGCGTTATCGCGCGCGCTTTCCTGGCAAGAGCCACTACATGTTTGTCGCGGTCGTTTACCTGGATAAAGAGCTGAACATCCGTGACTCGTTTGTCGGCTGGATTCACCGCGGCGAAGAGCAGCTAGCCAAAAAGCTTGATCCGGAAAAAGAAATTCAGATCGGCTAACCGATAGAAGCGCTTGCTCAAGAGCAGGCGTTTTTTTATGGGGATTGCAGACATCATCAGATTTTGTATCTGACCATCCGCAAATATTAATAATTGACCCTTTTCTCAAGGTCAAAATCCTCCTATGATAAAACTCACATATGAGAATTATCTGTGAACGGAGGAGTTCCCATGTTTCCTATTCGCTATTCAAAACGAACCATCACGGATCAGGAGCAGATCGATGCTTTTCTAAAACAGGCCAGAGTAGGCCATCTCGGTTTGACTGACGGCAACGAGCCTTACGTGGTCCCGCTCAACTTTAGTTGGCTGAATGGCTGTCTCTATTTTCATGGTGCCGATTCCGGCCGAAAGATAGAGTTGATCGACAAGAATAACCGCGTCTGTTTCAGCGTCACTGACGAGTACGGGACGATCGCTGATCCTGTCCCGGCGATGACAGACACTGCCTATATGAGCGCCATGCTGTTTGGCCGTGTGGAACGGGTGCAAGAGCCAGAGGAGATGCGTGATGCTCTGCAGGCTATGCTGGACAAATACGTGCCCGGTTATTATCCGGAGCCGCTTTCCCTGCAGCATGTGATCAAATACCGTTCCTCGATGGGCAGTGCCGCTGCCGTCTTTCGGATCAAGCCGGAATCCATCACAGCAAAAGGAAATCCGCCGTCGGAAACGCACAGCTTCTATCCTGGGCGGACGCAGCAGATGGATGTGTGAAGATACCCATGCGAGGGATGCTTCGCGCACGCGGTTCGATAACGCATTGATCACAAGATGTGCACCTCTCCCACGGTGCTGCAAGAAGGTCGGCCAAGCCAGCATAAACAAAAGAAGACATGCCTGTCTCCAAAGAGAACAAGCATGTCTTTTTTCGTTTACAGAGCTGGGGGCAGCTCAGCAGGCGCACTCATTCCAGTCGCAATCGCCAGGCGGTTCCAGGAATTGATGGTATTGATCGCCATCAAAAGAGAGACGATTTCTGCATCGCTAAAATGCTTTTGTACATTTTGAAATACGTTTTCCGGGACACCCTCTTTGGAAATCAGCGTAACGGCTTCCGTCAATGTTAGCGCCGCTCTTTCGGCCTCTGTATAAACGGCCGCTTCTCTCCAGGCGTTGAGCAGGTAGAGGCGTTGCTCGCTCTCTCCCTTTTGCCGCGCTTCCTGGGTATGCATATCCAGGCAGTAGGCGCATCCGTTTATCTGGGACGCCCTTATTTTCACCAGCTCCAGCAGCGAGTGATCCAAACCGCTGCTGCGCACATGCTTCTCCATCTGAAGCATGGCCTGGAAGGCTTGCGGGTTTGCTTTTCGATATTCCATTCTCGGATTCATCTTCATCGGTCCTCTCTTATTGGTTTTTCGTTCGTCTCTATAACGAATGAACCCCTATGATTGTGACCAATTGACGATAAAAAAATGGAATCAATTTTTGCCAAATTGCCAAATGACGTGGCTCAGACTGCCATAACGGAAGCTGATATGGGTCCGCGCAGCCACCCTCGCCTCGTCCGCCGCTCCCATCGCGTAGAGAAGAGGGACGAAATGCTCCTGACCATGAGCCGGCACTGCTTGTCGTGCGTGGGGAGCAAGTGTTTCATAGGAAAACACGGATTCTGTATCCCAAGCCTCGATTTTTTCTTTCAGCCACTCTTCAAACTGAACCGCCCAGGCATCTCCCGCTCCCGTGTTGGAGCGCATGTTTATATAGGAGAAGTTGTGCACCGTGCCCCCGCTGCCGATAATCAAAATATCCCGGTCGCGCAGAGGCTGAAGCGCCTTCCCAATCTCGTACTGCTTTGCCGGAGGCAGCAGCGGATTGACCGAGAGTGAGACCACCGGGATATCCGCTTTCGGGTACATCAGGCGCAGAACCACCCAGGCACCGTGATCAAGTCCCCGAACTGGCTCGGCTTTTGCAGATATCCCCGCATCTGCCATGAGCCTGATTGTCTCCGCTGCGAGCCCGGGATCGCCTTTTGCCGGGTATTGGATTTCATACAGCTCCTGAGGGAATCCTCCAAAATCATGGATGGTTGACTGATATTCCGTCGTACCGACAGCCTGAACTGCACTTTCCCAGTGAGCGGAAAATATCAGGATCGCTTTTGGCCTGGGGAGCTCTTCGGCCAGTTGACGAAGTGCTTGTGTATACGCATTGCTCTCGATTGCAAGCAGGGGTGCACCGTGAGCGAGAAAAAGCGATGGCATGGTCATGTTGCTTCGCACCTTTCTTTTATTCACTTAGTTACTTTTTGTAAGTATTATACCTTACTTTTGCGGTTCCTGCCAGTATTTCCTTTCCTTTCTTCCAGCATGTAATGCCTTGCTTTTTGGGATGTATTGCTGCATGGTGTTGCTCGTTCTTCATGTATATCTTTATACTAATGAAAACAGAGAATAAACGTGAGGAACTCTGATCAATGACCTCCATAAAGGGAGTACGAAATCATTTGGCAAATGTAACAGGTATGACGAGCATAAAGAATCAACACATCTTAAAAAAAATAGCCGTCTTTCTATTGTTTCTCTCGGTTCTCTTGGGACTTCGCTGGTTTTGGCAGACTACGTTCGCAACGCCGGAACACCCTGCTGTCAGGCAAGGTGTGCTTGACATGCGCGGCTGGAACTTTGAGCGCTCCTCTTCGATTCCTTTAAATGGCGAGTGGGAGTTTTACCCCGAAGCACTTCTTTCCCATCAAGACCTAAAGCAGTCGTCCGGGATTCAACCGAACTATGTCCACGTTCCCGGGGATTGGCGCTCTGCCTTGTCGAATGGCTCGGACTCATCCTATGGCTACGGAACGTATCGCCTTCGCATACTGGTGGACCAACCGCTCGATCAGCCGTATGGGTTCTGGATTCAGCAGATTACGGCTTCGTCCAGTTTGGAGATCAATGGTCAGGTAGAGTCGTCGATCGGACTGCCCGCAGAGAAAGCCGAATCCTACCAGCCGCGAGCCGTCTCCTATACCGCCACCTACATCGCCGGAAACGCGGAGGAAATCGAGCTGCTGGTGCGCGCAGCCAACTTTGAGCATCCGCTGAACGGCGGGATTGTCAAAGCCATCCGCTTTGGAACACAGGCCGCCATCGACAACGAACGCTGGTACTCGATTGGCTACCAGCTTGCGACTTTTCTGATTTTGCTGCTCCATGCACTGTACGCCGTACTTATGTATCTGTTCAATCGAAAACAAAAGACATTTCTGATGTACTTTTTCATGCTGGTCTTTGCCGGGCTGTCGATTGTCTCGGATCATGACAGCCTGTTATTGCTTTGGTTTCCGATGGGATATGCCTCGGCATTAAAAGTGAAGCTGCTCTCTTACATGTTGTTCTCTTTCTTCATCATGCTGCTGGCAAGAGAGTTTTCACATCGTTCCATAAGCTCCAAACTGTTTACCGTGTATCTTTATACCCTTGGTCTGTACACGGCTATCCTTTTGTTTGCACCGGTCTCGTTGATTTATTACACGTTTGAAGCAAAAGTGTTCGCGTTGCTCCATTTGTTTCCGATCGCCTGGGCTACCTATCTGATCGGTGCGATGTATATTCGAAATCAGCCCGACTCCGTGTTTTTGCTATTTGCCGCGACGAGCATCGTTTCCGCCGTCGTGTGGGGTTTGCTCAATTACAACTTAGAGATTACGAGTGTCTACTACCCGATTGATATTATTCTGTCGATCGTCGGTTTTTCTGCATACGGTTTTAAACAGTACTTCCGAAAAGCCCAGGAAAACTCTATCTTGAATGAGCAGTTGAGAAAGTCCGATAAAATGAAGGATCTGTTTCTTGCCAATACTTCACACGAGCTGCGGACACCGCTGCACGCGATTATCAACATCGCCCAGTCTGTGGCCCTCAACGAGAAGCAATCGTTGGACGATAAAAGTCGTCAGGATATGGAGCTGCTTGTCACGATCGGCCGCCAAATGTCCCATATGCTGAATGATTTGCTGGATGTCGTGCGGCTGCAAAACAACCTGATTCAGCTTCAGAAGGAGCCTTTGCTGATGCAATCGGTCGCTGCGGGAGTGATCAGCATGCTCCAGCTTATCGTTGACAACAAATCTATCGAAGTAAAGCTGGAGATTGCCGAATCCATGCCTCCTGTCCTGGCGGATGAAAAAAGACTGATCCAGATCTTGTTTAATCTGCTGCATAACGCGTTTAAATTTACCGAAGAGGGCAGCGTAACCCTGTCAGCCACCGTTCACAACGGTCAAGCGGTTATCGCTGTCTCCGATACTGGCGTAGGCATGGATGAAGGAACGCAGGCTCGCATCTTTCTGCCCTATGAACAGGGGGAGCACGGGATAAACGAGGGCTCTGGTATCGGCCTTGGCTTAAGCATTTGCAAGCAGTTGGTGGAGCTGCATGGCAGTGAGCTGACTGTCCGTTCCGAATCGGGCAAGGGCTCCGAGTTCCGTTTTTCACTTCCGTTGGTTGACGAGGCAAGCTTCCGGCCTGAGAAAATACCACTTCTTCAGCAAATGGATGGCAAAAAGGAAGCCGCGGTCAGTTTAAGCGTTTCGGATGTCTTTACAAGCGCCTGGCCAATCCTGCAATCCCAGCTTCCGTCCCTTCACGACGGGAAAGTGAACATTTTGGCTGTCGATGACGACCCTGTCAACCTGAAGGTGCTGATCAGCATCCTCACGGCGGAGCCGTACAATATCCGAACGGCCACCTCCGCCCGGGAAGCGCTGGAATTGCTCAGTACGCAGCGATGGGATTTGCTGATTACCGATGTCATGATGCCGCATATGTCCGGCTACGAGCTTACGCGGAAGGTCAGAGAACATTTTTCGATCTCCGAGCTGCCGGTCTTGCTGTTGACAGCGCGCAACCAACCGGAGGATATCTACACAGGATTTTTGGCCGGAGCCAATGATTATGTAGCCAAACCTGTTGACGCTCTCGAATTGAAATCCCGAATCTGGTCCCTGACGACCTTAAAACAATCGGTCACCGAACGTTTGCGCTTGGAGGCAGCTTATCTGCAGGCGCAGATCCATCCTCACTTCTTGTTTAACGCGCTGAATTCGATCATGGCACTCGGTGATTTTGATACAGAAAAGATGCGCATGCTCGGCGATGCCTTTACCTCCTATTTACGTATCAGTTTTGATTTTCTGAATGCAGGAGAACTGATTTCGCTCTCACACGAGCTTGAGCTGATCCAGGCCTATCTGTACATCGAAAAAGAGCGCTTCGAGGAAAGATTGTCCGTCAATTGGGAGGTTGAACCGGGGATTGATTTGCTCCTCCCTCCGCTGACGATCCAGCCGCTGATCGAAAATGCCGTCAGACACGGAGTCCTCAGCCAAATCAAAGGCGGTACGGTGCACCTTCGCATTTCCCGTCAGGGCAATTCCACGTTTTTTGAGGTAAGGGATGACGGCATCGGAATGGAGGAAGAAAAGGTTCGAAGTCTGCTCGATCTGACCATGAAGAACAAGCAGGGCATCGGCCTGTCCAATACGAACAGGCGGCTGACGCAGATGTACGGAAAAGGATTGTCCATTTGCAGTAAGCCAGGCGAGGGCACAAGCGTCTCTTTTGTAATCCCGGACGCTGCCCAGAGAAGATCGAAGCTCGATGAAAAGCCACCGAGAATATAAAAAAGCATGCCGGTTTTAAAAGCCGGCATGCTTTTTTTCCTCGTCTGACGACGAGCGGACTTGCTTAGCGAGCAGCTTCGTAGCGCTTGCTAACTTCGTCCCAGTTTACAACGTTCCAGAACGCGCCGATGTAGTCAGGGCGTTTGTTTTGATATTTCAGGTAGTATGCGTGCTCCCATACGTCCAGACCCAGGATCGGAGTTTTTCCTTCCATGATCGGGCTGTCTTGGTTAGGAGTAGAAGTGATGGCCACTTTGCCGCCATCCACGATCAGCCAAGCCCAACCGGAACCAAAACGAGTGGTTGCCGCTTTGGCAAACTCAGCTTTAAAGTTGTCAAAGCTGCCGAAAGCGGAGTTGATCGCATCCGCCAGTGCGCCTGTTGGCTCTCCGCCGCCATTCGGGCTGAGGATTTCCCAGAACAGAGTATGGTTGGCATGACCGCCGCCGTTGTTGCGAACTGCGGTACGGATGCCTTCTGGAAGTGCGTCCAGATTGCTGATCAGTTCTTCTACGGATTTGGATTGCAGGTCAGCATGAGCTTCCAGAGCTGCATTCAGATTGTTTACATAGGTAGCATGGTGACGCCCGTGGTGGATCTCCATGGTTTGAGTATCGATGTGTGGCTCCAACGCGTTGTGCGCGTATGGCAATTCAGGAAGTTGATGTGCCATTTACAATTCCTCCTTCATGATATGTATGGGTCAAGCTTCCACCTTATTATAATGCAAACGCTCCACTTTTACAACAAAATAGTTTGCAAAGTCTCGTAATCTTTCAACACCTATATCAATAATTTCTATCTTGCATTACGCTGGTAGAGTGCTAGACTTGGATTATTCCTGAACTCATTCTAAAATGCAAGGTGATATCCATGGAACTAGACCTTTCAACCATTCTCTTCCTCGCTTTTTTTGGGTTTATTGCTGCCTTTATTGACAGTACCGTAGGGGGCGGCGGCTTGATCTCCCTCCCTGCCTTGCTCGGACTGGGCATTCCGCCCTACCTGGCGCTGGGCACGAACAAACTGGCGGGAACCATCTCGTCCGCGACCAGCTCTGTTACCTTCATTCGTATGGGCAAGTTCGACAAAAAGCTGATGGCGATCTTGTTTCCCGTTTCGCTGGTCGGCGCTTATTTCGGAGCGAAGACCGTTCTGTTCATCCCCCAGGAATTTCTCAAGGTATTGGTGATCATCATGATGGCGGTCATCTTTATCTATACCTTGCTCAACAAACGATTCGGTGAGAATACCAGCTTTAAGGGCTACACCAAGTTCACACTCGGCCTGGGTATTCCCATCACCTTTCTGATCGGCTTTTATGACGGTTTCTTTGGTCCCGGTACCGGTTCGTTTTTCGTCTTTCTGATGGTCCTCTTGTTCGGCTATGATTTCGTCATCGCGGCCGGCAATGGGCGGATTTTGAATCTGGCCAGCAATATTGCCGCTTTGACCGTCTTTTTGCTGGAAGGCAAGGTGATTTTCATCACAGGTCTGACGATGGGGATCGCCATGCTGCTCGGCGCTACCCTGGGTGCACGCGTGGCTATCAAAACAGGGGTACGTTATGTTCGTCCGCTGTTTTTGCTGGTGTCGATTACCCTGATTACCAAGATGGTGTATGAACTGTTTTTTTCACTCTAATCCCCGCAATCAAAAATGGATAGGTCAGCAGAGACTTTCTCCCGCTGCCCTATCCATCATTTTTTCCTTTGCGCTGTTTCACGCGCAGAATGATGCCATCGATCAGAAGCCCGATGCCTGCTCCGTAAAAGGGAGTGGCAAAGCGAACCCCTTCGCTGATCGGAAGTGCTTTTAAATAAACAACGACGACGCCGACAATGAAGCCGATCATCGTGTAGCGCAGACGGGTCGGACCCATGTCGTCATCCCCTTTGGCACATTACTTTCCAAATTTTTTCGGCATCTTCATATTCTTCATGTTGCGGCTCATTTGCTTCAATTGTTTTTGATTCAGGTTCATCCCCATGGAACGAGCCATTGCTTGTATTTGTTTGTCATCCATCTGCATGTTTTCCACTTGCTTGCGCAGATAATAGGTGCCTCCGAAGAAACCTCCAGCAAGGCCGACCAGCAGTGTTACGATCGGGATTACCCAGTTGTACCAAGCCATCAATACATTACCATCCTCTTTTGGGAATTACAATCTATTCTATTGTACCACAACTATGTACACTGTACATCGCTAGCGAACGGGTAAAATGATGCTTCCGACCTTCGGCGTTTCTGCTTGTGCGCGCATATGCTAAGTCAGGAGGTGACGATCGTATGCCCCCCCTTTTGATTCTGGACCCGGGACATGGCGGGATCGATCCCGGCGGCGGTTCCAACTCGTTTTTTACCGAAAAGGATAAAAATCTGCAAATCTCCCTCTATCAGTTCAATCGATTTCAATCACTCAATATTCCGGTTGCTATCACACGTACCGCTGACACGACCCTGTCCAGTGAGGAACGCGCGTCACGCGTGCGTAACAGCGGTGCCCGCTATTGCATATCCAATCACATCAATGTCGGCGGCGGCCGCGGCTCCGAGGTGATCTACTCGATCTTCGGGTCAGCTGCCTTTCCGCGGTTGATCCAGGATGATCTGGAGGCTGCCGGAATGCCCAATCGCCGCATTTTTACCCGCACGCTCCCTGACAATCCGCGGAAAGATTACTACTTCATGCATCGGGAAACGGGAAGCGTCGAAACGGTGATCGTCGAGTACGGCTTTGCTGACAATCCCCTGGATGCGGATATTTTGCATCGGAACTGGCACCAGCTGGCGGAAGCCGTGGTAATGGCTTTTTGTGCGTACACGGGCCATCCGTACAAACAACCGGCCCCGCCTAATCCGAGTAATGGAAGTGGAACGGGTATGCCCGATGGAGGAACGAATATCCCGGCCTGGAAGCAAGAAGCGATTGATTGGCTCTTTCAAGAAGGGCTGCTCACCAATGAAGATTGGCGCCATCAACCAGATACACCGCTTCCCCTCTGGGCGGAAGCCGTCATCCTGAAGCGGCTTTACGAAAAACTGCGAAATCCTCAGTAAGGAGGTCACTGCCATGGGTTTTGAGGCAGCGTAAGCTACCTATTTTCTGTTCGATACCGCGTCAACGGCGTTTCCGCCATCCCTGAGTAGTTCTCACGCGCAGGTACGCTCACCAGCTCATCCTCCGGGAAGCGATAGGCGGTCAGCATCCCGCCAAAGACACATCCCTGGTCGATGTTGAGCGTACCGTTTTTTCGTTCGGGTTGTGGACGAGGGTCATGCCCCCAGACGATCAGCGGTTCTGTTTTAACTCTCTCCGCCGCCCAATCCCTGCGGATCGGCCTGCCGTCCACACCTGTCCCTGCCACATCACCGTAGCGACAATAGCTTTGGATGGAGGGCGTTTCCTTTCCGATGTAATCATCTCGAATCCCGGCGTGCACAGCCACTACGGACAGACTGTCACGGTAGTAGAGCATCATGTGCGAAGGAGAGGAAAACAACAGTCTTCTGCTCTGTTCTTTCAAATGACTGGCCCGCTTGGTGCCGTATTCCTGGGCGAATTGCTGAAATTCGTCTGCCACTTTTTCATCACCGTGTCCCAGCATCACGGGTCGTCCATCCAGCCACCGGGCAATTTTCCATCCGTGGTTGCTGTCGACCATTTCGGCGAGACCTGCTGCTACATGCCGGATGAAAAATTGCAGCATTTTGAGCGAGTGTGGACCGCGGCTGGTAATGTCTCCGAGGGAAAGGAGCTTTCGCCCCCCGGGATGGCGGTAGGTTCCGTCATGAGAACGCTGATACCCGAGGCGCTGCAAGAGTTCTGTAAACTCGTCGTAGCAAGCGTGAACATCTCCGACAATGTCCACCCCCTGGTCAACGATCATGACCTTGGCGCGTGTACGCGGTTTATGCCTCATCCCCCTTGCTCCTTTCCGCTTTTTCTTCTCTCTATTTTTGCCAGCTTTTCGCAAAAAAACTCACCCTGTGAGGTGAGTCTTGCAAATCGCCATGCTCCCGGCTGCTTATTCCAGATGATGTGTATGCACGTAAATCGCTGCCTGTGTTCGATCCTCGACCCCCAGCTTGGCCAGGATATTGCTGACATGGGTCTTGACGGTTTTGATGCCGATGATCAATTCATCTGCGATCTCCTGATTGGACTTCCCTTGCCCGATCAGCTTCAGCACTTCCAGTTCACGCGGTGTCAACTGTTCATGCGGCTGCGCTTCCTGCCCATGCCGGAAACGGGCCATGATTTTACCCGCGACGCGTGATTCCAGTACCGGTTCACCAGCAGCCGCCGCACGAATAGCACGGGCAATTTCCGAAGCGCGTGAGGTTTTCAGCAAATAGCTGAAAGCCCCTGCCTCAATCACGGGATATACCTTCTCGTCATCGATAAAACTGGTCAGTACGATGACCTTGCAGGATAGCTGCTTGTCACGGATTCTTTTGGTCGCCTCTACGCCGCCAATGCCCTCCATGACCAGGTCCATCAAAACCACATCCGGCCCAAGCTCCTCCGCCAGACGCACGCCTTCTTCACCGCTCGAGGCCTCAGCCACCACCTCGATGTCGTCTTCCGTTGACAAATAGGCGGCCAAGCCCATCCGCACCATTTCGTGATCGTCCACCAGCAACACACGTATCATGTCCGCTCTCCCTCTTCCCTTTCCGTCTGCAGCATGATCGGGATACGCACCTCGATCTGCGTCCCTTTCCCGATTGCCGAATAGATATCAAAAGAGCCGCCAAGCTCCGCAACCCGCTCCCGCATGCTGCGCAATCCGTAGGAGGTGAACTTTTCTCCCTCCGGATCAAAGCCTACGCCATCATCCACAATCCGCAATCGCACCTGGCCCTTCAGCGTAAACAGCTTGACTGCGATCTGATTAGCCCGGGCGTGCCGCAGCGTATTGGACAGCGACTCTTGCAAAATGCGGAATAAATGGTCCTCAATCCCGCTGGGCAGATTGCTTGTATCTTCGATTTCCCACGTAATTTCCATCGAATTTTTGCGGGTCAGTTCATCAAGCAAATCCTCGATGGCATCCTTCAACGCTTTATTTTGCAAAGTGGCTGGACGAAGATGGAGCAAAAGCGCCCTCATCTCGGCTTGAGCGGCCGCAGCCATCTCTTCCACCAGTTCAATCTGCTGGGCGGCTCGCTGTGGATTTTTTTCCACCAGCCGCTTCATCGCTGCCGTCGTCATGGCGATGGCAAACAACTGCTGACTGACCGCATCGTGCAGCTCGCGCGCCAGACGCTGCCTCTCTTCCGTGACAGCCGTATGTTGCAGTTGCTCGGCCAAAGCTGCGTTGTGATTGGAAAGACGCTGCAGCGACGCTACCTGTTCTTCCCACTGGGCAGCCAAGCGGTTCAATTGCCAGCCCAGTTCCCCAATTTCATCTACGCCCAGCTCCGGTACCCGTGAGGACAGGATGCCTCTTCCCAGATTCATCGCGGCTTCCCAGAGCACATGAAGTCTCTTTTTCATCAGGTTGCCAAAAACATAGCCCGCAATCAAACCAAACAACCCGGCCGTCAGGATCGAAAGCAGCAGAAAGGGGATCAGCGTCTTCCATTCCAAAAAAGCCGGAACATCAATATCGAGATAAGCGGAAAGCCAGCTCGTAACTGCCGGATTTCGCGCAACCAGGACATACAAGAGATAGCATGAAACAAAAGAGGCGGTAACCGCTCCTACAGCCAGCAGCAAGCCGTAGCGAACATACTGCCACTGGATACTGGCCAATCGCTGTCGTCGCATTTGTCAGTACCCCCTAGATGTACTTGACTTTAATATCGCCGACGAGCAGCGAAATCTGTACATTGATTTTCGGTGTTTCCTGTTCGTACTGTTCGGAGCGGATCATCACGCTGCGAGTGATGCCCCCCTGCCTGTGCCCGAATACCTCCAGATCCCCTACACTTACCTCTGCAGTTACGGCGACGGGCATGTCTACCGGGACGTAAATCGTGACGTCCCCCACCCAACCGTCGACAACAAGAAACGCTTCATCTACCATCAGCATAGCCCGGGACAAATCGATCACAACTCCGCCAATCCCATGCCAAATATGCATCTGACTTAGTTCAAAGCGGCCGGAGGTCAAATGAAAATCTCCAATTAACGAGCTTTTGGACTCTTTTGGCGACAGGATGCTGCCTCCGCCATAGGACGAAGCACGATCCTTGGAACGGAATGAACCAAACGAGGGGCGGTAGCCGTTTTTCTTTCGCCAATGTCGATTACGGTTATCTCCGTATGGGCGGTGTTCAGGCTCTGGTTCTGGTTCTGGCTCCGCATCCCTCTGCTCCAAACGATCTGGCTCTTCGTAGCGCATGCCGAAGTCTGATGCCGGCGGATCGCCCTTCCACTCCGGTGGCTCCTCCTCCAAACCCGGCCTTTCTCCTTTTCCGGAGCGTCCGCGAATCAGACGGAAGCCAAAGTAGATGAACAGTAGCGGGATGATGATATTGAACAAATCATCCGGCCCGATCCCGAGCCACATGTCCAGCGCGATAATGATCCCGAGCGCTGCCAGGATGCCTCCGCGAAGCTTCTTTTGATTCCCCCACATCCGTACGCCAAAATAAACAAGCGCCATCGGCCACAAATCAAACAGGCCAAATGAGATAATATGCAAGCTGTCAAGAAAAAGGCCAACCCCTGTCAAAATGATCAGGACACCGGCCGTCATTTTGTGCAAGCGGGACAATTTCACGAAGATCTCCTCTCTTACGCCCCATGCCGGCTTCCTCTACTGTCCTTGACGGCATGTATAGATAAACGCAGGCGGTATATTCAACGGCGTAAATGTGATCTCTACCCGCTGGAACCGCTCCTGCAGCTCAGCTTTCAATTGAAGGGAGTATTGAAACGTAATAAACAATCCCCCTGGAGCCAGGGCAGATTGTACTTCATTCAAGATACCTGCGCGCAATTCAGCCGGAAAATTGGCAAACGGTAGACCAGAGATAATCACATCCGCCTTTTCAATTCCTGCATTTCGCCGATACTCATTTAGCTGCAAAGCTTCATCCCAAATGGTCAGGTTGTCAAACCGATTGACCAGCATGTCACGAAACTGCGGGTCCCGTTCAACCAGAACATACGTCGCATCGTCTCGTTTCAGTTCCAAAATTTCCTTTGTAAAAGCGCCTGTACCAGGCCCTAACTCTATAATAACATCCGTTTTATTCCATTCCACATTGCGAAGCATCTGTCTGCATAAGAAGCGGGAGCTGGGGATAATGCTGCCGACGCGTCCCGGTTCTGACAAAAAGCGTCGTAAAAAGACCATAAAGTCTGCCAAGGAAAACCTCCTAGGAAAAGCAGCCTGTCAAACAGGCTGCCTGGTTGCCACTTTTATTCTACGTGAAAGGTCCGACTTCCTGTCTTTACTCTTGTACTTTTGTTGGCTGTTCATCCTTTTTTGCTGGGCGTTCATCTTTTTTTGCTTGCAGAGATGCTTTGATCTGTGCCAATTCTTCGTCCAGATCCTTGTTTTCAAGGGACTCGAGAGATTGCTCCAAGCCTGCCTGGGTCTGGCGCCATTGACCGCTCAAATTGGCTTCAGCCTCCATCCGCAGCACTTTTTCCTCCATGCGGTGGAAACCTTTCCCGGCCGATTGATTCCCGATTCCGACGATAGCCTGGTTGACTTGCTTTTGTGTTTTGGCTACCTGTGCACGGGCCATGAGCGTGAATCTCTTCGCTCTCATTTTATAGAATTCTTCTTTCAGCTCCGTCAGCTTCTCGCGCATTTGCTGCGCAGCTTCCGATGCTGTCAAATACAGAGCTTCATACTCTTGGGCACGCTGTTCATACTGTTTTTTGTCCGCCAGGGCCCGGCGAGCCAGGAAATCTTCACCTTCGGCCAAAGCCAGCTTCACCTGACGATCACGCTTCTCAGCAAGCGTCACGGCCTCTTCCCATTGTTGGCGGAATTTTTTCTCCAAAGCTACCTGACGGGCTACAGATACCTCTACCTGCCCGATCTCTACTTCCATGTCTCGCATATATTGATTGAGCATCACTACCGGATCTTCCATCGAATCGATAACGTCATTTACAGATGCCACCGTCAAGTCACGCAGTCGTTTAAAAATACCCATTTTTTAGTCCTCCTTCATCATATCACAAGAATTTTAATTGTCATGTACACCCTGTGGGCCTTTGCTTCCTATTTCGAATCAAAACGTTTCTTTCTTGGTTACTCGGTGCTCCCAGTTATCCAAAGCATCTTCTTTTAATACACGTTCTGCCCATTGTTTCTCCCAGACTGTCGGCATGTGGTCGTCCGACCTGTCATGTCGGCGGATGAGGCGATAACCCAGGTAAATGACCCCGACAGCGATGATGACATTGAACAGCAGGTGCAGCTTGCCGATCAGCATTAACAGCCCGAACAGGAAAACCAGTAACCCCCAGAAGCGGGAACCGGAACCGCTCATTAGCTTGCGGGCTCCATATAACATGATCAGCCCGGGGATGAGTATTCCGAGGAAGCGACCGCTGTGAATCCCCAGAAGATCCAGAAAGACAAATCCTCCAGTCAGCAGCAATGCCAGTCCAAGGAGCACTTTGCCAGACCGCTCGTTCATGAATTGCTTCCCTCCAATCGTCTTATGTGGTGGTGTGAACCTTATGTCCTCATTGTAGACGGGGCAGAGATTTGCGATAACGGGCGAGCGGTTGGTTTTTGTCTCCGTCCCTGGACGGATTAAATGTCCTTCCCAGACCGGACAAGCACCTATCCGCACTCGGAAAGCTTCTTTATCTAAGGTCTGGAATTGGCCCTGGGCTATATGTAGAGACGGCTTTGGGCTATATTCTAGAGATGGTTTTGGGCGAATTTTGTCTGACGAGTGGACCAGTCACTTCGTTACAGCGTATGACAAAATAATATGTCAAAATTGTGAACAATCTGCGCAAAAAAAGGAAAAACAGGCCAAGTGTTGAATTCTGTGGAGGTGCGTGTAAAAAAACATCGAAAAATAGCCGAATTCCTTTTTATGGAAACGGGGGACCCACTATCTTTTGGGGTGAATGACTGCAACGTTCTGGCAGTCTAGGGAAATCCTTTCGACCGAACCCATCAGCTAACCTCGTAGGCTCAGGAGAGGAGCAGTTTGTTTTGCGCAAGACGGTAGTAGCTTTCATGATTGCCGGATTGCTTGCAATGGGTACCGTCCCGGCACATGCTCAGGAGGGAACCCCCCTGATGAATGTTGTCAACGACCTTTACGGTGTCCCTTACAAGTCTTCCGGAACCACGAAAAAAGGTTTTGACTGCTCCGGCTTTACACGCTATGTATTTGACGCGCTGGGTATAGATTTGCCACACAGCTCTGCTTCTCAATTTACGGTAGGCCAGCCAGTGAATCGAAAAGATCTGCAGCCAGGCGACCTCGTCTTTTTCAAGACGAACGGCAGAAGCATCTCCCATGTCGGCATCTATATCGGCAATGACACGTTTGTACACTCGGAGTCAGGCAGAGGTGTCGTCAACACCAAGTTGAGCGATCCTTACTACTGGAGCAAGCGTTATGTGGGTGCCAAGCGAATTGCCGCCCCAATCCTCCAGGCAGATGAGTCCACTACTCCGCCAGCGAAAAAAGCGGTACAAGCAGCGTCTACGCCAGAAGCCCAACCAGAGCAACAAGAAGTAGCACCAGCCCCGCAGCCACAACCAACAGAGGCGCCCGCGCCTACAGACGCTGCGGCAGCCCCCGAGCAGCATGGGGCTCAGCCAGAAAAGGCAGAATAAGCAGAAGTATGGAAGCCAGGGACGTGAGGTCTCTGGCTTTTTCTGACGAAACTTAGTACCAGGTGTCAAGAGGAAGTGACAGCCGCTATTCGCTAACCCCCTCTCTTTTTCCTGCTTTCAAGTCGTGGTAACATTTGGATTCTATGCACGCTGTCAGGCAAACCATGTTATGATTAGAGGAGAATCGAATCATACTGGAGATCTGAGGTAACTGGGGGAATTCCTGTGAAAGACCATATTTTGCTTGTCGACGACAATCTGGAGATTATCGAGCTTCTTGAAGATATTTTGGTCAGCGAAGGCTATGAGGTGACCGCCTCAGAAAGTGGCGAGCATGCTCTCAATCTGTTGAAGCAAGGCTTGAAGCCCAATCTGATCTTGCTGGATATCATGATGCCCAATATGAGCGGCTACGAGCTGTGCTCTCAGATACGCCGTGAATCCGACTTGCCCATCCTGTTCCTCAGTGCCAAAGGCAAAGCAGTCGACAAAGTGGTCGGCTTTGAGATCGGTGCCGACGATTACATTACCAAGCCGTTTGACACCGAAGAACTGCTGGCGCGGATTCGCGCCCATTTGAGACGATATGAGCGCATTCGCAAGCACACGGAGGAACATTCCGACAAAGAGAGCGCCAACTCCGCGATCACCGTTTTGCGGTTCAAGGGGCTGGAGATCCACAAGGAGACGTACTCCGTCTTTGTTAATGAAGAAAAAGTAGATCTGTCTACCAAAGAGTTTCAATTGCTCACTTTTTTGGCGGAGAATGCCGGCATTGTATTCACCCGAGAGCAAATCTATGACCGCGTCTGGGGCTACGGCTACGGTTCGCTGAATACAGTAACGGTACACATCAAGAATCTGCGCGAAAAGCTGGAGATTGAACGGCAGTATATCAAAACGCAATGGGGGACGGGCTACGTTTTTATCGGGGAGAAGGTGTAAATGAGCATTCGCAACAAGCTGTTCCTCTCGTTTTTCGCATTGATTGCGATGAACATCTTCCTATTCAAGTTCGTCTTTGAGGATATCATCGTCGTTCAGTTGAAAACAGACCGTCACAATCAATACCGCTACGAAAAGGAAACGGCTGAGAAGGTGCGCTTCAATCTGGTGCTCAGCTCCAGTATCTTAAAAGATCCCATGGACAGAAGCGAGTTGGAAAAGCAGCTGCCCGAGGACCTGATGTACAAAATGGTCATCAAGGATGCCAACGGACACTCCATCTACAGCAAGACCTCACAGGCTTATAACCTGAAAAGTCGCACACCCAACAAGGAAAACAGCGACTTTAAAACAGTGGCTGAGTACCACTTCCAGCATGAACCGCCCAGAAAAGGGGAAACCATCATCTACTTCTATACAGATGACTCCGACATTATGGCGACCAAAGGCGTCAGCATGATGCTCTGGTATATTTACGGAAGCATCGCCCTTGTCGGTCTGGTGCTGCTGGCCTTTTTTGTACGCTGGATTCTTCGGCCGGTCAATGAGCTGTCACGCGTCACCCAGGAGATTCGCGAGGGGAAACGCCTTGTTGCCTTCTCGTATCACTCCGAAGATGAGTTTGGCAGGCTGTTCCGCTACTTTTCGGACATGGTCGACCAGCTTCGCTTCTCCGAGGAGCGTCAATCTGAGGTGATTTCCGCGATCGCTCACGACTTTCGCACGCCGCTGACGACGATTAAAGGCTACGCCTCGTATATCGCGTCGGGACGGGTGAGCGAGCTGGAGCGCATCCAAAAACAGATGAACAAGATCGAACAAAAAACTGACGATCTGGAAAAGCTGCTGGATGAGCTGCAAGATTTTACCCAACAGAGCACCGAGCTGAAGCTCAATGTGTCGCTTTTCAATGTCAGAAGCTTCATCAAAGGCATTATTGAAGATTATCAGGTCAGAATTAAAGAGGCGGGGCTCAGCTTTCATTGCAAATTGCGTATTGCCGCCGAACTGCATATCGAAGCAGACGAAACCAAGGTCAGACGAGTGCTGGAGAATCTGCTAAACAACGCAATCTACTACAACAAGCCAAACGGTTCGATTCTGCTCACGGTAGACCAGCGGGAAGGACAAGTCCTGTTTTCCGTGATCGATAAAGGAGAGGGGATCTCGCCCGATGACCTGTCCAAGATTTTCACCAAGTTCTATCGGGCAGAAAAATCGCGCAACCGCAACAATGGCGGCACCGGGCTCGGCCTCACGATTTGTCAGAGCATCGTCCAACGGCATGGCGGCACGATCTCTGTCAACAGTGAACTGGGCGTGGGAAGCTCCTTTTCCTTCACGATCCCCTACTCCCAGCCGCAGTTTATTTAGATTTATAATCACTTAATACCTTTTTAACAATTGTTTGATAAAGTTTTTTTGTTAGCTTATTGCTTTCAGTGATAAATAACCCCAAGTTCAGTATCTGACACCAAGCAGTTGTATGTACATTGGTGAACAGATGCTTTTTTTTTTGAAAAAGACACGAACCGCAGCAAAGGTTCGTGTCTTTCCTTTTCGGGATGTGCCGCTGCCTGCCAGCTAGGAGCGGGAGCGGGCCTCCAGCTTCATCATCAGACCGTTCTTGGGACGCAGCGTAACCAGCGGCTCTGCCTCGACAGGCTTGCCCGGGTCGGCTAACCGAAAGCGATATTCCTGCGCAAAAGTGGCGAGCAGCAATGCAGCTTCCATCAGAGCGAAGTTATTTCCGATACAGACGCGCGGCCCACCGCCAAACGGGAAGTAGGCATAAGTCGGAATCTGTTTTAAAAGATCGCCGTCAAAACGCTCCGGCTTGAATTCATCCGGGTTTTCGTAATAGCGGTCGTCTCTGTGCATCACATACTGACTCATCATCAGAGTATCACCAGGATTGTATGTGCGTCCGCCGATTTCTACCGGCTCGGTTACCTCCCGGTTCAGTGTCCAGGCAGCAGGGTAGAGACGAAGTGTTTCGTTGATGATCATGCTTACATACTTCAGACGCGGGATATCCGCGACGGTCGGCAAACGTCCTGCCAGCACCTCATCCAGCTCGGCCCAAAGCTTTTGCTCTGCCTGGGGGTGGGTCGCCAGCAAATACCAAATCCAGGACATCGTGTTGGCTGTCGTCTCATGGCCAGCAACAAAGATCGTCATGACTTCATCTCTTACCTGTTCATCGGTCATGCCCTCTCCGTCATCCTCGTCACGGGCAGCGAGCAGCATGGCCAGCAAGTCAGTTTTCCCCTGGTCCCCTTCTTTTCGCCGCTCGTCAATGATGGCGTAAATGGTCTTGTCGAGCAACTCGGCCGATTCAAGGAATTGCCGGTTGCTGGCTGTCGGTACATTGAGCGGAATATCAATGATCGACGAGGCTTTTGTCGAGACGTATTTCAGCCCGACATCGATGGCATGGGCGATTCGATCCGTCCCTTCCTTCAATCCTTTGCCGAACATCGTCTCCGTAATAATCGCAAGCGTTACCTTCATCATGTCTTCATGCACATCGCGCACGGTCCCGTCCTGCCACTCTTCCATCAACTGGCGGGCCTGCTGAACCATGCTGTCTCCATAGGTGGCGATCCGATCGCGGTGGAAAGCCGGTTGCATCAGCCGGCGCTGCCGCATATGCTTTTTCCCTTCGCTGGTCAAAATGCCGTCGCCGACGACAGCCCGCGCGACTTGCAGACCTTTTGCCTTGCGAAAATGAGACTGCTTGGTCACCAGAATTTCTTTGATCATGTCCGGGTTGCTGATCAGGTAGACATGGCGGGAAGGCCCAAAACGGAAGTGGGCTACATCTCCGTGCTCTTTTGAGGCCTCACGCAAAAACTGGAGCGGATCCCGGCGAAACGCGAGCAGGTTGCCCGTGATCGGCAGCCCTTTGGGGCCGGGTATCGTCGTTATATTCACAGAAGTTCCCCCTATGCTGTTTCGTTATTCCATCCAGTTTGTAGTATCCATCCCGTTCGCAACATTATACGGACATCAGAAAAGCTTGGGCTCCGCCAACCCTTCTGGCGGAGCCCGCAAAAAAACCGCCCGGTTGCCCCGGACGTTTTTTTTCACTTAGCTATCGTTCCATGTTTCTTCATTTCAAAACGATGCTGCGCTGTTGCATCAGCTGGGCAGAGATCAGACGCTCGCGAACCTTGATCCCAATCCAGGCTGCCAAGGCCGCTTTGATCGCGCCAACCACCAGAAATGGCGTCGTGCCAAAAGCGATGGCCTTGTCCCAAGGAATATCCATCACGTACTTGAGCTGGGCGGTCCCAAATGCAAGGGTGACAAACATGCCGACGATATTAGCCACGAAAGCCCAGCGGAAATTAAAACGTATTTTTTCCAGAATGAGTCCCGTAATGAAGGCTGCAAAAATGAAACCGAAGATGTAACCGCCTGTCTTGCCGACCAACACCTGCGGTCCGCCAACGGCCCCGGAGAATACAGGAAGCCCGACAGCCCCAAGCAAGATGTAGATCAGGATCGATACCGTTCCCCACCGGCTTCCCAGAATCGTCGCCGTCAGACCTACTGCCAGCGTCTGTCCTGTAATCGGAATCAACGGCAGGGGAATCGTGATTTGTGAAAAGACAGCTGTGAAGGCGGCGAAAATGGCAGAAAGCATGAGCCACCTCAAACGTTCGTTTCTCATGGTGTCCTCCTTATTTGTTAACTAAATGATAATTCCCGTTAACAAAATCATACCGCCTGTCTTTTCACTTGTAAACGAAAAATCTACTCATGTTGGCGATTCGTCCGAAGCTGTTCCAGAGAAGCGATGGTATGATCCACCAGCCCCCTGAGATCTTCGATGTTCCCTTCGTCAATTTTCCGGTGAAAATCAAGCGTGATCTGATTCTCATACTGTTCCGGCGGCCAATGAAGCTGGTATTCATTCAGCTTGGCTTTGATGGTCTGGGTGATATAGGGGCGATTGCCCCAAATCTCGTTCAAAATCTGTGTAATCGCTTCTGTTTCCCGCTGAACCTCGGATACCGTTACAAAAAAGTGGATACAGATCGTGCAACCGACAGGATCAGTCAGGGGCTTCTCGAGTTGTTCCGCTGCGATATCAGCCAGGCTGGTCCGCAGCTGCATCTGGGCAAAGATTTCTCTCTCGTTCCGAGGGTCTTCCGCCAATCGGAACTCGATCTGAAACAGTCGATGATAGGTAGCCAGATCCACGCTGTCTGTTCGCCCCGTAATCAGGATTGTGCCTTCAAAATCGCGGTCGTAAACAGCACCTTCCAGTACAACTTTGATATTGTCGAAAATAAGCGGGTGAAACATGTCCGCTCCTCCTTTTGTCTTCTTGCCAAAACAAGATGATCCCCCCAATTATAATCGAAGTATCTGCTGTAAAAAAAATTTGAATCCCATTTGCCAAATCATGTAAAATAGATCTAAAACGAAAAGAGTGTAACAATGAATAAGTGGGAACAAATAATCGTATATCTCTTCAGCTTTCTCTTTTTCCCTATCGGGATCATTGTCTGGATCGTCTCTTTGTTTGCTCAAAACCCGCCACTTAAAAAAATCGGAAGAAGAGCACTTTTTGTCGCCTTTGCTTCGTTCATCATCTTTACCGGTATCGGTTTCCTGAATTTCATCACTTTCAAAACCGTAACAACTTTCGGAACGGCTTTCTGATCATCACGGTTCTGACGATCCCGCGTCGTGTTTGAATGGGAAATATACTGATTAGAGGAGGTCTATTATGTCTTCGTTTGAAACCATGCTGGATCGCTACGCATCGCTGGCAGTGAAAATAGGCGTGAACTTGCAACCGGGGCAGACTCTGTTCATCACCGCTTCTCTCACCTCTGCCGATTTGGTTCGCAAAATAGCCAGAAAGGCATACGAAGCAGGAGCGAAAGAAGTACATATGGAATGGCGAGACGATGAACTCACCCGGATGAAATACGATCTCGCTCCGGATGAAGCCTTTGAAGAATACCCGCTTTGGAAGGCAAACGGGATGGAGACGATGGCAGAGAACGGCGCAGCTTTTCTCACCATTCTCGATTCTGACCCCAATCTGCTGAAGGGCGTCCCTTCCGCTCGGCTGTCAGCAGCGAAAAAATCGGCGGGCAAAGCCTTGTTCAAATTCCGCTCTTACATGATGAGCAACCAGGTAAGCTGGTCCGTGATTTCAGCTTCGTCCCCGGCCTGGGCTGCAATGGTATTTCCCGAGCTGCCCGAAGAGGAGCGCGTCGATGCTCTCTGGCATGCCATCTTCCGCGCTACCCGCGCCGACCAGGAAGATCCTGTACAAGCGTGGAGCGAACATCAAAAGCAGTTGAGCGAAAAGGTGGACTACCTGAATCAAAAGCAGTATCATTCCCTGCACTACCAGGCTCCAGGCACAGACCTGACGATCGAGCTGCCTGAACGTCACATCTGGATTGGCGGTGGCGACAAGAATGCCAAAGGGGTTCCGTTCATGGCCAATATGCCGACAGAGGAGGTCTTTACAGCTCCGCTGAAAACAGGGGTATCCGGTGTGGTGCGCAGTACCAAGCCGCTTAGCTACAACGGCAATCTGATCGAGAACTTTTCCCTGACCTTTGAACAGGGGCGGATTATTGATTTTTCCGCCGAAGAGGGCTATGAAGTACTCAAGCATTTGATCGAGATGGATGAAGGCTCTCATTACCTCGGAGAAGTAGCCTTGGTTCCGCATCAATCTCCGATTTCCCAGTCCAATATGATTTTCTTTGAAACGCTTTTCGACGAAAATGCCTCCAATCATCTGGCAATCGGCAATGCCTACCCCGTCAGTGTCGAGGGCGGAAGCAGCCTTTCCCCGGAAGAGATGGAGAAACGCGGCCTGAACACGAGTCTGACCCATGTAGATTTCATGATCGGATCAGGTGAAATGAACATCGACGGAATTACTGCAGACGGCACCAGAGAACCTCTGTTCCGGAGCGGTAACTGGGCATTTTAAGATGTTTCTGATCGGTATTTTGGTCGTAGTGGCTATCGTGGCTGAGATTGTTCACCGTCTGAACCCGTGGAAAAAGCCGGAGACGCCCTACGAGGAGCTCATCGAGAAGATCAAACAGACAGATTGGTATCAGGAGCTGTGGCAGGACGAGGCCTGCCGTTATGTACTGGAGAACGACCCGCATGTAGAGGCTTATTTTTCGGGGACCTACGAGGCAAAGCGCCTCTTGGAAAACCGCGGCTTCCAGCTTGGTTTGATTGATTACGTCAAAGAACAGGCCCACAAATGAAACAATGGATAGAGCCGTCAGAGAGTATCTCGTCTCTGCTACTCTATCCATTTTCTTGTTCATGACCGTTTTGTGTGGTAGTACAGATAAGCGTCTTGTGTGGCTTTATCCTGGCAGGAGAAGCACTCGTTCATGTAAGACTCGGCTTGCTCCGTCATAACTTGCCCGCAAGCAGCACAGCATTTGGATTCCAGATTGCGAAAGAACGTCGTGATTGGTGTCATGTTGATAACCCCCCGAATTTTTTCGTTGAGATTATTGTATTATAACAGACGTTGTTTTATAAAACTTTGTTATAAAACATTATCCTGTATTATCACAGAGTTGCTCTTTCGCACTTCTGTTTTCTCCCGTTTTCGCTGTATTAACATTTTTTTGACTATTCCCATCTGTGTTACAACAACACCAAAACCATACCGTTTGCGCCTGATATTCCGCTTAAATCAGCAGATTGAACAGATACGGATCATGTGTGATTTCAACGTAGCGAATGCCGTGCTTCTTCATTCGCTCCACCAGCGGCTCGTAATCGCTCTGACATTTCAGCTCGATCCCCACCAGTGCCGGACCGTTTTCCTTGTTATTCTTTTTCGTATACTCAAAACGGGTGATATCATCATGCGGACCCAACACGCCGTCGATAAACTCGCGCAAAGCGCCGGCACGCTGCGGGAAATTGATGATAAAGTAATGTTTCAGTCCTTCGTATAACAGCGAGCGCTCCTTGATCTCCTGCATCCGGTCAATATCGTTGTTGCCGCCACTGATGACACAGACGACATTTTTGCCCGCTATTTGCTCCCGGTACAGATCGAGCGCCGCGATGGGCAATGCGCCAGCCGGTTCCACAACGATGGCATTTTCGTTGTACAGCTCCAGAATCGACGTGCATACCTTGCCCTCCGGCACCAGTACGATGTCGTCCAGAAGCTCTTTGCAGATTTCCCGTGTCAACTGTCCTACCTGTTTCACTGCTGCGCCATCGACGAATTTGTCGATCTCATCCAGCGTCACGACATCGTCATGCGCCAGCGCTTCCGTCATGGACGCTGCCCCCGCCGGCTCCACCCCGATCAACTTTGTGGACGGACTGATTCCTTTGATGTACGTCCCTACACCTGCGGCAAGACCGCCACCGCCAATGCTCATAAACACATAGTCGATGGGCTCTTCGACGTCGTTTAAGATTTCTACTCCTACTGTGCCTTGACCGGCTACGACGTACGGATCGTCGAACGGATGCACGAACGTCATATTTTCCTGCAGGCAGTATTTCATCGCTTCCGCAAAAGAGTCGTCAAAGGTGTCGCCGACCAGGACGACCTCAACATAAGAGCCGCCAAACAGCTTCACCTGAGACACTTTTTGCCTCGGCGTGGTCGCCGGCATGAAAATCGTGCCGCGAATCTGCAAAAGCTGGCAGGAGTATGCCACGCCTTGAGCATGGTTTCCGGCACTGGCGCAGACCACTCCCCTGCTGCGTTCTTCCTCGGAAAGATGACGGATCAGGTTGTATGCCCCCCTGATCTTGAAAGAACGGACTACCTGCAAATCCTCCCGCTTGAGATAAAGATGACAGTCATATCTCTCTGACAGCCGCTTGTTCAGTTGCAGCGGTGTTTTCTCGATCACGTCTTTTAATACGTGATTGGCGACAATGATCTCTTCCATTTTTACAGTATGCATGGTTTTGCTCCTCCCCTGGTGCGCGCGGTTTTTCTGTCTGTTTTGCTTGAAAAAATAGAAAGCCCCCGCCGTCTGCCAGTTGTGCGTGACTGCACGACCGGCTGAGGCGAGGGCATCGCGGTACCACTCAGCTTTTCCTGCTCTCCTTGCGAAAAGCAGACTTAATGAGTCTCCGGTGAAGTCTAGAGACTCCGCCTGGTAACGGTGGCGGCTTCCGTTGTTCTTTACTCGGAAGGGCAGGATAATTTCCTCTGTCAGGAAACATGCGTCCAGCGCTCTTTCAAGAACACAGCTCCAAGGTGATTTTCAAAGCAAGCGGACGTCCATCCTTGCAGCGCGGGGGATGGCTCTCTGCGCGTCGTCTTTACTCCTACTCTTCCTTATCTACGCTGTTCATTTCCTTGCATAATATTCAAATTAGTTAAAAAGTATAGACCTTAATGGGCCCCTTGTCAAGAGGAACAGGTTTTATTGAGATGGATCGACTTTCGCTTCCAGAGCGGGCAGGAGAAGAGAGGTTAGAAGAATTCCGGAAGGGAAAAGAACCCGACACAAAAAAGCGGGGCCATTGTACCGAACCCCCGCTTTTTTGCTTCATGACGCTGCTTGCGACAGGCTGAACGAGTCAGGCTGTCACACAGCTATCGTTATTGCCTGCCTTTGGCCGTTTTTTGCTTATACAGCCTCGTAGATGGTTTCGTAGCGCTTGCCAATCTCTTCGTCAGTCAAGCCCGCTTCACGCAGACGGTTGATCAGAGCAGTCGCCCAGATTTCGCAACGCTGCGACATCTTGGCGTATTTTTTCGCTTCTTTGGTTTTGCGCTTGGAACGGTCTTCCCCGTTGGACTTCAGGTTGTCGAGGATAAACAGCATGTGCATGGTGTCGTCCTCACCCAGAGTAGTCCAGCTATCGTTCAGAAACGATGTCACTTGTTTATAGTAGCCATCAAATTCTTCAAAGGAAATTTCCGTGTCCATATTGAGGTATTCCTTCATTTTATCAAACAGCTCTTGCATCTTCCGTCACAACTCCCTCACTTTTCTCTGGACTATTATAGCAAAAAGTGAAAGCAGGAGAAAGCTGGCATTAGTTGGAGAGCTGAATCGGTACCTCCCAGTTGACATCGCGGTATTCCTTATCCATGAGTCTAAATCCGAGAGTAAGCTGTTTCGGTGCTTGCTTCATCTCCCAAATCTCCAAGTCACCGCTTATCTTCACATGGCCCTGCGCATCTCTTGAGGCATCTTCTGTAACAAAGGTGATCGGGTAATTCTCCCCATTCTCATCGCGGACGAACCACTCTGTGACGCTTACGATATCTTTGGGCAGGGTGGCTTGCAGCTGAATCCCGTATCCATCGACCTGATGCATTCCCCGTTGGATTTTCTTAGACTGGAAGCCGTTAAAGACGAATGTGCTTCCTTGGTACTCTGCCTCCAATGCTTTTTTCTGCAAGTCTTCTACTTTTAGAGACGTGCTAAAGTCGGCCAGTTCACTCATGACGATCGAGTATAGTTTGAGTGTCACCTTTTTCTTATCGAGCATGGGGGTAAATGCATGAACTTCATTTTGTGGTCCAGACGGCATAATTTGCCATTTCTCGTAGTTGGTCAATACCCTATTTTTGGCAAGGCCCATATCTCCGCTGTAAGTATAATCATCAAAAGCCGCAACAACAGAACCTTGGTCATCCAAAATTTCATAGGCAAAACGGAGATCAGACAGTTGCTGGGCCAAAAGTTCTGTAGCGGGATCCTTCATTAGATTTTTTTCGTCAATGATTCCCTGTATCTTCTTTTGAAGGTCTGCCATCATCTGAATTTCCCAGACGAGCCGTGTTACACTAGGGCCGAAGTCAGCCTTCTGTAAATGAAGCTGTATCCCCTGTGGGGACGTATATTTTTTATCAACCTCCACATCCTTGGTTACTGCCTTTGCTTTGGCTAGATCAATGGGGACCGATACCTGCCATTTCCCTTTTGTACCAGCGATCTGGCGATAATCAAACTGTACATCAAACTGATCAGGCAACTGCTCTAGCCCATCTACCAGTCGAATCTGACTCACAGCGATTTCCTGCAGGATATAGTCACCAAGCTGGCTTTTCCGCCAATTTGCATGCAGCGTGAGGTCTTTTCCGTCCTTGTCTTTGATGTACACTTTATTTGACTCTTGCTCCTCCATTCCCTCAGGTTTTTTCACGTTATCTCCTTGGCTATTTTTATCGTAAGTAGGAACCGGGGTTGGAGCATGCAACGCATCCTTGGAGAGTGGCTTCCCATCCTTATCCGTTATTTGGTAGAGAATCGCCAGACGCATGGAATCGCTGAGAACCTCTTTGACCTCTAAAGTAATTGCTTGATCGACTGCCTTTAGATTGACTGCCTGGGAAAAACCGTCCTCAGCCGCTTTTTTAATTCCTACATCAGTCCTGTCAATTGTGTGAAACAAGCTTTTTACATAATGGGCAAAAGTCGGTGACACCATCGATCCAAAGGTAATAACCGCCGCAAGACCTGCCACGGCAATCGCTGTTTTTTTCAAAATATCCACACTCCTTTTTTTCCAACTGAGCGATTTGTTTACAGTGATTTTCTGTTGGTCTCTTTGTTCTAGAGCAGGCAATGGAAGATTGGCGAGCCTACGGGTAATCTCGTCAGTGAAGGTATCTGGCAGAGGGGAGATTTCGCCTAAAATGTGCAGTTCCTCTACCTCCTGCCCCTGTACCAATTCCTCCAACACGCTTTTACAGAAGCTGCACTCTTCCACATGCCGCTCTACCTGCACGCTCTCCGACGGCAGCAGTTCGTCGTTTAGATATGCCTGCAGTTGTTTAGACTTCACGCATTTCAACAGAACCACCACCTTTCACCGGAATCAGACATTGGTGCAATTTTTTGTGTGCCCGGTAGATGCGCATCTGCACCGTTGTTACTGGAATAGAGAGTACCTCGCCAATTTCCTTGTAGCTGAGCTGCTCTTCATAGCGGAGGAGCAAAATGACGCGGTGATCCTCTTCTAACGCGAGGAGATGCCTCTGTAAAATGGCATGCTGTTCTTTGACCAGCAGCATTTGCTCCGGGGTATTGTCATGAATCAGCTTCGTTTCATCTCCCGTGGTGATCGGAGACCGCTTTCTCCTACGCAGCTCATCCAGGCAATGATTGGCGGCAATTCGATACAGCCATGAAGAAAAGCGAAACTCCGGCCGATATCCGCCAATGCTGCAATAGGCTTTGATAAAGACCTCCTGTGTCAAATCCTGGGCATCCTGTGTATGGCCAATCATTCTGTATAAAAACGCGTAGATTTTCCCCTTGTAGCGCTCCACAATCTGGGTGTACGCCTGTTTGTTTCCTTGGTGAAGCTGTTCAATCAGCTCCCAATCCTCCAGCATGTATGATCCTCCCATCCAAAAAGGTGACTGCGCAGTTTTTGATCCTTTTTGTCTGATCATCAGCTATTACGGTGGAAATGGGAAAATCTTTCTCTTATTTCAAAATTTCTTCTGCTGTTTCGTTCTTTTGCATGCTTGTGTACATAAAAAAGCTTCCTCCTGTGAAAGGAAGAAGCTTTTTTCGTGTCGTTCCCCTGGGTAGTCTGGTTTACTTTTGTTTGCTCATGTCGATGGGCACTTCCCAGCCTAAGTCGCGATACTGACGTTCTTGAATCCCATAGGTGATCGTCAGCTCTTTCGGCTGCTTCACCAGGCCGTTTATAAACATACTGGTCTTGATCTGCACGCGTCCATCTTTCCCTCGGGTGTACGCTCCGTCTCCGTTGTCTAGGTAAACTTCATATACTTTACCTGTTTCGTCTTTTGCTTTCCAATCGCTGATGTACACGATGCCCTCTGGAAGAGTTCCCTCAATCTCGACGATCCCGCCTTTGCCGCGCCACTCGTAGCCTCCGATCCGTTCCTTTTCTTCGCTTGTCTTCAATTGGAATTTGTTGAACGTAAAGGTGCTGCCGCTGTTTTCAACAGTCACTGGCTGTTTGCTCAATTGATCCGGGGTTATCTTGGCCTTAAAGGAAGCCAGTTCATTCAGATAGATCGAGTGGAGCTTGAAGGTTAGCTTTTCATGGCCCGTGAATGGTGTGAATCCGTGCCACCGTATCCATTCTTGACTATCTCCCTTGCCTCTTCCTGAACTTATTTCGTGCAAACTATTTTTTTCAATGCCGTTCAAAGTCTTGAAAAGCGTATCATCACGACCGGCAATTGGATTTCCCTTTTCGTCGAGAATTTCATAGGCCAGATCATAGCTAGTTAAGTAGTGTTGCATAAGCTCTCCGGGGGATAATCGCATTTCCTTTCTAGGCTCTTTAGGATCATCATTCCAGCCTCTTTCCTCGATCAACTTCCTATATTCCTTGTTTCTCTGCTCGTTCCAATCCGTCTTCAGGGTGAGCGTACTTGCGCTGGGAACGGTCATTATGTTGTCCAGTTTGATAACAACCCCCTGCGGCGACGTGTACTCTTTATTAATCACTACCGTCTTCGCCACCGCTTTTGCCTTCTTCATATCGATGGGGACATCGATCTTCCAGGATCCTTCCGTGTCCATGAATTTAGTGAATTCGACTCCGACAGTAAGCTCGTCAGGTACTTTGTCCAAAGAGTCGAATATATCATGCAAGTCTCTGCTGACAATCATGTATTCCTCCTCTCTTCCCCAGCGCCAGCCACCGTTTTCCGGGTTCAGGTCCTCTCCAGCCTTGTCTGTAAGCGTAAATGTAAACTCGTATTCGCCCGCCCGATAATCCAGCCTTTTGCCATCCTTGTCGGCAAAATCAAGGATCAGAGCGATTCGGGTCGGATCTGCGAGCACTTCTTTTACAGTCAAGGAGAAGCCTTTATCCGCCACCTGCTTGCCTATTTCCTGGACGTAGCCTTCGACCGCTGCCTTTTTCAAGCCCTCGTCTACTTCTTTAACAGTATTGAACAAACTGTTTACGTAATTGGCAAATGTCGGTGAAACCATTGTTCCGAATGTAACGGCAGCCGTGAGACCGGCTACGGCAATCGCTGTTTTTTTCATAATATCGAGGCTCCTTTTTTTCCAATCTTTCTTTCCATTTCTCATTTTTTTGCGGACAGCAATACCTTCCATCACCCTATCAGTAAAGCCGGGGTCGAGGAGTTCTTCTGCCATCAGCTCATCGGCGACGAGCGTACCCTCCATAAGCCGCTCCAATTCTTTTTGGCAAAGGCTGCATTGATCCACATGCTGCTCCAATTCTTTGGCTGCCAAGGGGGACAGCCTCCCTTCAAAATAGGGCTGCAGCTCTTTAGATTTGTGACATTTCATAATAGGAAGCTCCCCCCTTCTCCAGCCCTTCTCGCAGTTTTTTTCTGGCCCGATGCAGTCTCATCTGTACGGTCGTCAGCGGAATCGCCATCGTCTCACTGATTTCTCTGTAGCTGAGCTGGTCGATGTAGCGCAGGATAAACACCGATCGGTACTCCTCATCCAGCTCCCTGATCTGCCGAAGAATCACCTGCTGCGTTTCTTTCTGCAAAAACGCTTCCTCCGGTGTTTCGGTGTCGATCAGTTCTACTTCTTCATCCGTCGTTTTGACCGTGCGCTTGCGCCGTCTCAGCTCATCCAGACAATGGTTTGCCGCTATCCGATACAGCCAGGCAGAGAAATTGCCATCCGGCTGAAACTTCTCCAACTGAAAATATGCTTTCGTGAAAACCTCCTGCGCCAAATCCTGGGCGTCCTGAGCCTGCCCCGTCATGCGGTACAGAAGGGCAAAGATTTTTCCTTTATACTTGTCGACAAGTCGTGCATAGGCTTGCTGGTTTCCCGCAAGTACCAGACGAACGAGCTCGGTATCGTCCTGCATGTTTTTCCTTCCTCCCCTAAAGAGGCTCGCTGCGCAGCCATTCCCTCTTTTCTCCAAACACGTCTTTTGTCTGTCCTATCATGTGTTTTTCTAGGCAGGGCAGCCGTTTCTTCGATACGGTGTGCCAAAAGGGTGGCCTGCCCGATTGAACTGGCACCGTGAGCGCCCTGCTTGAGACGGTTTGGGGTTGTTCATCAAGTATAACGACCAGATTTGAGATTTCCTTTCAAGATTTGCAAAATTTCTTTCGGCCCAACTTTCAATTCGCTGTAAAATCGTCAGTTCTTGTCATCCTCCCTGCTCGCTTGGGTCTTCCCGGGGAATCAAGGTATAATAGAGTAATCAAGAAGTAAGGAGAGCGGCATCCCATGAAGTCATCCAGCAAACATCAGAAAAATCCCCGTCCCCGGAATGAAAAACAATCGGATACGAAACTCACCGTCGGACAGCAGATGACCCTGACAATCAAAAGCCTGGGCATCAACGGGGAAGGGATCGGGTATTTCAAACGGAAAATCGTATTTGTGGAAAAGGCGCTTCCCGGCGAGGTGGTGCATGCGGAGGTCACAGAGGTAAAGGAGAAGTTCGCTGTGGCAAAGCTGGTACGCGTTGTCGAAAAATCACCTGCTCGCATTGAACCACCTTGCCCTTTATATGAGGAATGCGGCGGTTGCAGCCTTCAGCATATGGACTATCAGGCCCAACTTGCCTCCAAACAGGAGCTGGTCATCGAGTCGCTGCGCAAATACGCCCGTTTGGAAAATCCCCCGGTGGCCCCGACGATCGGCATGGAGAACCCCTGGGGCTATCGCAACAAAGCACAGTTTCAGGTGGGCAGACAAAACGGGAAGCTGGTCGCCGGACTCTATCAGACGGGCAGCCATCAGTTGGTCGATCTGGAAACCTGTCAGGTGCAGCACGAAGCGACGACGGCCATCGTTCGCACAGCCAAGGCCGTGCTGGAAGAGCTCGGCATCCCGCCTTATGAGGAGCGGAAACGGACGGGCGTGATTCGCACAGTCGTTGCCCGGGTGGCTTTCGCTACAGGCGAGACGCAGCTTACGCTGGTGACGGCTACGCCGGAGATTCCGCGCGTCAAAGAGCTGATCCTGGAGCTGCGGACGCGTCTGCCAGAGCTGGTCAGCATCGTGCAGAACGTCAATCCCAAGAAGACTTCGGTCGTTTTCGGAGACACTACCCGCGAGCTGTGGGGACGCCCTTCTATCGCGGAAAAGCTGGGCGAGCTTTCCTTTGACTTGTCCGCCCGCGCTTTTTTTCAGTTGAATCCGGAGCAGACGCAGAAGCTGTATAACGAAGTCAAAAAAATCGCCGGACTGACCGGCAGCGAGCTTTTGCTGGATCTGTATTGTGGGACCGGAACGATTGCCCTTTGGCTGGCTCCATATGCCCGTGAAGTACGAGGTATTGAGTTGATACCGGAAGCCGTAGAGGATGCGCGGAAAAATGCGGAGCGCAATCAGGCGGCGAATGCGCAATTCCATGTAGGACGAGCCGAAGTGCTGATGCCCAAATGGGCGCGGCAGGGCATCAAACCCGATGTGGTGGTGGTCGATCCGCCTCGAACCGGGCTGGACGATGCGCTGATCCGCTCACTGCTTGAAGTGACACCCAAGAAGATTGTGTATGTGTCTTGCAATCCTTCCACACTGGCAAAGGATATTGCCAAGCTGATGGCGAGGTATGAACTGGTGCAGGTGCAGCCGGTGGATATGTTTCCGCATACGGCGCATGTGGAGTGCGTAATATTGATGGAAAGAAGGGGCTAGCCGAAATACGGCTAAGCCCCCTTTTTAAGTGGGTTTTGAAAGTTATAACTAATATCGATTGAACCGCCTT
The DNA here is from genome assembly GCF_023746555.1 of Brevibacillus ruminantium. NCBI lineage: Bacteria > Bacillati > Bacillota > Bacilli > Caryophanales > Paenibacillaceae > Brevibacillus > Brevibacillus ruminantium. Next base: position 4,480,636 of record NZ_CP098755.1, read on the forward strand.
CATGAACATCAATGCGGTTAATCATCTTGTGAATCATATCCCGTAGAATTTCCTCATTGCTTACGTCAAGAGTGGCGAATTTCATTAGTTCTGACTTAAACGCCGCTACTCTCGATTCAGTGTCATGTTCTAGGGAGATTTCCGTTTGGAGTTTTTCAGTTCGTTCCTCTAATGCTTGCCGTTCATTTTTTATTGCTCCACAGCAAGCGTTAAATAAATCCTTGTCTATCTCGCCGCTAGTCCATTTCCTCGTAAGCTGTACGATTTCTTTGTCCAGTTTACTGATGAATCGGCTACACTGAATTGGACAGTTCTCTTAAGGTCTAGTAGATTAGAAACAAATCGAAAAAGGACGGAGAGAATGTCATGGCTAAACGTGAGCGTCGAGCATTTACAGATGAGTTCAAGCAGCAAATGGTTCAACTTTATGAGAACGGCAAACCACGTGCAGATATTTTGAGAGAATACGATCTGAGTGCATCTGCATTTGATCGTTGGGTAAAACAGAGTAGAACCACCGGTTCCTTCAAAGAAAGCGATAACCGTACAGATGAACAAAACGAGCTACTTCAGCTACGTAAGGAAAATCAACGACTGAAGATGGAGAACGATATTTTAAAGCAAGCTGCGCTGATCTTCGGACGAAAATAATGGTAATCCAGCAAAACGCTCATAAGTATTCCGTATTGGCCATGTGCAAGATCCTCCAGGTCAATCGGAGTACCTACTACTACGAGAGTAAAGAGCCATCATCTATCGATGATGATGAGGTGGAACAAGCAATTATCCGTATTTTTGAAGAGAATCAGCGCGTTTATGGAGCAAGAAAGATCAAAGCAAAACTTCACAAAGAGGGACTGACGGTTTCCAGACGGCGCATTGGACGTTTGATGAAGAAAAACGCTCTGGTTTCGGTCTACACGGTTGCACAGTATAAACCGAATGTGTCGTCATGTAACGAATCGCCAATTCAGAACGAACTGAATCGCGAGTTTGTGAAAGAAGCACCTCTCGAAGCTGTTGTGAGTGACTTGACCTACGTTCGAGTCGCAAACAAATGGCACTATATTTGCTTGCTTGTGGACTTGTTTAATCGGGAGATTATCGGTCACAGCTGCGGAAAATTCAAAGATGCCGCACTCGTCTATCAAGCATTTGCAAGCGTAAAAGGAGATCTGCGCCAAATTCAGCTTTTTCACTCGGATCGTGGCAGTGAGTTTAAAAATCTTACGATTGATGATGTGATCAATACGTTCAATATCAAACGCTCACTAAGTATGAAAGGCTGCCCCTATGATAATGCAGTGGCAGAGGCAACCTTTAAGCTGATCAAAGCGGAGTTCGTGAGAAATCGTCAGTTTGAATCGTTAGCTCAGTTAAAAAAGGAGCTGGGAATCTATATAAAATGGTTTAACGAAACAAGGATTCATTCCACATTAGGTTATCTGAGTCCTATAGCGTACAAAGAAGTTGCACTTAAGAAATCTGTCTAGTTTGGTGTTGACAATCCACTATTTCCAGTAACTAAGAGACTAACCTTATTCGTTTATATTATCTAACCGAAGCAAAAGGGTTACTATAAACCTGTCTCTCCGTATGTATGCTATAATCTTATTGTAGCTTTCTTTTTTTTCAAATTGACACAGAACGCACGTTCTTGTTTAATGTGGAGAGGTGAAGCTTTTGGTCTCCAAAAAATTTATGTTTGTAACAAAACCGATTACTTGGGTTAATTTGCGGAAAAATTCAGGGGGAGTATGGCCTGTAAATGGTAGATATTCTAAAACTCTTAGTACGCTTAAGGTGGGCGACGAAATAATTGTATATATAACTCAAAAAAGTGCAATTGCAGGAATAGTTGAGGTAACACAAACGCTCAGAGCCAATAATAAGCCCTTAATTTTTTCTGGTGACGTATATGACTATAGTCTATTAGTAGATTTCAAAATAGTTTTGGATGAGGATAAAATGATTCCGCTAAAGTCAATCCTTAACGAAATTGAAATTACCAAAGGAAAGGAAAATTGGGGAGCAGGGTTTCAAAGAGCCATATTAAAAATTATTGATTCGGATTTTGACCTATTGAGGTCCAAAGTCTATAAGAACTATGAAAATCAAACTGAGGGGGACTAACAATTTGAATAACTTACAACTAGAACTGTTTGATGAAATAGTTGAAAAAACAAACAAGAAAAAAACTGATACAAGTTCAACTTTTCTTGATAACATGAAATTACCAATTCATCGCTGGTTTAGGTATTCTGCAGGATTTTCAGCCGAATGGGTAGAAAGTGTCATCACTTCTCATCTAAAGGACTATCATAAAGCAGAAATAAATGTATTTGACCCTTTTACTGGGTCGGGGACTGTACTACTTGCCAGTGATAATTTAGGCGTGAATAGTATGGGAGTTGAAGCACACCCCTTTGTTTCTAAAATAACTAATGCGAAACTTCAGTGGAATACTGATGTAGAAAAATTTTATAACTTTGCAAAAAAGTTGCTTGAAAGAGCCAAGATGGAGAATGGTTCAACTGAAGGCTATCCAGACTTAATATATAAATGTTATCCCCCAGAATCGTTACAGCAGTTAGATGCAATTGTAAGAGTACTTAAAGAAGGTGATGATAATTCGCCTGAACATAAACTATCATGGGTGGCTTTGGTCTCTATTCTTAGAGCTTGTGCACCAGTAGGAACAGCTTCATGGCAATATGTACTTCCAAATAAAACCAAAGCAAAAATGGCAAATCCTTTTGAAGCATATGAAAAACAAATTAATATTATGGCATATGATATGAGACATATGCAGTCTAAAAATGTTATGCCAAAAGCTCAGTTTTTTCAAGAAGATGCGAGAGAGTGTCCTTCTATTCCCAGTAATTCTGTAGACTTGGTTATTACCTCACCTCCTTACGCAAATAATTATGATTACGCTGATGCCACCCGTTTGGAGATGTCCTTTTTTGGTGAGGTTTCAGGCTGGGGAGATTTGAGAGAAAAAGTTAGTCAATTTCTTGTTCGTTCATGTACACAGCACGTATCTAAATATAAGGATTACACGTTTGAAATATTGAAGGATGATGTCTTAAAACCTATTTATGGGGAAATTTTAGATGTTTGTCAAAGACTTGATGAAGAACGTGTAAATCATGGTGGGAAAAAAAATTATCACACCATGATAGCAACTTACTTTTTAGACTTAGCGAAAGTCTGGATACAATTAAGAAGAGTATGTAAAGACGGTTCTAATGTGTGTTTTGTAATAGGTGATTCAGCACCATATGGTATTTATGTTCCTGTTGATAAATGGCTTGGAGACCTTGCCATTGCTGCAGGTTTTAAGGAATACAGTTTTGAAAAAACAAGAGACCGAAATGTTAAGTGGAAAAATCGTAAACATGAAGTGCCATTAAAAGAAGGTAGACTTTGGGTGAAAGGGTAGGTACAAAATGGCAGAATCACCATCTCATAAATTCGGGCAGATTATTGGGGACTTAATGGAAATTGCATTAAATCCACTATTAGTTGAATTTGCTGATAAGTACGGATTATATTTAGACAAAAAGGGATTGCGTAAGGCAAGAGGAAAGAATAAAAAAGTTAGTTGGGTAGATATTTACGGTAACAAACACGACCTTGATTTTGTATTAGAGAGAGGTGGCAGTGAAAGTGTTATAGGTGAGCCTATAGCTTTCATTGAGGTTGCTTGGAGAAGATATACAAAACATTCTCGAAACAAAGCACAGGAAATTCAAGGCGCTATAATGCCCTTAAGGGAAACGCATAGAAATAATGCTCCGTTTGTTGGAGTGTTCTTATCAGGTGTATTTACAGATGGTGCATTAAAACAATTAGAGTCATTAGGGTTTAATATTCTTTATTTTGAATATGAAACTGTGGTCGAAGCATTTAAACATGTTAGTATTGATGCAAGTTTTGATGAAGACACATCAGATGATGAATTCAAAAAGAAAATTGATGCATGGGAATCGTTAACTGATGAAGAATGCTCTATCTTAGTAAACCGTTTAATTGAACTCAATTCCTCGGGGTTAAAGAAATTTATGAGTAGCCTTGAAAGAACAATTACAAGACAAATAGAATCTGTTAGGGTATTACCTTTACATGGTGAAGCATCTGAATATGCCTCAATTTCAGAAGTTCTTTCATTTATTGAAACCTACGACGAAAGTAACGCTGTTTCCGAATTTGTGAAATATGAAATAATCGTTAAGTATAATAATGGTGATAAGATAAATGCGGAGTTCAGGGGTAAGGATTCAGCAATCGAGTTCTTAAAGAGCTTTCTACCACCTGTTTTCAAACCTGAAATCTAGAAATTATAATACTTATTTGCTAAATGAATATATTCTGCCCACTTTACTCTTTCTAGTAGAATGGGCCTTTCCTCTAATAAGCGGATACTGTCACAGCGGAAGCTTGTCAATATTACTTATTCAACACATGTGGAGTGTTGCTCACTGTTGGTGAGGAAAGATAATGTAATCGGAGATGTATTGGCGGAATAGAGGGGCGGCGAGCCCTTCTTTTGCTTCTGATTTGGTAACGAAGTATGGTGTAGAGTAGAGGGATCTAATCTCGATAGTCAGACGGAGATTACATCGAAATAACTCATTTTAAGTTGAATACTCAAATCAATTTATTTTGGAAAGAGGGGATATCTTCTTACGGAAATTAACAAAATGTAAAGAGATATGGAGTTGATGTTGTGAAACAAGATCTACATGACTATTCTCGCTTTGCTGAACTGTGCTTGTATATCCCGTACTTCGAATCGAATAATATAAAATATACAGTATCCAAGCAATTTTCGTTCGATCCATTCAATTATGAGGATACTGCTAAGGAATTTGTATCAAAATTATACGAAACGAATATGATTATCAGCTTTGATTGGGGAAAATGGCAAGCAGAATGTAGCGAATATCTTCAAAATGCAGCACTTATTCAGAATGTAGACTTGATTACAATAAGAAAACTATTTACCACAATTATCAGAGCAGACCGATTCACCGCAGGAACGTATGCAGAAATGATTGAAAAGGGGATCATATTAGCATTATTGAAACGACTAGAGGAACTTCTAGACGATCTGGCTTGAAAAGTATCAAAAAGCATTGGTTATCTTGTCTGGAGGCTATGTAGTTTACCGTGACTTTTTTTAATTAGGTCTTTTAAAACTGTACTTCGTTTGGAGTGAAGAATTGAAAAATGAGTAAACCAGTGATGAATGTAGCTTTGGTATGCGGCCCTGAGTGTGGTATGGAGACGCAGGCAATACGCGCCGCTCTCGAGTACTTTGGTGCAGAGTCTTTACTTATTGGATTGGCAGGCCAAATGATTTCATTTCCGTATTGTCAGGTGAAGACCTATATGCCGACACCGACATGATCATTCTTAGTTTCCACGGCGATGAAGGGAAGTTCATTATGCCGGAATTGGGGGAGGACGTTTACGAAGAAGAAGAGCCACGAGGTAACTTCGGCTTACGAGAGATTACACGCTTTACGAAATTGGATGGGAGGATAGTCATTGGAAACGGGTGCTCGTTAGGTGATCCTGCATTAGCAAAAGCGTTTTTGAATTGTGGGTGTCGGATCTATATCGGACCAGATGATTATCCGGTGGGAAATTCAGCGCTTATGTTTATCTTGCGTCTTTTCTATGAAATGATTGAAAACAATAAAAGTGTGAAAGAATCTTATCAAATAGCCAGATCCATGGATGATGAATTATCCATGTACCAGTTCTATGAAAGTAATCAGTAGTTCCAGAGTAAATTCCATTCCCTGGTAAAGGTTTGTACTCCCCGTAACCTCAACACATGTGGAGGCTGTTTCACTGTTGGTAAGGAAGGACAAATAAAACGTAAAGTAATGGTGGGTTACATCCTCTCATCTACAAGGGAGGATTTTTTTATGTTGTGTTACTGCCATGCGTGCATACTTTAGCAGGATTTCGTAACAATTTATGGAAATCCCTCTTGAACGGAGGGATTTTTTTGAATGACTATATAAAAACAATTAAAAAATTAGTGGGAACAGAAACTATTGTGACTGTAGGGTGTGGAGCAATAATTGAGGATGAGAATGGTAGGATTCTTTTGCAAAGACGAAAGGATCAGAACAACTGGTGTCTTCCTGGAGGTGTAATGGAAATCGGGGAGACCTTTCTTGACACGGTTATCCGTGAGGTTAAGGAAGAAACTAATCAGAATTGTTCGGAATTTATTCTGGTCCCAGTTGTTTTAAGGAGTACCCTAACGGAGACAAAGTATTCAGTGTCCAAGTAATTTTTCGCGTAAAGAAGTATACTGGCGTTTTAAAACAAGAGGGAGCAGAAAGTTTTGAACACCGATTCTTTACAAAAAATGAATTGCCCTCTCCACTTAATTCCAATCAAGCAGCCTTTATTTTGGATTGGGCAGAGAATGTAGCACCACCTGTAATAAAGTAATGGGCGTTTAAAATGTTTTTGGCAAGTAAGAAATGTAGCAAATGGCAATTAAAAATGTACCACTTGCCAACCCCTAAATTATTTACCGTGTAATAGCGATTCTTTGTATCGATGGCTTTCGCCATTGAAGACGATCAAATGAGAGTGATGAATCAAGCGATCAATAACTGCCTCTGTTAAAATTGGATCACCAAATATATGATTCCATTGGCCAAACTGTAGATTGGTCGTGATAATAATACTTTTTCTTTCGTAGCACATGGAGATAATCTGAAATAGCAGTTCTGCACCTTGTTTATGCAGAGGAATATACCCCAGTTCGTCGAGTATTAACAGATCTAGCTTCTCAATATGGTTAAAGAATCGGCTCAACGAGCCAGTCTCGTGAGCGTCTAGCAGCCGATTGACTAATCCAGCGACAGTAAAGAACTTTATCTTTTTCCCTTGCTGCTGAATGGCATTTAAGCCAATCAGAGTGGATAAGTACGTTTTCCCCGTTCCCACACCGCCATAAAAGATCAGATTTTCTTTCTCCTCTATAAATCCACCATGAAGGATATGATCCTGCGTGAGACCTTGTCCCATCTGAATATGACCCCATTCAAATGGCTTTCCTGTTATTCTTGGCAAGGAAGATTGTTTAAAGAGCAGATTGATTTTCCGTACTTCTCGTTGTTGTATCTCGTTTTCTAGTATTTTGAGTAAGTACTCTTCATTTGTAGTAGCTTCAACCTCATGGAAATGTTGCCGAACCCAACTCAACTTGAGACGCTTTGAATATTCTTTTATCAATGCATCCACTAGTGATGACCTCCCGTTCCCTTAAAAAATTCATTGTAATGGGCTAATCCTCTAGTGGCTGTTGGAACGGCAGGAACAAAACCTTTCGGTTGGATGGTATCCCTTTGTCCACGGCCATTCATGAGTTGATAATAGATCTGCTTAATAGAATCAACGGCTGGGTGACCATTCTCAGAGGCAAGCTGCAAAGCTTGCGTGGGTATTTTCATATCATCGTTTTTTAAAATGACGGATAGTAGCTGGAGAGCTTCTTGCTTCTCTGGGACCGTGCAATTCGAGAGATAGACTTGCCATTCGATTGGCAATTGTTCATAAAAACTTGTGTATTTAATAGCAGTTGGCCGTTTTGCCATCAATATCAAATATGGCTGCCAAATCACTGATTTTGGCTCTTTGCCATACAGCCTGGGATGCTGTACGATCAGCTCATATTCTTCAGTTAAAATATCGACTCGGTCAAATGAGATCTTTGCCAAAACCATACATTTGGCAAAACGGGGAGACGTTGAGTAGAGTTTATTTTCGACTCGGATATATCCGTATTTATCCGCTTTTACTCGTTCATATCGGATACAATCAAACTCTTTGGCAGGTAATTGAAGAAGGTGTTCCTTGTCTGCCAAATATAGTTCGGAAAGCATGGTTTCTTTCACATAATGAGGTCTCTCCCGATCTTTCTCGGCTTTTTTCCAAAGGGTTTCGTTTAGCTGATCAAGATTGTGTATCTGCAACTCAGGAAGCAGGAAGTTGTTGCGAACGTACTTGACCATCGCCTCTACGTGCCCTTTTTCATTGCCACTACCGGGATTGCAAAACTCGTATTCAAAGTCATAATGAAAAACGAAGTTTTGAAATTCCTCCGTCAGTTCACGCTGACCATTTGGCATGATCTTTTTCACCGCTGGTGATAAATTATCAAATCGAATGACCTTTGGAACTCCACCTATATAGTGAAAGATACGCTTTAATCCCTCCAGAAAGCATTCTCGATTCTGAGACTGGAAAACTTGAAAGTAGAACGTGTTGCTATAAGGAAACGAGAGAACGAGGAATGGCAAGGTAACACTTTCTCCCTGATATTTGAATGGTGCTTCTCCAAAATCAACTTGAGCTGATCCAGGTCTCGTTTCCAATGGCAATGCCGCAGCATCACTTGTCTCCGCTAACTGGTGCTTACGTTGGGAAACATATTGTCTGACAGAGCGAGATGATCCTGTAAATTGGTATTCCTCCACTAATTGCGTGAACAAGCGTTGTGCTGTTCTTCGGAACTTCTTTTTCTTGTTCAAGTCCTCTTTGATCCATTGATCAAGAATAGGTTTAACGGGCTCCATGACTCTAGCTTTTCGAATTTGCTTGGGCTTTTCTTGTAGATTGAAATCATCCATTTCTGCATACTTCTGAACCGTCCTTGAATCACGATTCATTTGTTTGGCAATCTTGCTATAAGCTCGCCCTTTTTTGTTTGCCTCATGCCTGATATAATTAATTTCTGCCACTGCTAACATCTCCTAACTTTATACCTCCCGTCGTCTGTAATGCCCAACAGGAGTGTATTTTGATAAGGGGATGTTGGCAAGTGGTTTTTTAATTTATGCAGCCCCTACGGGTCTGCATAAATTAACTGCCATAACCTACATTTTTAGTCTGCCATAAACAGTTTAAAACTAACTAGGATCGACAATTGAATAAAGTTTATTTGCTTTTTTTCTTAATTCGAGTGTCCACATGGACACTCGAATTAAGAAAAACTAAATTGATATACCTTTATTTAACTATTGATTCCCGCTAGTTGAACTAGACATAATAATTTTTTTAGTCCAATTATATCCTTGCTGAACGAACTCTTTGCTTGGATTGCTATGTGGTGTATGTTCAAATATAAATTTTATTTCTTTGCATTGTGATAAGAAACTCATGATATGTGCTATCTTATATTGCTTTCCGTTATTCTCATGACTAGGATGTACTGGAATCCAAATATGTTTATTGTCTTCATACGAAACGTTATGCAAATGAACTATTTTGATATGTTCCTTCCACTTCTCTAAATATTTTAATATTTCATCTCCTGTTGCAATTAGATAATCACCTATGTCTATACAGAGTTTCAAAGAATACCTTTCCCATATCTCTATAGGAAAAGAATCAAGATATTGTATTCCTTTCACAGAACGTCCAATTCCTAATTTAGGCTCACATATAATGGGTATAGCGTATTCACTTTGTATTCGACACAGTTCTTGCAGCCCATTTTCAATTATTTCGTTTACATATTCAGTTTTTTCACTAATAAAATAGGGGAAATGCACCAAAATATATTTCGCACCTAGACGTGACAATAACGCAGCTTCCTTCTCTAACTGTTTCCGTGCGACCAAAGGTTCAATTGTAACCTTTTCAAGCAAATCGTATTTACTTCCATTTCGTAGTAACGGTGAATGAACGCCGAAGGGAGTTTGTTTTACCCTACAAAGATCTAAGAAAGCACTAAAAGCCGTTTCATTCGGAAATTCTCCAATTTCGATTATATCAATATCATCCCAAAATAATTCGTCAAATTGTTCAGGATTACTTAAAATTGTGCTTCCAGATACGCCAAATTTATGATTGATCAAATTTTACTCCCCCTAGTTTCAATGCACACCCCTAATTTTACCATTTTTACATATCTTTAGATGGTTTCTATTTTTTAAGTCAATAAGAAAATCCATAAAGATCCATACATAGAATATTAAGCGAAAGCGAACACTACCACCAACTTGATAACTGTTTTGTTTGTTTTTACTATCTACTCTTCGCATGTGGAGGCAGTTGTGAGACTTGACCTAATTTGAGAGTCTGAATAAAGAGGAAAGCACGCTAGGCGTGTATGCTTTCGTGCTTTCCTATCAGACTCAAATGTTAGGAGGGAAAGTAGCCCTTTTTAAATATTTCGTACCATTCATTCAATTCATCACCTTCTAATACACCCAATCTCTCCAAGATATGTCTTGAAAACTCCAATGCACCGCTTCCATTCGCAGTGATGAGATTCACGTCACGAACAGACTGAGCATCTACATAATGTTGATCTCCTCTGTAATTCGGAGCTCCTTGCTTCAAATAAGGGAGCGTATTGCCTGTATGTCTATGATTATCCAAATATCCGTGGTTTCCCAAAAAAGTGGTAGCATCGCAGATGGCTGCGACAGGAATCTCTTTGCTCACACAATAATCAACGATTACTTTTGCTTGCTGATTCTTTGCTTCTCTCCATTGCGTTCCGCCAGGTATGACTAACATTGCGATATCGACATTCGGATTAAATTCTTTTACGCTATAATCTGGAAGAACCGTTAACCCCCCCATCGAAACCTTAGGCTCCCGATCAATCGCGATTGTCTTTACCCGATATCCTGTTTCTGGCTTGTTCAGCTCTGTACTGACGTAACTTGCCTCCCAATCAGCAAAACCATCCGTTATAAAAATGAACACTTCCTTCAAAGTGATTCCCTCCTTGTAAAATTTTGAACAAATTAATAGTAAACCAACTACACTGACAATTACGGTCAGGAAAGATTTATTGAAAGGATTACTTTCAAAGTTATGTTGCTTGGATCGTTACTGCCAACCATTATTTGAAATAGACAGGAGGTTAATATGACCATCGGAGGGTACGGAAGTGACAGAGAACGTTTTCTAAAAGATTTAATGAATTTGATGGTACCAATAGAAGGTGGGACTGTTGAATTACGGGATTATATTAATCTGAATAAATGGCTTAGTACAGATTATTCTTTATCAGACCCTGGAAGAGGAAATGATAAAAAGGTTATTACATGGACTGAAACGATCGAACCTTTCTATGTAATGAAGTATCCGGTAACACAGAATTTGTATCATTTAGTCATGCATGGAGAAGAAGTAGAACCGAATGTGGATAACCTGCCAATTACGGAAGTTTCGTGGTTGGATTCGCTTGTCTTTTGTAACGCATTGTCCAGAATACTTGGCAGGACTGAATGCTACACAATCACAAATGAAAGTGAGAACACTATCTATAATAATAAAGCGAATGGCTTTCGATTACTATCAGACGCTGAATGGCAGTATGCGTGCAAAGCGGGAACCAAGGGATATCGGTACGAAAGAATTGATAAGATTGCATGGTATAAAGAAAACTCCAATGGATCAGCTCAACAAGTCGGAAAACTGCTTCCTAATCCGTGGGGGGTTTACGATATGATCGGTAATGTTTGGGAATGGTGCTGGGATCTGTATGATACTGAACGATATGGGAACTATAGAGTCTTCCGGGGAGGCAGTTGGGCTGAAGTGGAAAACAATTGTGGTTCTACAATTAGAAGGAAAAGCATGCCTGATTTCAAGATAGATGACCTTGGCTTTAGAATAGCACTTACAAAACCATGAGAATACGACATCGAGCAAGCGGTTAGTTGAAATGGTGTATTTAAACATTATGCGACCGAGGAATCAGTGGCATCATTCGACATCGTTATTGTATGCTCGAGTCATGTGGAAAGTGTGTCGTTGTTGGTCAGAAAAGACTAGAGGTTGAGATGTTTTGGCGATTTTCCAAAGAGGGGTTCCCCCTCTTTTAATTGTTTATATACTTTCACCCCTGATTTAACAACGCTTTATGGAAAATTTAAGATAGCAACATTGAAAGGTAGATAATCAAGAGCTTGTTAACACTCTAACGATTAACAACCAATTTTTGTCTATCATATTTTCCGAGAAAGTAAATAGTCAATATCCATATTATGTGTATTTTTCATTAAATTTACAAATGTAGTTTACTTCCATTTTTTCCTATGGTAAAAATTGTATAAACTGAATATTAGGAGGTAATGGATGTGAAATTGTTTTCCAGGTTCGCTACAGTTGCTGTGTTGTCCGCGTCATTATTAATCCCGGCCAATGCACTTGCAGCCAACGATCAATCCACCTCAGCCACCGCCGCTCCAGCCGCTACTACAGTCAAAATTTTAGAGCTTTTTTCACTCGCTAAAGACAAATCCGAAGAATCCGTTAATTTCTACGTTTCTACACCTGGGACGGTAGTTTTTAACACAACTCAAGATAATCCTAGATATGACTCAAGTGTTACTTATTTAATCGTGAGAAATGATACTGGTGGAGGAACTGTTACGTGGGGAGGAGCTCGTTTCGAAGGAAATGGTTCTTTCCAATTCACGAGCAGAGAACCTCTCCCTGCCGGGTCCTATCATGTGAAAGTATCAAGTAGACAATATGGCAAAACAGCGATCACATTGACTGCTACCATCCCATAAGATCTTTTTACGTAAGAGGCTGTCTGCGGACGGCCTCTTATTTTTTCTTTTGGTAAGCAGCCGGCAGCAGCTTTGGGTATACCTTTGTATTTATAGAGCTCTTCTTTGGTATAATTCCCTTTATACATCCCCCCTATAAAATTAGTAAAGGTGAACAAAAGATGCTCTCATTTTCTCGATTGATAAAGTGCAAACCCCCTATTCCGTAATTTCTTACGAAGCTGATTGAGATTTTCATCAGGTGAAATAGGGGGGCATTACTTTGGAAAGAAAAATCTCAACACCATCTTTGTTTCTGTTGATTATCCTTGTTGGTTTCCCGCAAATTAGTGAAACGATCTATACACCTTCCTTACCAGACATTGCCAATAGTCTCCATACAAGCAGCAGCACGATTCAATTGACACTCAGCATATACTTCCTCGGATTCGCCTTTGGCGTTTTTTGCTGGGGAAGGCTATCTGATTCCATAGGACGGCGTCCTGCCATGCTTTGGGGAATATTCGTTTACGGTTTCGGAAGCCTTGGTTGCTACCTGTCTGATTCGGCTGCGTTGTTATTATTGTGCCGATTCATTCAGGCGTTCGGCGCCAGTACCGGTTCTGTGGTTACGCAAACCATTTTACGGGAGAGCGTTGAAGTCACGAAGCGTCACGCCGTGTTTGCCCAAATATCTGCCGCACTAGCCTTTACTCCGGCCATAGGACCCTTGATTGGAGGTTGGGTAGACCAATTCCTTGGATTTCGGGCTGTTTTCTTCACTCTTGTCGTAATGAGTGTGGCCATTTTTATTTACACCTTTGCTTCTCTGCCTGAAACAAGAGCGTCTGGAGTCTCAAACGTTCAGACACTCCCAGTACTAAAACGCCTCGTTGCTGACCGCAGAATCTGGGCTTTTGCTTTCATGATTGGAGCAACAAATGGCATATTGTTCAGTTACTATGCCGAGGCTCCATTTATATTCATGGAATATTTCCACATGACACCGGGTTCGTTTGGTTTTTTCGGTATTTTCGTAGCATTGTCTTCGGTATTTGGCGCAATGCTTTCGAAAAAACTTTTAAACAAGTTTCCTGCAGAGAAAATCATCCTGATAGGCTCTCTCGTATCGACGTTTGGAGCGGTGTGTCTGACTGGCTTTACGCTGTATGGAGTGAATCCGTCCCTGCTCTCCTTGGCTTTCATGGTTGCGTCGATCTTTACACTACTGTTGGGGATTGGCATGTCCATTCCAAACTGCCTAAGTCTGGCGCTCGTTAACTACAGTGATGTGCTCGGTACTGCCGGAGCTATTTTTGGCTTGGGGTACTACGTTGTGGTCAGCCTTATCACCAGTGGCATGAGCTACCTTCACAATGGTTCCTTAGTGACGATGCCAATCTATTTTTTGGTCTTGGCGATACTCATGTCACTCGTTAGCAACAAGATGATTGTTCGCCATAACACAAACAGAGCGATTCGTGATTCACGATAATTGATCGAGCTGCTCTCTTCGTACATAGTGCGGGAGCGCCGGTTGATTGCAAAAGCATCGGTTTGCCGATTTTCTGTTAAAAGAAAATCGGCTTTTTTCATTCTTGTAATTACCTCCCCCCTTCGCAAATTCTCTTTCTGAACGAAGCAAACACCTCTTGATGGATAACCTCTTCAATCAATTAAATCAGTTTGGAATCTCCGCTCACGTCTTTTCCTCCTAGATGGAATGGGACAAACAAAACAAATCATCACATGAAAATTACGGATGATCTGGTAGAGGTTGTTCTACAATTTATTGAGCAAATCCAGCCAACATGTTATGCCCCGCCAGTAATGGAGGGGTTATTATTTTGGAAGCAAACAAAAAACATATCTAAAGTACTAATACTTATTTCACAGTTACACTTTTATGTTAATATCTAACTATATATCCGAATCCATCCTTTCGGGAAACGTCTTTAGAATCACATAAAGATCTGTCTGATTACATGAAAATCGAACATTCGAATTTGGAGGAATTGGATTTTGATTCCCATTTTTGGGGGATTCCCATCCTGATTGCTATTGTTTTGATGCACCCTACTTTTATTGATTTCATGTACACTGAAAGGTATGTTGGTAATATGTCAAAATGGTCAAAAAAAGAAATAACAAACTTCGTAAATGTCATCCATGTCATTTTTATCATTAGTTCAGTAAGCGTTTGCTTCTATTTTAATCTAGGTATCTACTATTTTTTTGGTTCCTTGTTTGGGAGTCTTATTTTATCTTCACTCATTGGAAATGTTCTACTAGGAAAATCGAAAAAAACACCTCCCAAGAAAATAAAAAATGACCGAAAAATCAATTCTGTGAATCGTCCCTTTTCGGATGAGGATCTCTTAACTGCCGATATAGATTCACTTTCGGGCACTGATTTTGAACGCTTAATGGAATGTTTCTATCGTGACAAAGGGTACAAGGTAGAACGGGTTGGAGGCTCGGGAGATAATGAAGTAGATTTAATACTTCAAGACAAGAAGGGCTACAAGATTGCTGTACAGTGCAAGCGTTGGAAAAAAAACGTAGGCAACGATGTTGTGCTTCGTTTAAAAGCGGGGAAACAGGTTTACGGATGTTATGATGCATGGATCGTAACTACTAGCCATTTTACGAAGACTGCTATAGAAATTGCTGAACCGCTTAATATCAAACTCATAAATGGTGTTCAAGTACATGATATGATTAGCCGTTGGCGCAAGGAACGATTGAAAAAGGCAAAATAGCAGTTGGTCAAATCCATAAATGAACAAAAAAGAGGAAAAGGCACCGGAAAACATCTGGTGTCTTCTTTTATCAAGAATAGTCTCGTGAGGTTACCTGCTAACCGATTAAAATCGAATCAATCGGATAGAAGCAACCTCATCACACTACCAATAAAAACTCCCCCTAAAAGTTTTCTACGAAAAAAGTGAAAGATCGTCAATCGCTTTTCCGTCTATACAGTGACAAGGAGGTGGAACGCAAATTGGATGACAATGCGTGCGCACGTATTGAGCAATGGTTTCTCGCTTACAATCATGATGTATATCGCTTCCTCGTCTATTATACGGGACGCAAAGACATAGACGATCTTGTACAAGAGACCTTTATTCGTGCCCTCAAGGCTGTTTCACAGACAGAAGTAGCAAATCCAAAAACATGGCTGTTTGCCATTGCCAGAAATGTAGCCATCGATGAAAAACGGAGGGCAAAACTGATAAACTGGTTGCCCGATATCTTTTTGCGGCATCTCGTTTCCCATGACAAAACACCCGAAGAGTCTTTGGAATTAAACGAGGACATCCGCTTGCTTTACAGCATCATTAATCAGTTGAAACGGCCCTATCGAGACGTGTTGATCTTGCGTGGAATCAAGGGATTATCAAGCAAGGAGTCGGCTGAGGTATTGGGCTGGAGCGAAACCAAAGTAAATCTTACTTTGCACAGGGCGATGAAAGCAGTTCAAAGCAAAAAGAATACGACTGTAGCTGAGGTGATGAACAATGCCATCACAAGATGAACAGACCCTCTTGGAAGAGTTGCGTCGTTTTCCTGATCAATCTCTTCCTTGGGAGCGAAGCCGTGTGATTTTAGAGAACATACGAGAAGAGCACAGGCGAACCCAGCATGGAAAAAGGCGGAAGAAATTCGCAGGAATACTGGCAAGCGGAATCGTAACATGCGCCGTGTTATTTGCGATTCTCACGTTGAAGCCTTCCTCTTTACCGGTCGAAACGTCAGAAAGCCATGCGGGAGTGGGAGTTGACCAACAGTACTTGACAGCAGCACAAAAGGAAATAAAAGCGATCGGCATAAACAAGGAGTTTCCTTTTGAAGAGATTGAGCATACCGATGAGTACGTAATTGTGCGGGCAAAGGATCGAGAGGCCATCGTGACCTTTAAACCGAATACAACAGAGGTTCGCAGTGTCTCAGCGCATTATTCGATCAATGAGTTGACGAATCTGTATCAAAAATATGTAGAGACGGCACGAGATGCATTTCTGGCAGCGAATCAACAGGTTACGTTGCAAACCGCCCATTTCTTTAAAGACGATAAAGGTACATCCTTATCTTTTGGCATTGATGATGATAAACAGTATGTTCGTGTCGATCTGAAAACAAATACTGTGTCGGATTTCTCGTTACATTACAAGCTAAATGATGTGGACAAAAAATATGTGGACATAGCGGAAAGAGCGTTGATGCTTCTGTCAAATCAAGATCGTTTTTCATTTACGCAAGCAAATAAATCAACGCAAAAGAATGAAGAGTTCTGGACGTTCACCAATGAGAAAGAGAAATATTCTGTTCGCATCGGAGCAAAAACAGGTCAAGTATACAGTGTAAAATACGTAACGGACCGTTATAAAATAACTTCCTTAGAAGAAGCGATTTCCGTGCCAAAACCGCTGATCCAAGACCTATTTGGAATCGATCTTACCGGGTATCAAGCTTACGGCGGCCGGAACTGGGGGGGTTATGTATTGAAATGCCAGGGAAAACCGAATATCGTCATCAATATAAACAATCTGGATCGTGGTGATATCGCTACAATTCGTGTTGAATGGGAGAAATGAACCAAAGCTGCTGACAGGAATCGACTGTCGGCAGTTTTTTTTGCCGGCACGAGCGATTAGATGTATTTGTACCTATATGTTATCTTCCTGTATAATTTTCATAACTTGGAGATTCATAGAAATTGCATGTTCTCCCCTTTCAGAAAGATCTGGGCCGGGCTAAGGAGTCGGGGACTTTGCTTAATAAAAATAAAACAAAAAATGGGAAATTTATCACGATTATCGTTCTTTTTTTAGTGCTCCTTACCAGTTCACGTCTACTCTGGATCAAGGCCTTTCAAAGTACAGATCAACCGTATGCGGTAAAAGGGCAATTGGATTTGCGGGAGTGGGATGCTGCGCAAGGAACCATTACACTTGATGGCGAGTGGGAGTTTTACCCTCATGTATGGCTGATGCGCAATGATCATCGTGAGAATCCCGGCGGAGCTCCCCCCTATTTCATTCAGGTCCCGAGAGATTGGAATGAGGAGATGCATCCGGGAGACGGCACACCATACGGCTTTGGTTCGTATCGGTTGCAAATTCTCGTCAATCCGGATCACGATTTGACCTACAGTATTCGCATTCCAAGCGTTCGCAGTTCGTCGGCGCTGTATGTGAATGGTCGGTTGCTGGCCCAATCCGGTCAGCCAGGGGAAAGCGAAAACGACTATGTGGCCGGGAATGTCCCGTATTCCGCTTCTTTCACATCGAACGGCAGCCAGATCATCGAAGTCGTTGTCCAGGCGGCCAATTACAGAGACCCCCGTCCTAGCGGCATCATTCGGTCGATGAAGTTTGGGACAGAAGATGCGATTACCCGGGAAACACAGCTATCCATGACGATGCAGCAGATAGTTGCCGCTGCTTTTTTGATGCATGCCATCTACGCGTTGATTCTGTTCCAGGTGGGAACCCGGGACAGGAGGCTGCTTTACTTTTCCCTGCTGACTGCCAGTGCGATGTTTATGTATCTGTTGGGAAGCGACGAAAAATTACTGTCATACTGGCTCCCGCTTGATTATGAATGGGGCTTTAAGCTGGTCCACTTGTCCATGGTCTCTATTGGTTACTCGCTGCTCCAATGCGTGGTGCATCGGTTAACGGGAGTTTGGCGGAAACTGGTGCCGGGTTTCTTTGTCTTTTGCGGGGTCATTGCTGTGCTGGCGTTGCTCCTCCCGGCCCGCTACATCGTAATTCTGCAGCCATTGTACGGCATCAGCATCGGGACCTCTATCCTGTTTACGGTCATGACGATGTTCCGGACGTCGATGAAAGAGATCCAGGATAACCTTTTATTAGCTCTCTCTCTGGTAGCCTTCACAAGCAATTTGCTATGGTGGAGCATCACTCTGGTAACCGGAATCAAAGTCTTGTACTACCCGTTTGACCTGATTGCATCGATGGCCTGTTTTTCGTCCGTCTGGTTCCGACACTATTTCCAGCTTCATCGGGAAGCCAGGCAGCTCGCCGAGAAGCTTCAGCAAGCAGACAAGCAAAAGGATGAATTTCTCGCCAATACGTCTCATGAATTGCGAAATCCGCTGCACAGCATCCTCAATATTTCACAAGCTGTTCTGGAACGGGAGCAACAGTCGCTCCATGAAAAAAGCGTCAGGGATTTGGAAACCGCCTTGTCTGTGGGTCGCTGTATGTCATTGATGTTAAATGATCTGCTTGAAGTGATGAGTTTGAAAGAAAACGCCCTGCGGTTGAAGCAGCAAAGCTTCTCCATTCAGACGATTGCTACCGGCGTTTTGGATATGCTTCGGCTGATGACAAAAGGAAAGCCCGTACGGCTCATCAACCAGATTCCCGAAAATTTCCCGCCCGTTTTTGCCGATGAAAATCGGGTGATCCAGGTCGTATTCAATCTGCTTCATAATGCGCTCAAATACACAGACGAAGGTGAAGTTTCGATTCGGGGTTATGTAAAGGACGGGAGGGCACAGATTGTAATCGCGGATACGGGCATTGGCATGGACGAGGAAACCATGCGTCGTGTGTTTGCGCCTTACGAACAAGCGGACCCTGGCAAGAGGATGAGCGAGGGAGGCTTTGGACTGGGTCTGAGTATCAGCAAACAGCTGGTGGAGCTGCATGGCGGGACGTTGGAGGTTCATTCTGTTCCCGGTCAGGGCTCGGCATTCACCTTTACCCTCCAGCTGGCCGACCAGACCAACGTACAGGAAGAAACCAAGACCAGTGTGCTCGCATCAATCGCTTATGCGGGATCTGCACTGGCCGCTTCTTCCGATCCCATCGATTCGACCTTCGGGCAGCAATCGCAGAACGCTTCAGATCGCCCTCGTGTGCTAATCGTCGACGATGATCCCGTCAACCTGAATGTGCTCGAAACGGTACTTTCCGGGGAACGCTATGACATCATGACCGTCACGAGCGGGAAAGAAGCGCTGGCACTCCTGGATACGCGGGAATGGGATTTGGTCATTTCAGACGTCATGATGCCGCAAATGTCCGGGTATGAGCTGACACGCACGATTCGGAAGCGTTTCTCGATGACGGAGCTTCCCGTTCTGCTCTTGACGGCAAGGACCCAGCCGGAGGATATCGAGAATGGTTTTTTATCCGGTGCCAATGATTACGTGACAAAGCCGGTGGAGGCTTTGGAAGTAAGGTCACGGGTACAGGCGTTAACCGAAGTGAAACAATCGATGCGCGAGAGGTTGCACATGGAGGCTGCTTGGCTGCAAGCGCAAATACAGCCCCATTTCTTGTTCAATACATTGAATGCGATCGCAGCTTTGAGTGAAATCGACACACAGCGAATGGGCAACCTGATCGATGTATTCAGCAGCTTCCTGCGGGATAAATTCAAATTTCGAAACATGGAAGAGCTGGCCTCGATTGAAGAAGAACTCAGTATCGTCCGTTCTTATCTATTCATCGAAAAGGAACGATTTGACGACAGGCTGCACGTTACTTGGGAGCTGGACGATTGCAAGGAATTGAAGATCCCGTCGCTGACTATCCAGCCCTTGGTTGAAAATGCGGTCATCCATGGCATTATGAAGCGGACCGAAGGCGGACACATCCATATTCGGCTGTCAGACTACGGCAACTACGCTGAGATTTCGGTTATAGATGACGGCGTCGGGATGGATGAAGAGTGGTTGCAACGAATGCGAGAGAGAAAACCGGATGCTTCATCGGGCATTGGTCTGATCAATACAGATCTTCGATTAAGACGGCATTATGGCAAGGGACTTCAAATCAAAAGCAAACCAGGTGACGGAACAACGGTTTCGTTTATCGTCTACAAAAATCATCAGCGCTGAGTTTTGTTTCTTTTGACTTTTTCTCAGAAGGGAGTGCTTTTTCTGTGTTTATCCGCAAAGCACGTATTGATGAGGCCCGTTTTTTAAGTGATCTTTCCTTTCGTTCCAAAGCCTATTGGGGGTATAGTGACGACTTTATGGAGGCCTGTCGCAACGATCTAACCCTGACGCCTGAATATATCGCTTCTTCGCTGGTATTCGTTCTAGAGGACGGTGGCGCGATCCGAGGCTTTATGGGTTTGGAACGAGAACCGGATGGCGGCTGCTTGCTCAAAGATTTGTTTATTGAGCCGGACGTGATTGGGAAGGGCTATGGCAGGGCGCTGTGGAATCACATGCTAAAGGTCGCGCAAGATTTACAGGTTCGCAATGTCACCCTCCATAGTGAGCCCTATGCTGAAAATTTTTACCTGCTGATGGGAGCCAAACGGATCGGGGAAATTGAGTCGACTGTGTTCCCGGGAAGAAAATTGCCCTTGCTGGAGGTTGAAATTAGTCATCAATCGTAGCGAACAGGCAGACTTGCCGACTCGTCCGATAGGGAACCTCTATTGTGGAAGAAACGCGACGAAATCTTTTCCTTGGGGAATGCTGCTGCCTGCTCGCTTTATCGACGGATCGGGTTTATCGAAACCGGAGAGATCTGGGGTGATGAACAGGTTCTTAGGCTTCCCTCTGCTGCTGTGATCATATCATAGAGATTTGTCCCTCTTATCCATGCGACTGGGTCTGTTCGACCAGTCTTTTTTTTGCATAACCTTTACTTGATTTGACGTACCATTGACTCTGATTTATGATAAAAAATGTAAAGAGTTTTTTACACACTCGATGAGGTGATTTCTCTTTGAAAAATAACATCAGGGAGATCAGAAAACGCATGAAGATGTCCCAAGAAGACCTGGCAAACAAATGTGGAGTCACGCGACAAACGATCAATGCCATTGAAAATGATAAATACGACCCGACCTTGTCTTTGGCCTTTCGGTTATCGATTCATCTGGAAACGACCGTTGATCGGTTATTTATTTTTGAAGAGGATGTAGATTGAATTATTGCAGTAACTCAACACCGTATAAGGGGGACGGAACCATGGAACGGTGACCTTCTCTGATCATGATGTGTGAGTTTCGCGCAATTCGGTATCATTCCGAAGTACTACTTTCGCTGCAAATGCCATCATGAATGTGACGACACTCACGAGCAGAATCGGAACATACACGCTGATGTGAAAAGCGTGGAACAATGCGCCATACAGGATCTGTCCAACGGGGGCCGCGCATTGCGCTGTCGCAAAAATAATCGACATAACCTTTCCCAAAAGCTCATTTGGCGTTTCCTTTTGCACGATACTGATCACATAAATAGAAAGGATCGTCATCGCGATGGTGATCAAGCCGGCGCATAAAATAAAAAGGAGATACGATGGCCAATACCCTAGATTCAAAAGCAGAGGGTAAACAGATACGGCCATGGGGAGAATGAGCAAGCCTATCATAATCATCCACACATGCATCGTCCCTATCTTCAACCTCTTTGCAACCATTCCGACAGCCAATGCCCCCAAAATGGTGCTGAGTTCAAGGACACCTGTTGAAATTCCAAACATGGTATCGCTGCTAGACATGGTCACTTTCAAAATATATGGTACGCCCACAATAAAAAATGGCGTTAAAAACAAGTTTAGTCCTGCAGCAAGGATCATGATTTTGAAGATAAACGGATTTTGCTTGACGACATAGACCGTCCCCTTTTTCATATCTCCCACGATTGTAGATACGATATGTCCGCTTCGCTCTTGTCTCGTAAATGGGATATGAATGAACATTTCCATAACCGCCGAGCAGAAAAAGGCAATGCAGCTTACCTCTACCACCGTTTTCAAACCAAAGAAGCTATACAGTACCCCGCCTAATACAGGTGCCGCCAAACTGGAAAGCGAGCCTACCCCTGTCACAATGCCATTTGCTTTCACCAGGCTCTCTTCCCTGACCAGCAGAGGAATACTGGCCTGCACCGCAGGCTGATACATCGTGCTGATGACCGAAAGCAGTGTCATGACTACACCAATGAAAACAATGGAAACATCACCGAGCCATAATTGGAGGGCAAAAAGAATCAGGATAACGCTGCTGGCAAAGTCGAAAATGACCATCAGATTTCGGCGGTTCCATCGGTCGGCAATCGCCCCGCCGATGGGTGAAAGGACAATCACCGGCAGCGTGGATACCGCTAGTAAAACCGCGAAGATATCTGCTCGGCCTGTCGTATCCAGAACATACAGCGATAAGGCAAATCGCAAGACAGACGAACCGAAAATCGAGATGATTTGCCCAATCACCATCAGAATAAAATTCTTGTTGAAACGTTCCATCTATGCTCCCTCCTGTCTGGGTGCGATTCTAAGCTTCTCTCTCCTTCCCCTATTCACCCCTGAGCATTAGCTTTTGTTCTTCTGGAAAAAGTGCAAGAGACTGTATACCTTGTCAAAAACGCTTCTTACATCTTGGGAATTCGATAATTCATCGCTCAGCACTTCTTCCAGTGCATCCAAAACCTTTCGGCAATCCTCTTCATTTACACCAGATCGTTCGGAAACTTTGAAAACCACTTCTGTTTTATTCATTGCGATTCCCCTCCTTCTTTTGTTGCAGACTTTCCACTTTGGCTAATCGTGCCAAGCAGGTAACGAAAGCTGTCCGGTTCCGCTCCCAGCGTCTTTTCTACGATGTGGGCAAAGGCGGTTGCTTTTTGGATCAGTTCATCGGGCTGCCATTGGAATATTCCTTCATCAAACAAAAATTGCGAGGATACCAGCAAAAACTCCACGGTCTCTTTGGGATACGGAGTATTGAATGCGCCTTCCTCTATCCCCTGCTGAATCACCTCCGTCAATACAGGGGTCAGTTGGAGGACGGCTGCGACCAAGCTTTTTTGGTGCATTTCTGCATTGTTTACCTGATGGAATTGCTCAATCATTTGTTCCTTCCGTTCAGAGTTGGGCTGTTGGGCCAGGATGATGTGAAACAGTTTCTCCGAGGCATTGAGTTCGGGATCGGAGACAATCGCCTTAGCTGCTTCTACACCCATGCTGACATAGCGCATCGCGATAGCATCCATGACTTCTTCCTTGGATTGAAAATAGTAATAGAACGTACCCTTGGCGATGCCAACCACTTGCAAAATGTCATTTACCGTTGTGCTTGAGTAGCCTTTTGTCGTGAAAAGAAGCTCTGCAGCGTCCAAAATTTCGTTTCTTCGTTCTTCTGGTTTTTTGGTGATCCGCAATTTTCATACCTCCATTATCATCGACCGACCGTCGGTCAAATGGAGTGTAACATTCTTCCAGATGAAACGTCAAGGGTGGTTATGTTATTTGAGCTTTTCCCCCAGAAAAACAAATTGAATGGTTATCATTCTATCTGGAAAAAGAGGGGCTTTTTTGTCATTTTTTGAAGGTGTTACTCTTATTTTATCGAAGATGGTAATTAGAACTAGGTCATCTGTACTAGAAAGGCTCATTTCTAAGTTTAGGTGATTCAATTTTTGTTTAGGGGGATAAGGATGGGGAATCAACAAAAGTATCTTTCTACAACTTCACTTTCAAAGTTAATAAACGTGCCCACCAGTGAATTATTTTCAGACCTCACCAATTTAGGTTGGATTGAAAGAAAAAATGATACTTGGGCTTTAACCCAAATAGGAATTGAAAAAGGTGGACAACTGAGATCTGATTCGTTGCGCGGAACGTGGATCGCATGGCCGGAATCTTTGCGTGAAGAAATCGAGAATATGAAAACTTCGGAAAAAAAGCAAACAACGTATATTAATGCAACATCACTGAGTCAAATCTTTAATGTCTCTAAACTGCGTATCAATCCAATATTGTCGGAATTAGGGTGGGTGGAGAAAGATCGTAAAGGATGGATCTTAACGAAGCTAGGAAAAAGTATTGGTGGAAAGCAATTAGAGTATGACAAAACAGGAATACCTTATGTTACATGGCCGGAAAGTATAGTAAATAATAAACGCTTAGTTGAGACTATTAGACAGGTACAAGGTGAAGGAACAGATGAAAAAGTCAGTGGAACCGAATTTAGTTTTCGAGAAAAATTTGAGGCAAAACATCGATCGGCGGATGGGCATTTTGTTAGATCGAAGGCTGAAATGCTGATTGATAATTGGCTGTATATGTCTGAAATTGTTCATGCATATGAACGCAAACTCCCTATAGAGGAAGACGTATACTGTGATTTTTACCTCCCTGTAGGAAAAGTTTATATAGAATACTGGGGAATTGAAAATGATCCAAAATATCTTGAGCGGAAGAAATCAAAGTTGGAAATTTACAGGAAATATAGTTTTAATCTTATCGAATTAACAGAATCGGACATTCAAAACCTGGATGATATTTTTCCTAAGAAGCTATTGAAATTTGGAATTCAGGCATTCTAGCTACATAATTATTTTGGAGGAACTTTATGTTATATCTTGTTTTGATACTTGTACTAGCATCCGTCGTAGTAATCACTATTTTATTAAGACAGAGAACGAATAAAGCTGTTATACCTTCCAAACAAGAGTTTGATTTTAATCCGTTACATATTACTATTGAAGATATTGATTTAATGGAAGACGGATCAGATTTTGAAATGTATTTGTATCGACTATTCCTTGCATTGGGCTATAAAGGAGTATATAAAACCGTTGGCAGCAGGGATTTCGGTGCTGATCTAGTTTTTATTGATCGCTACGGAACTCGAAATGTTATTCAGGCTAAACGATATGGAATTAATAATCCGGTCGGTATTGGGGCTGTACAAGAAATCTATTCCTCAATGAGATTTTATAAAGCTAAAAAATCAATTGTTATTGCATCTACAAGTTTCACAGGATCATGTGAAACTCTCGCCGGCATAAATCATGTAAAATTACTTGATCGAAATGATCTAATCCACATCATTACACTCTTTAAACAAGGTGAGGTTGAGAAAGTAAAAGATATTATTGAGACAGAACCAAGAATGATTTTAGAATCGTGGTCTGAATACACCGATCATCATCGTGAGATCAAGAAAGATAGAAAGGCGGAGAAGTTAGTACAAAATACTTGAGAAGGCGAATTGCCAAATGCCATTGTTTGAATCGTTTTCAGACACTTTAAACCCTAGAGCTAATCATTCATATTCAACAATAGAAAAGGGGATACGCGTCCCCTTTTCTTCCTGTCTTCATAAACGAGACATTTAAAAAACTATAATCCATTACCTCACCTTGTCTACTATAGACGTTTTCATAACGTGAAAATGTCTAATCTTCCTTAGACAAACTCAACCCCACGAACCTTCGAAAATACCATGGTATCCCGCAGCGAACCGTCCCGATCACATTTTTCCTGACGAAGAATCCCTTCCAATGTGAAGCCCAGTCGCTCAGCCACCCGCGCACTTTGCGTATTCCGAGCATCACAGCGAATCTCGATACGATTCGCTTGCAGCTCTTGTATGGCAAAATTCGTAATGGCATCCACGGCCTCGGTAATATATCCTTGTTTGCCAAACGAGGAACGCACCCAATAGCCAATTTCAAATTTTCGCGCTTGCCAATCGATCCGGTGAAGTCCGCTGTTGCCAACGAGCTGACCGGTTTCTTTTTGGATGAGAATCAGCCGAAAATCTTTTCGCTCCAAAAATTCCAGTCGAGAATGGCGTATTTGTGCTTCTGATTCTTGAACGGTAGGGATTTGCTCAGCCCAAGGCATCCACGGACGTAATTCTTCCACGCTTTCTCTCACAGCCTCGTTTACTGCCGCTCCGTCTCCCCATAATGGCGCACGGATCAGCAAGCGTTCACTTTCAAAGCTCTCCGGTATCGATAACAATATCGGGTCAGTATGATTGGTTTTCACGGGTCCCACTCCCCTAAAATATTTCCACTAAACTTAACATATCGCCGATTCTCTTTACAAGCGAAAAGGGAGCAGTTATCACGCCCAGAAGCTTTAATTTTTGCATTCTTATTTACCCAAAAGAAAAAAGGGCCGCAACCGGCAAAGCCGAAATTGCAACCCTTCTTGATTTATACAGCCTTTTCAGCTAATGGGATACTCCATCCCTACACATTTGTCGTATGAGTGGCAATCGCGCCGATAATCTGCTCCCAGTCATCAGAATGAACTTCGTGCCCTGTTCCCTCCAGCAGCAATAGCGATGCATGCGGGATTTCCTCTGCCAGCGCTCTGCCATGCTCAACCGGGAGTATCGTGTCTTCTGTACCATGGATGACGAGAGCCGGCACCTGGATTTCTTTTAGCAATCCTTCGTAGGAATCGTCACCTTTTAGCAGCGCATGATTAAACATGCTCAGCAAATTGCGCGCCCGTTGTATTTCTTGTGTTACTTGGTTGTACGCTCTCTCTTCTTCAAATACATGCTTGGAACCACAAAGCAGAGCCGATCCGGATACCAGATAATCGGCTACCGCTTCTTTATCCGACCAATCCAGAGTGGCTCCTTTGGCATGGTAAGCAAGGATTCTCTCATCCATGGGGGGCAAATCCCGGTGGTTGTCATCTGATCCGTAGATGCTGGAGGCAATCAGGGTCAGCGTCAGAACGCGCTGCGGATGATTGCGTGCGATGACTTGCGCAATCATTCCGCCCAGAGACAACCCCACAAGATGCGCCCGGTCAATTCCGTATGCATCAAGGACCCCTACAGCATCCTCAGCCATGTCCGCCACGGTATAATGAGAGCTTCCCGGCTCGTAGACAGTGGAGCGCCCGACATCCCGGTTGTCATAGCGAATCACATATCGTCCTGTATCCGCCAGTCGTTGGCAGAACTCTTCATCCCAATACACCATGGAGCACATCGCACCCATAATCAGCAAGACTGCCGGATGCTCAGGATTTCCAAAGCTTTCTGTGCAGATTTCAATGTCATGAATGTTCACTATTTTTTCGTTCATGGTCCGTTCCTCTTTTCATTCGTTTTTTGTTCATGGAGACATGAGCGCAACGAAATAAACCCACCTGAAATCGCAAAAAATTGATGGGCTTTCGTGATTGGTCACCTACATTAACGTAAACGAATGAATTGAATAATCATCCCGGAACCTCCTCGAAACGTATGGGGCTTATTCGCCCTGCTTCCATGATAACGGACTTCGGCCCTTTCTATCCAGTCCCAAATGATTGACGCTGGGCCCAATTTCAAAAAAAACTGTTCCCGGTTGATGATTTTTCCCAGAAATGTACAGGAAAAGAAGAGATTTCTCTCAAATATATAGAAAGGAACATTTTAATCAAGGAGGACAATCATGACCCACTTTGTTTCCCATATCGCTACTGTAGAAATCCCGGTGTCACACGTACAAAAATCCGTAGAATGGTATACGGACATCTTTGGCTTGAATGTTCACTTTCAGGATCAAAACAGTGCGATGCTCACCTTTGGCGCCAAGGGAGTGCCTACGATTTATCTCGTCGAAACGAAAGAACAGCAAGGATTATCCTTTCGAAACACGAATAATGATGTCGTGCATAGTGTGATCGACTTCTATACACCTTCCCTCACAGACTTTTACCAATGGCTTCAGGAAAAGCACGTTGACGTAGGTCCATTGAATATCCATCCTGAGCATGGGTACGGCGGATTCGGTTTTAAAGACCCGGACGGAAATCTGCTTAGCGCCACCAATATTTTGCACCCCGGTCAATAACACGAGGAGCTGATCCTTTGGCCCGTCGCCCATCATGGTAAATATCATGGTAAACAACGCCGCCGTCCCCCGTCTTGTCCAACTACAAACATAACGGATGTGCCTACATGTTCTTGTCAGGATTCGGCATAGGAAAAGGATAGAGCCGTCAGAGCATCCTCTCTGAGACTCTATCCTTCTTTGTTTGATGGAGGGTGCTATCGTCCCTCCGGTTTTATCACTCACGGCTTCTTTTCTTCAAAAGCGAAGCAATCCCGAGCTGTTGAGTCCTGTCTTTACACCGTTCCCTCTACTTCCCGTGATTGAAAGAGAGCTTCTTGTATGTTCGACAGTAGGAGATGAATCAGAACAGCGAAACCCTGTCAAAATGCTCGACAGTTGGAAAGGGGTCGTAAAAATGGTGCAGTACTCTTTTCCACTCCTGGTATTCGGGGGATTGCCGAAAGCCAATCGTATGGTCCTCCAGACTCTCCCATTTCACCAGCAAAAGGTACTTTCCCTTTACCTCCATGCAGCGATGCAGTTCATGGCTGACATACCCCTTCATCGAAGAGATGATGCTCGACGCCTGACGAAACGCTTCTTCATACTCTTGTTCCATCCCATCTTTGACTTGCAGCATAACCGCTTCCAGAATCAATTGATCATCGCCTCTTTGTTCGCTATTCTTTTCACTTTCAGCCGTTCCAGGGTGATGTGCAAGAATCGACAGCTACCCTCTCTTCGTTCCCGCCAGGAACAAGAATAAGGGAATTCTCAATCTCCGCTCGTATGTCTCCTCATGAATGAAATGTTTGCGTACGGGCTTGGATTCTCTGAGCTGCCCAATCTCAAAGCCCGCCTTTTGCATGGCGGTAAAATAATCCTCGATGGTGCGATGATACTTCCGTACGTTGCCGCCCAGCCATGACTGCTCGCGATAACCCGCTTTAAAATAATTGTCTACCACCCAATCTGTTCGCAGGCCAGAAGGCTGCAGCGTTGAGGTGATGACCGGATGTTCGACAGAGAAGATGAACCTTCCGTTCGCTTTCAAGCTCTGGTGGACCTGGCGGAAGAGAGTGTCCACATCTTGTATGTAGTGAATCACCAGTCTGGAGACCACGAGATCAAACGTCTCCGCGGGATAATCCCAATCCTCGATCCGGGTCTGAACGACGGTCCCCTTATAGCCCTCCAGTACCTTCTTCGCTGCCTCCACCATATTCCGTGAGCCTTCGATGCCCGTATACGCGGCACACCCCTGATGGAAAAGCTCAGTCCCGAATCTGGCGTCTCCACATCCCATATCGAGGATGTTCATGCCAGCCACATCTCCGAGAAGCTCCCAGATAATCGGCTTTTCTAACGTATCGTTGGCGTTTTCCGGACGCTTGCGCCGCTCCATGTATTGCTCAAAGTTGTTGTCATCATCGTAAAATTCGGAACCGTTATAGCGCATTCCATGCCCCCCTGCCCAGTGATCCAGATATTAGATCGACACCTCGAATTCATCCACATAGACCGCCGTTCCCGTGATCTCGATCTCGTACTGGTCGCCACTTCTGCTTACATGTACCTGAACTCTACCATCCCTTCCGATCTCCAGTCCCTGCTCAACCACCAGACGCAGAGACGAATCCACTCCTCCTCTTACAAACTGTGCGTAATATGCCCCCATGACTCCGGATGCCGTTCCTGTAACCGGGTCTTCCACGGTGCCAGAGAAGGGGGAGGAAAAATGGCGAGCATGCATCTGCGCCTGCGGATCGTAGGTTTCCAGGCAGAACGGGTGAACGGACGCCCGCGGCATCTCCTTCAGGATCGACGGAAACCGCTCATTCTGAGGCTTCATCCTCTGGCAGGCATCCAGGCTTTTCACGGGAACCAACAAGGTCCAGATGCCCGTACTTCCGTACATGACAGGCAAATCTGTATCGATATCACTCTCTTCGATCCCGATGGACTGCGCCAGCTCCTGCAATGAGCCTTGAAACGGTTCAAACTGCGGAGTAGCCTGCCGCATGGTAGTCGAGAAGCTGCCGTCTGGATCAGAATGCAGGCGGATCGGCAATATCCCCGTTTTTGTCTCAATCGTCAACGCTGTTTTCTCTCTCAGCAAACCTCTGGCGCGCAAGGCATACAACGTCGCCATGGTACCATGACCGCAGAGATTCATCTCATGGCCGGGTGTAAAATAGCGGATGCGAAGATCAGCCTTGTCAGATGGCAAAAGAAAGGAGGTCTCGTTGAACCCTACTTTTTCGGCAATCTCCCTCATTTCCTCTTCGGAGAGATGTTCTCCATCCAAGACCACTCCCGCCGGGTTTCCCTTGTTGGGAATCGTGCTAAACGCGTCGTAATGATACACTTTTTTGGTTTTCATCAGGGCACCTCCCATTTACTTCCTTTCATCATAGCAGATTGCCCAGGATCATCGACTCTTTCTTTCACACACGTAGAAAATTCTTACGCTGAACCACAAAAAAGAGGAGTGATCACATCACTCCCCCAGAAATACACATGATTTTGCCTAAACACGATACGATACGGCACAGACTTATTGCTGCTGTCCCTCGGTAAAGATTTGGAAGGTCACGCCGAACTTGTCCGTCACGATGCCGTAAGCTGGGCTAAAATGGGTTTCCTGCAAAGGCATTTGCACCTGACCGCCTTCTTGCAGCGCATCAAAAAACTGCTTGGCCTTTTCCTTGTCGTTGGTGGTGACACAGATGGTGACTTGATTCCCGATTTGGTGAGGCTGACCTGGGAACGCATCGGAGAACATCATGTCGGTTTCGCCCACTTTAATGGTAGCATGTGCTACAAGGCCCTTCGCTTCTTCAGGCATGGTAAACTCAGGATTTTCCGGCATATCGCCGAAGCTCGTGGAGAATACAACCTGTGCCTCCAATGCTTTTTCGTAAAACGCAATCGCTTCTTTGGCATTTCCATTCATGATGAGATAAGGAAACAGGCGCACTGTCATACTAAAATCATCTCCCAGTAATCAAATTTATCCATTCATTATTGCCCAATCTGCAAACTTATAACAATGATAGCATGTCCAGCTTTCATCGATTTCTCTTCGATTGCTTTTTTGAGGCTGTCCACTGTACCGTTGATCTATTCCCGATTCGCCTGCTCATCTTCCTCAGGCGCTACGACTCTCAGCCTGCTCTCTTCTTTCTCTTCCACAATATGCTTGAGCATCGAGAGCTTGTTTGTCCAAAACTGCTCGTAAAAGGCAAGCCATTGCTGCAACTCCTGCAAAGGCTCCGGATGTAGCCGGTACAATTTTTCCCTGCCTGCCTTTCGCCCGCTGACCAGCTTCGCATCGGTCAGTACCTGCAGATGTTTGGCGACGGCTGTTCGGCTCATAGGAAAGTGAGCCGTGATCGCGGAGATCGGCAACTCTGAGCCAGCCAGCAATCGAAGGACTTCTCTGCGGGTGGGGTCCGCAATCGCTTGAAACACATCGTGCTTTTGAGCTGCGGGCAACACTTAGCCCTCCACAACCTTTTTCAGCTTCTGTACGATACCTGCCCAACCTTGGTCCATGCGATCGCGAATGACCGCCGCATCTTCTTTGGCTTTGGGTACGAGGGTATCTGGTTGCTTCCATCCACCGTGAATCAGGGTAAATTCCGTCTTGTCCCCCACTTCTTTTAATTCAAAGGTAACAAACCATCCATCTGTATCCCAGAGAAAAGAGAGGCGATGAGGCGGCGTCAGCTCGGTCACTTTGCAAGGTGACGGGCCAAATGGCGATTGGATGTGAAATTCGTATCCAATTTCTGCCTGAAAATCGTTCGGCATAAACCAGGAGGCAATACCCTCCGCAGTTGAAACGGTATCCCATACTTTTTGAATCGGGGCTTCAATCGTCACGGTATGCTTGATAGCTGGCAATCCTTGTTGTTGATCTGCGCTCATGTTCATTCTCCTTTTATTCGAAATAAAACCTTTTGGTTTCGCTTTTTGATTATATAAAACCTTTTGGTTTCACGTCAACATATAGCTTGCCTCGATCCAGCCCCGTCTATTCCGTAATTTTTTCCATCTCTCCAGTCCTGCTGTATAAGCCGGACAGTCATTTTATGCTGTCCGGCTTGCTTTTTGTAACAAAACCGATTATGCTTTTGTTCTCCTATGGTTTCATGCAGCCAAACCTTACAAAAATGTAAGGTTAAGCATCCCGATTGTAAGAAAGATCGATTTTACAACCGCTAGATCCTCGCTAAAGTAGATCACAGACCGGGTCTGCTCCTGTGTCTTTTGAATGTGACACACAGCTATTTTTTGCAAGACTGGAGGAATCATCGAATGTCTCTCGTACAGTACGATCTTGAGCTTTTTCGCTCTATCAATGACCTTGGAAAAGAGTATGCGTTTCTAAACCCTGCCGCCATTTTTATGGCCGAGTACACCATGTTTCTTTTAGGCTTGGGCCTCATCGTATACTGGTTCACACGGACCAAGCAAAACAGGATGATGGTAATCCAGGCAGTGGCTGCTTTCGTGATCGCAGAAGTGTTTGCAAGCGTGGCTGGTCACTTCTTTTCCCATCAACAGCCCTTTGCCGTTTTGCCGGATGTCAACCAGTTGATCCAACACAGCATTGATAACTCGTTTCCGAGTGACCATACGATCCTGTTTTTTTCCATGTGCTTTTCCTTTCTGTTCGTGCGAAAAAGAGAAGGCTGGCTTTGGGTTCTCCTGGCGCTATGCGTAGGCATTTCCCGGATCTTGGTAGGCGTGCATTATCCGGTCGACGTAGTTGTCGGGGCACTGCTGGGTATCCTGTCCGCGTGCATCGCCTATCTGGTCATACCTCAGCTCTCATTCGTTGCGAGCTTGCTGTCTGTTTATGAAAAAGTGGAGCGACGCTTCCTCCCTTCCAAAAGCAAATCAACTGATCTTTCCTAGAGCAGGGGGCCACTGATGATGGCCCCTTTTTTGTTTGTGCAAAAGGAAAGCCGATGAGGTTGAAAATAGACACGACTGTCGTTTATAATAAAAACGACAATCGTGTCTATTTTATAAAAAGGAGGTGATCTCCCTGTGGCTCCACGCGTAAGCGATGCGTATAAAACGCGAAAAAAACAGGAATTGCTCCAGGCAGCCCGACGCATTTTTGTCAGGAAAGGATATACCCGGGCTACCATGCAAGACATCATGGAAGAGGCTGGTGTTTCCAGAGGAGCCCTGTACGCCTATTTTGAGAATATCGAGCATGTCTATCTGGAATTGCTGCGCAGCGACGATCAGACCGATATTCAGCTTTTTCTCCCCGATGATTCCTGCACAGCTTGGCAACAGCTAAAAAGATGGGTGTACAAGCAACAAACGCTGATTGAGGGAATTGAGCACTCCCTGTTGCTGGCCAATACAGAGTTTTTCTTGTCCATGCATAACCAGAAACCGAGCGAAGGCTCCTCTTATTTGCATGCCCGTTATGAGCGGATTGTGGAGGTCCTCATCGAATTTTTCCAGCAAGGGGTGGCCAAAAACGAGCTGCAGCCCCAGCAACCAGTGGATTCGATTGCTCATTATCTGGTGTCGTTCATCGATGGACTGATGCTGGACTCGTTTCACATGGGACCTCATCGGACAAACGTACCTGCTCAAATAGAGGTGCTGTTGTTTTCCCTGCAAGCGATGCTGTCCCCAACAGATGAAAACTCACCCAAGTAAAATATGTCCGCGTACAAAAAGGAGGAAGAGGTTTCCATATGTTTGAATCTGCCAGAATCTGTTTTCGCAAAGTTACTGCTGATGATGCAAGCATTTATCATGCGTGGAGAAATGACCCCGCGGTGATGAAAACCACCAGCCTGTCGCTGGACGTGTTTACCTTGGAAGAGACCGCCGCTTTTGTGCAAAACGTGATTTTGGGCTCAAGCTCCGGGAAAAGCTACATGATCATCGACAAGGCCTCCGCCAATCCGATCGGCATCACTTCGCTGATCCAGCTCGATGAGAAAAATCGCAATGCTGAATGCATCATTGACCTGGGCGAAAAAGAGTTTTGGGGCAAAGGCTACGCCACAGAAGCGTTAAAGCTGTTGCTCGATTACGCCTTTCTGGAGTTGAATCTGCACCGGGTGTCCCTCCGTGTTTTTTCATTTAACGAAAAAGCGATACGCCTCTATGAAAAACTCGGATTTACGCATGAAGGCCGCTCCAGACAAAGCGTCTTTCGCGACGGACAATGGCATGACATTTGCCATATGGGGATGTTGCAGAGCGAATACGTACGTGATTAGAAATCTTCCAAATATTGCATTCAGAAGCGTGAATTGCTATGATAACGCCACAG
Source organism: Brevibacillus ruminantium (assembly GCF_023746555.1). NCBI lineage: Bacteria > Bacillati > Bacillota > Bacilli > Caryophanales > Paenibacillaceae > Brevibacillus > Brevibacillus ruminantium. The sequence goes on from NZ_CP098755.1 coordinate 4,515,092, forward strand.
TAACGTCCCTGAGATAGAGATACGTGCAAACGTTACATCACAGGGGCGTTCTGTGGTGTTTTTATTTTCAAACCTGCACGCCATTGCGGGAGTATGCCGACTAACCTGCGTCCATCAAGGTATTGGAAAAAGCGGGCTTCCAAAAGGAGGGGATCGCCAGAGAAAACGTAAAGATCAATGGCAAATGGGAAGACCATCAGGTGCTGGCGATCATCAATACGGACCAGACTGACGACTAAGCAAACTAGACAAACCATTAGGAGAGAGAGAAAACCATGACTATGACAAACAGAGCAATCGCCTTTGACGGTTTATACAATTTCCGCGATATCGGCGGTCTCCCCACAACAGATGGCCGCAACATGAAAACAGGCATTCTATTTCGCTCCGATGAGCTTTCACGCTTGTCTGCCGGCGACCTTGGCAGACTTCAAACGCATCAAATCAAGGTCATCTGCGATCTGCGGACGCAAACGGAACGGAAACAAAAGCCGGATCGCGTCCCTGCCCATACCGGCATTCACCAGGTGAGCATCCCGATCCATCACGAAAGCCAGGAGATGAGCCGGCTGGATTTTTTCAAGCTGCTGGTAAGCAAATCCAATGATCTGAATTTCGAGCACATTATGAAAGATTTTTATCACCGGATGGCCTTTGAACGGACAGGCCAAGTCAAGGAAATCATCACCCTGCTTGCCGAGCAAGACCATCTTCCCGCACTGATTCACTGTACGGGCGGCAAGGACCGGACCGGCTATCTTTCTGCCTTGATTCAGCTTCTGGCCGGCGTTCCCTACCAGACAGTGCTGGATGATTATTTGTTTTCGAACGATTTGATTCAGCCCCGCATGCAAAAAATCCAGAGGTATATTCGCTGGATGAGTTTGTTCCAGATCTCTCCGGAACGGATGAAGCCGCTGATGGAAGTGCGCCGCGACTATCTGGAGGATAGCCTTACTGCCGTTTTGAAAGAGTATGGAACGGTTGAGGATTATCTGATGAAAGCGTGCGGGATAGAGGAAAATTACCTGCTTCGACTGCGGCACATGCTGGTGGAGTAAGCGATCAAGGCCAGAACGAATGATGCGGCCAGAAAGGAATTGATCTCCTGATGCGCCCCGAACAGATAGAAAAAATCACGTCTGCTTTTCCCTGCTTCTCCTCCGTACCGAAAGAGGTATGGGGGCGTGCAGAGGCCTCGATCCTGTCCGTTCCCGCTCAACCCCTGATGGGAGAGGGCCATATGTTTACACATGCCTCCTTTGTGCTGAAGGGATGTGTGCGCATTTACAAAATCAGTCCGTCCGGCAAGGAGTTGACCCTCTATCGGGTGAAAGGCGGCGAAATATGCGTCATCATGATGGCCAGCATCTTGGGGGAAACCGGCTATGAAGCCATTGCCGAAGCCGAAGAAGAGACGGAGGTGCTGGTGCTGCCCATCTCCCTTTTTACCCGCTGGATGGACACGTATAAAGAGCTGAGGCAGTTCATTTACCGCTTGTTTGTGCGGAGAATGGTCTCTGTGACCAGCATGGTTGAAGAGATGAGCTTTCACTCCATGGAGCACCGGGTGGCCAGTTTGCTTCTGCGTAAAGCTGCGGGTCGCTTGGACGGCCCTCTGTATGTCACGCATGCGTCTCTCGCTGAGGAGTTGGGGACGGCCCGAGAGGTGGTCAGCCGGGTCCTGAAGAAATTTGAGCAGCTTGGATGGGTGCGCTTGGGGCGCGGCAAAATGTATATTCTCGATCAGGCGGGACTGCGTATGAAGCTGGAAGTAAAGTGACAAGATCACGGAAGCCTTCCTCCCTCCTCCCCTACAATGGGATTGTACGAAAATACAGGAGGGAGAAAAGACATGAGAAATCTCGGACGTTTGGATCGCGTGACCAGAGTGGTGAGCGGGACCGCTTTCCTCTCAATGTTCTGGCTGGCGACAGGGCCGTGGAAATACGCGGGTCTGTTGGGTGTTGTTTTGCTGCTGACAGGTCTGGCCGGCACCTGCTTGTTTTACAAAATTTTGGGTGTGAACACCTGTCGAAAATAGGTGACACTCCCTGTACGCACTTATTTGATCATGTGCTTGACCAGCTCCACCATCTGTTTTTGCACCTGCTCATCCACCTGGTTTCCATTGATCAAATAGGCGATTTGATACCACACCCCATCGTGGTAAAAATCGATCTCGTTTGCCCGGGTAGCCAGCAGATTTACTTGCTTTTCCTTTTCATTCCACACATAGTACGTGTACACCGGCGAGCTGTTGGTCTGGATAATGTGGTGGTACATCGGCACATCCTCCCGAAGCGGCTCCACTTCGATTTTGTTGCCGAATGTATCCAGACCCGGCTGAATTTCTTTCATGAGCGCAAAAGGATTTTCGCCCACTTCTGTCATTCGGATGATAAAAAATTCGTTGCCCTCGCGCCCGTACTCATCCTTTTCGCGCAAATAGGTCAACTGCAGCTGGTGTTGGAGCTTCTCTTTCCCTCCAGATTGAAATTGCACCAGAAAGGCCGTTGGTTTTTCTACTGGAAATGGCAGTTGGCCCGGGTCGATCAGATTGAGATGTTGCTTGAGTGATTGCGGCAAATGCGGCAGGACTTGATCAATTTCAACGGGTTGGTAGTAGGTGGCCTTTTGAGGATCAGATACCACCGGATAATACTCACTTCGGGCAAAAGACCCTTGTTTGGCTTTCGGTAATGTCTGTTCGGCCTCGCAGCCGACGAGACTCATCATGATGCAGACCAACAGGGCTGCCCGTTGCATTGGATTCATGGTTACGTTTTGCTCCCCCTTCTTTCTTCCTTCTAGCGCGTGAAACGGCTGTTTATCGCATATTCCTTTTTTCCCGGGAAACACCGGCAGCCGCATGCTTCTGAAAAATCTCCGCTACCCATGCATAGCAGACGTCCAACTGTTCGTCCGTGACAAGAGTGGACTGATGCTCGAACATGATGCGCACCTGGTTGTTTTCCTGGGCAATGATATTCAAATACTGTTCAATCGGAGCCCAGCCCTCTTCGGGCGATTGCCCGGGCAAAACCGGGTGACGCATTTGCTTGACTTTGGTCCCCTCTGTCACTTGCATCGTCCACAAATGAATGACGGCTGCATATTTGGCGTATCGGCTGATGACAGGGAGCGTCTGAAAGTACGGGTCTATTTTTTCCTGCCAAAAGAGGCGGCCCGTATCCAGGCAAAGCTTGATGGCTGGATAGCGCAACAAGAGATTCTCCAGCACGTCTGTCTCATAGACATAGCGATTCAGCGCGTCCAGCTCCAGGATTGGAACAAATCCATACTGCCTGCTTTTCTCCGTCAGCCATTGAAACAGCGCTTCACTTTTTTCCTGAAACATCTCCAAGCTGTAGGTACTTTCAAATAGATATTCAGACGCATCATAAAATCGCCATTTCTCCCAGTTGACCCTGTCGTCCAGTATCACAGGCTTGGGATAGTGAAACAAGACATAGGCGGGCTGCAGTCTGCTGGCGACAAAGGCCAGTTCGTTTTCGATATAGGCATAAGCCTCTTGATGCGCCGAAGCATCCGGCGAAAGGAACAGGGCGTCCCTTAGCCTCGAATGACCCGCGCGCAAAGGAAAATGAATCCCGATCTGAAAACCCTGCCGCTTTGATTCCTCGGCAAGGCGGGTAATCTCTTCCGGTTCAGAAAACAGACAGGCTTCGATGCCAAAGAAACCGCTGCGAAAATCTCGCTGGTACTTTTTCAGGTCAAAGCCGCCGTACAAGCCAATCATGAATCTGTGCATGAGATCGCTCCATTTGCCAGTTTGATATCGTTGAGTATTCTACAAAATCGGATACTCCCCTTTTTTTCTGTACAAAACGCTCATGACCGTTTTCCCCTCTCGACGGGTAACAAAAATGTTAACCTGTGCAGGCGATCAGAGAGGGGACGCTTTTCACAGAAAAAAGCTGGCGACGTCAGACCGCAATGAAAAGAAGGCGCCGGCAGCAGTTCGTGGGAAATGCTGCTGGCGCCTTTTCAGCAATTATGCAACGCCATATCATTTATCCATTAAATGGAAACGAAATCAATCTCCTCTGGAACGACACAGACAAGCGAAAGCAAAAACCTCAGCCAGCCTAGCTGCGAAGGGCTGCCAGATCAAACCGGGGAACCAGCCCTTCTTCGGCAGCCCGGCCGAGAAGCGCTTCGACCGCTGCGTAGCCGTCTTCTCCCAACTGGGCTGTAAAGCTGTTGACGTACAGGTTGATATGCGCCTTGGCCACCTCGGGGTCCATCTCCTGTGCGTGACTCATGACATACGCTTGGGATGCTTCCGGATGGGCCCAGGCGTATTCGACAGAGGCACGGGTCCACTCAGCCAGCTTGTCCAAATCCAGGCTGCGGCGGGCGATAATCGCGCCGAGCGGGATCGGCAGGTTCGTCTCTTTTTCCCACCAGCTTCCCATGTCCGCGAGCAGGGTCAGCCCGTATTGCGGATAGGTAAAGCGCGCTTCATGAATGACCAGCCCCGCGTCAATCAGACCGTCGCGAACGGCAGGCATGATCTCGTGAAACGGCATGACCACGATTTCTCCCACCCCGCCCGGTACATTTTGGGCGGCCCAGAGACGGAACAGCAGATAGGCGGTGGATCGCTCACTGGGAACTGCCACCCGTTTGCCGGACAGCACGGCAGGATCAGCCGCCTCCTCGCCTCCTTTGGTCAAAACAAGCGGTCCGCAGCCACGGCCGAGTGCACCGCCGCAGGGTAGCAGGGCGTACTCGGACAACAGCCAGGGCAATGCGGCATAAGAAACTTTGAGCACCTCCGGCCCTTTTCCGCTCGCCGCAAGACCGTTGGTAATGTCGATATCGGCATACATCACATCAAGCTGCGGGGCTCCGGGGATCAGTCCGTGGACCCAGGCGTGAAAGACAAAGGTGTCGTTGGGACATGGTGAAAATGCAATCTTCATGATAGTACCTCCCGTAATACGTGGCATGCTGATTCTAGTGCATTCAGCGCATCCTTGATGCGCCAGGCTTCGCGGTCGCGCGGGCCGATAGCGTTGGAGACGGCGCGGATTTCCAGGGCGGGCAGACCTTCACTTTTCGCAGCCGATGCCACCCCGTAGCCTTCCATGGCCTCCGCTGCTGCTCCTGGTACGCGGGCAGCCAGCTCTGCCGTTGTCTCAGCTGTTCCCGTCACCGTGGAGACGGTCAAGATCGGGCCCATACAGACGGACAACCCTGCAGCTTGCAGCTTTTCCGTCATACGTGCTGCCAATGTGGCATCAACCTGCACCCGGGCAGAGCCGAAGCCCAGCTCGTCCACGCTGCAAAAGCCTTCCGCTGTCTCTGCGCCCAAATCCGCTGCGATGATCTCGTCGGCCACAACCAGCGAGCCTATCTCTGCCCTGCCGACGAAGCCGCCAGCGATGCCGGCGCAAATCACGAGGCGGTACGCAGCATTCGTTGCCAGTATTTTCGCGGTACTGACCGCTGCCGCAACCGCTCCGACTCCCCCTATCCGAACGTCAAATCTGCCGTCGCCGCCTAATCCTCGCAAAACTGCGTCGCGTTCAGGCGGCACAGAGACCATGACAAGGATACGCTCGCTCGCACCACTCTGTCCGACTGCGGCAGGCGGTAATGAAGCGGCTGCTTTGTTATCTGGATTCATTTTCCCTAGCTCCCTTTAAATTTGTTTGCAAGCTCAGTTCTCGCTCATGAAAAACACTCACATTTAAAGTTATCCTTATCTGCCTCCCGTGTAAAGGGATCGGGTGTCTGGACTGTTTGCTTGCATTTCCCATTCCACCTGCCCTATAATAATAGGGATAAATCTAAAAAACAGGGGATGTCTTGATGTCCGCGTTGGTTCTTAACTAATCAAATTTGATAGGGGATTTTCCTGATTCACTTTGCAAAAAACCACGAATTTTTGTGGGTTATTTGTGATGGAAAAGTCAGGGGATACCCAATTAGTTAAGAACCGGCATCCCTTACCATATCTTTCGATTGTTGACTGCAGACGGCCGTGCTCTTACGCACGGCTTTGTTTGTTTACAGGTATGTTCAAAAGCAGCACACGTTTCTTTGCTGTGCCCTTTGACATATGTCTTCGGTCAACCCCTTTTCAAAAGGCAGAAGATGGACGCTGAGTTCCTCTTCTGCCTTTTTTGTTTTGCAAAAATATCGATGAAACGAGTGATTCCATTGAAAAATTATATCGAACTGACAAGCAAACAGGTACGACTCCAGGAAGGACCGCAAGCCATCGAAAAGCTGCTGTTGGAATGCTACCTGCACCCCGGCACTTCCACCAAAGAATTGGCCCGCAAGCTGCTGCTGCCTGTTCCGGTTACAGCCGCCATCAAAAAGGAGCTGATCAAGCTGGGGGCGCTTCGTCAGGATCGCGGAGTTAGCTGCACAGCGGATGGAACTGCGTTTCTGGAAAAAAAGCGAGGGTTTGACGGCCTCGACATCGGCTTGTACCGCAAGCTGATGAATGCTGAAATGGATTGGAGGGAGGAGCTCGCTGATATACTCGCGCAGCTCCATCCATTACTCGAAGGCCGCCCACAGGTAGATGTACAGATCGACCAATCGAAATGCACCCCAGAAACGAGTTTGAAGCGAGCCATTCTCTGCCTGCGCGAACATGCGCTTGTCGGCGGACGAATTCTCTGTGTCGGCGACGATGATCTGGTCAGCGTCTCGCTCGGCCTGCTGCTCAAGCGGTTATTCCCGCAGCAGTGGGAAAACAAGGCAAGCATTACGGTCGTTGATATTGATGAGCGCTTTCTACGCTATATTGCGGAATTGGCGACCCGTGAAGGGCTGCCGATTACCTGCACCCGTGCGGATCTCCGTCAACCGCTTTCCCCGAAGCAGATCGGGACGTTTGACTGCTTTTTTACCGACCCTCCGTACACACTCCCGGGGATGAGCCTTTTTGTCTCACGCGGGATCAGTGTACTGCAGAAAAAGAAGGGGCTGCCGATTTATCTGTCGTTTGCCCATAAATCACCTGAGTTTATGCTGGATATGCAGCGCGAGTTTATCCGGATGGGGCTGGTCGTCACCGAGGTGATTCCTCATTTTAATGAGTATGAGGGAGCAGAGATGATCGGCAACCGTGGTCAGATGATCGTTTTAAAAACGACAGAGCAGACCCTCCCCCGGATAAAAGGAAGCTTTGATGAAGCGCTCTACACCGGCGAGGTAAAACGAACGCTGCGGACCTACCGCTGCCGCGGATGCGAGGGAAGCATACAGGTTGGGTTTCAGCAGGATTTTCCGACGATTGAAAGGTTAAAAATGAACGGATGCCCCCTTTGCCAGCACGATACGTTTGATTTGGTGAAAAAACGGTCAGTGTAGGCTGGGCGGGTTCCCGCAACCACTCATCGCCCCTCGCAGGTCCGTCTATCGGATGATCGCTGAAGACTGCAGAGGCCCATCACTAAATACAATTTGCCCGGCTATGCGACGATTCCGTTTCTGTTAAAAAGCCGGGCGTTTTTATGGTCGCACTGACATTGATGGGACAAACCTTGTCTGATTGTACGGGAAACATTTTGTTAGAGAATGGAAATATGGCGTCTATAAAAGGAATTTTTTACCATGATGTCGAACCTATCTTTTATGGCAATCATCGATCCCATATGGAGGAGAGCATGTTCAAATACCTTGTTTTTACTCTTATGATCACAGTCCTTTTGGTCTGTACAGGCATCGCTGCTCTGGCAAAGGATTTCGCCGCGCCTGCCGATGCCCAGAAATTTGCGAAAGAACAGTTCCCACAGATTTTTCAAAGCTACTACGAGACGCTGGATGACCCGACCCGCTACGGCCTGGAGAACGAGATCGGCAATATCTCCTTCGGCCCTCTCCATCCTGTATTGGCTTTTACGCCAGAGTTTCTGCACGGGAGCCAACCAGCCGACAGCTATGCCGCAGAGCCGTCAGACTTATGGATTGCCGGGATTTATCAAAACGGAATTCCCCGCCTGGCCATCAGTCTCTATCAAAAGGAGGACGGTACCTATTCGCTTGCGAACATCGGGTATGGCAAAGACGTGGCGCTTGCGCTGGAGGATGTAAAAGCAGGAGAAGGCGTGATCGAGGACGGTCCCACAAATTCCTGGTACGCCTTTTCCCCAAATGCCAGCGATCCAGCGCGCAGCCAAATTCGCCCGCTGAACGATATCGCGAAAATCATAAGTCCCTCTGTATCCACTCTCGCTGAACTCCAGCCACTTTTGCATGAGCATTATGAGCAAAAGTTCGGCAGCAATTGGCGCCAAACAGAAGAAAACGCTCACGCCGAAGCTGGCGGAGCGGTACGCGCAGGAAATCATGAAGGCAAGGGCAGGACGCCGCTTTTCATCATGGGAGTTCTCTTTACCGTTACTGCTTTTCTGCTCATGAACGTCAAAAAAGTCGGCATTCGATCCAATCAGAATTCTCAACAATAGTACCTGAAAGAAAAGGTTTCATATCCCCCGAAGCCCTCCTGATCACCGCAGTCCCTCAACACACTGCAAAGATGCAGGAGGACTTCTCGATTACAGTGTGCAAGCCGACTTACAATTTTTTGCCACAGCTTGAGCAGTATTGATATTCCTTTTTTACTCGCTCGCCGCAGTAAGGACAAAAGGCTTTTTCCCCGCCAGATTCCTTTTCCTCTGTCTCATCGACTATTTCGTCGACGATTTGCTTCCCGTATAGACGATTCAGGGGATCGCCTTCTTCCCTGGAATCCGTGATATCAAATAAAGACATCCGTTCTTTGGAGGTCGCATTCTTGTAATGATAAATCGCTTGAAAAATGCCGATCCCCACGAATATAATACCGAACAGCGGAAAAATGGTTCCGACTAGCGGAAATGGGGCATCTCTCGTCATCGCAAAAGCCATAATCGTCCAAAAAATCCCAAAAGCGACCATGGCAAGACTTCCCGCAGCCCCCACGGCAGACGGCCCACGACCCGGTTTTATACTTTTCACGCGCAACACCTCCCTCTGTTTTTCATCTTATCTCAAAACGGATTGCGCCACAAACGGTGTCATTCTGATCAATCAATCACCCCATGTAAATAATACAAAATTTTTACTATTTTTTCGTTAGATTTCGTCGTGTCGCGTCGTTATATATAGACGCTACTATTAGGAAGTTTGTTACTACCATCCTGGAGCCTTTCAGAGCTATGAGGTTTAAACTACTTCCATAATGTAGGGAAATGTAGAGGGGGGAGATGATCTTTTAATGGTTGCACACGTCGTGGTAAAAGTACTGTAAAAAATATACAAGGAGCGGGATCTTAATGAAGAAAAAGTCGTGGTTTGCGATGGGTGTATCGTTGGCTTTCGTTTCAGCCATCTCATTATCCGCACATGCTTCTCCGTTTGAGTCACCAAAAGCGGAACGAGTAGGAACACAAGTTCATCTAAATTCAAATTCAAGTTTTGTAGATGATTTGAATAACCCTAAAGATTTTTATAAGTATGATGGTGTCCCCCAAGCTGAAAAAGTTTCTACTGAACAGGTATCGAAAAATACCCGGAGAGCAAATGATCCTTTAAATGATTCCATACAACCTTTCTCTAAAGACGTACCGACAGAATTTTGGAATATAGATCGGAAAGGTACCTACACGGCTAATATATATAACTTACGCTCCCTGCTATATACAAACTATTATTTCCAGCCCAGTCCAAAGGGTGAGTTATATGTAGAAACTGATATTAATGAAGATTACGGTAAAAGCGCTACGTATACGATCCACTGCTATGACCTTAGTACGGGTAAGAGTGTTACGAACTGGAAGGGTACAGCCGGTACCGTTGAGAAAATAAGATTTTATAATCTAAACGAAAGCAAAAATTATTATTTTGGATTCGATTTTAATTCCAATACGGGCACTTTAAGTGGAACGGCTGATATCTCTTACAAATAGACTTGAAAAAGAACTAAGAGGGGCTCTACGCCCCTCTTCCCATCACAACCGTGCGATCACAGATCGCCTTCACATCTTCCTTATCATGCGTCACAAAAATACAGGTAATCTGGGCCAGCTTCAATATATCACGCAGCTCCTCCCTGATCCGCTCCTTCAAATCTGCATCGAGATTGCTGAACGGCTCATCCATCAACAGGACGGATGGCTTGGGAGCAAGCGCACGGGCCAGGGCTACACGCTGCTGCTGTCCTCCGCTCAGCTCGTGCGGATAGCGATTCTCAAAGCCGGTCAGCTGGACCAGCTCCAGCATCTCCGCCAAGCGTTGTTTCCGTTCTTTGCGCGAGAGGCGATGAAGACCGAACACGATGTTTTGCGCCACGGTCAGATGAGGGAACAAGGCATAGTCCTGAAACACCATCCCCACACCGCGCTCCTCCGGCTCCACAAAGCGCTGCCCATCTACCACCGTCTTGCCTGCAATCGTGATCGAACCGCCCGCGGGCTCCTCCAATCCGGAAATCAGACGCAGCAAGGTGCTTTTGCCGCTGCCGCTCTGTCCCAAAATCCCGACGATTTCCCCCTGGGAGATCGTGAGCGTGAAGTCCTGGATGGTCTTTTCTTTTGCCTTGGGGTAGTAAAAAGAGAGTTCCTTGATTTCACAGAAGCTCATCGCTCTTTCTTCTCCTCTCCGAATCGTTGGAATACGAGTACAGTAATCATGCTGATGCCAATAATCAACAGGGATGGAATGGACGCCTCTATAATCTGCTCGTCATTGGCGTACTGATACGTCTTGGTCGCCAGCGTTTCAAAATTGAACGGACGCAGCAGCAGGGTAAGCGGCAGCTCTTTGATAATCTCCACAAACGTGAGGACAGCCGCACTCAGAATCGCGCCTTTGATCATTTTCAGATCGACGGCAAAAAAGGTGCGCGTCATGCCCAGCCCGAGCATGCGGGAGGCCTCGTAATATTTTTTCCCGACTTTCTCAAAACCCGTCTCCACCGAGTTGAAGCCAATCGCCATAAAGCGGATCACATAGGCCACGATCAGCATCACAATGGACAAGCTGAGCACGAGCTTTTGATCGCCCCAGCCGAGTGATCGATACACCCCGGCCAGACTTTTATCCAGCGAGATAAAGACGGCCAAAACCCCGATCGAGATAACCGCCCCCGGGACAGAGTATCCCATCGCGATCAGCTTGGCTGCGATATTGGAAAAGAAGGATTGCTTGATGCGGCTGACGTTGGCTGCGATCACGGCAAAAAACACGACGATGGCCGTTGCGATCAGCGACACGACCAGCGTGTTGGACACCAGCTGGGCGAAGCCGCGATTCAGGACATGGGCATACGTGAGCTTGGCCCATGCGAGCAACTGCACAAACGGGATGAGAAACGAACAGGCAAAGATCAGGAAACAAAAGACAAAAGCGAGTCCTGCGGAAAACCGCCCCATTTTTTTCGGCGTGAGCGGTCTTACCTTGCTTGTCGAGGAACTAAACTTCTGACGATTTCGCAAGTATTTTTCCAGAATAAACAGGCCGATCACCGCTACCATCAGAAAGGCTGCCAGTCGAATCGCCGAATCCAGATCATACATGCCAAACCAGGTCTGAAAGATCGCCGTGGAAAAAGTGCTGATCCCGAAATAGCTGGTCACGCCAAAATCATTCAAGACCTCAAACACAACAAGACTCACGCCCCCGACAATCGCGGAGCGCGAGAGAGGAAGAACGACCTGAAAGAAGATTTGGACAGGGCCTTTGCCAAGCAACCGGGCATTTTCAATGTAAGAGGCGCTTTGCCGCTCCAGAAACGTCTTGGTAATCATGTAGACGTACGGAAACAGGAACATCGTAAAAACGAAGATGGCCCCTTTCATCGACATGAAGTCAAAATACTTCTGATCCAGGGTCAAGCCGAACTGATTGCGCAGCAGCTTTTGCACGGCTCCCGTGTAACTGAGCATCGTACTGTAGGTGTACGCCCCGATATAGGGTGGGATCGCCAGCGGCAAGACAAAAGCCCAGCGAAAGAGGCGTTTCCCTGGAAAATCATACGCCGTCATCAGCCAGGCGAGCGTCACCCCGATCATGACCGTAAAAAGGCCGGTAAACAGAACAAGCCAAAGCGACTGGAGCACATATTCTTTCAGCATAAACTCTTTGATGTGCTCCCAGTTTTCGTTTGGCTTTTGGAACAGATTCAAGAGAATATAAAGGTTGGGCAGCAATACAATTGCTACCCCAACCAGACTGAGTGCCATCCACCCGTTCCTGTTCCGTTTTATGGCTTGCAGGAATGCGTGTCTGCTCATATTTACTTCCAGCCTACTTTGTTAAAGATTTCGAGTGCCTTTTTGTTGTTTGTTCCCAGCTTCGCAAAATCAATCTCTTGCGCTTTAAACGTGCCCCAGGATTTCAAAAGCTCCGGCATCTCCGCTTCCGCATTTACAGGGAACTCATAGTTTTCCTGCGAGATCATGCTCTGTGCTTCTTTATCTGTCAGGAATTCCATCAGTTTGACGGCGTTTTCCTTGTGTTTGCTGTGCTTGGTCAGACCCACTCCGCTGATGTTGATATGCGTGCCTGTCGTCTCCTGATTCGGGAAGAATACGCCGATGCTTTCGCCGACCTTCACTTCTTCCGGATCTTTGGAATTTACCATCAGTCCGACGTAATAGGTGTTCATGATGGCCACATCGCCGACACCGGCTACAATCGCTTTGGCCTGGTCACGGTCGCCGCCTTTCGGCTCTTGCGCCAAGTTGGCCGTGATCCCTTTTGCCCACTCCTCCGCCTTCTCCTCGCCGTTCAGGTCGATGAAGGATGCCAGCAGGGACTGGTTGTACAGACTGGTCGAAGAGCGTACCAATACTTTGCCTTTCCATTTATCAGTCGCCAGGTCTTCATAAGTCGAGAGCTGTTCTGGCTTTACACGATCCTTGGAATAGGCAATCACGCGAGCGCGAGTGGCAATCCCGATCCATTCATTGTCTTTGTCGCGGAGCTGTTTGGGCACATGCTTGTCGATGGCCTCGGATTGCACAGGCTGTAGAACGCCATTTTCCTTCGCGGTATTCAACACGCCGCCGTCTACGGTGATAAACAAGTCAGCTTCCGTGCTCTCCCCTTCGCGTTTCAGACGCTCGATCAGCTCTTCCGCTTTTCCTTTGACCATATTGACTTTAATGCCTGTTTTTTGGGTGAAGGCTTCCATTAATTTATCATCAATTTCATAGTGACGTGCCGTATAAACATTCACCACCTGATCTTGACTCTGCTTTGCATCAGGTGTTCCGGTGTTTGCCTGTTGTTGATTTGCTGTATCTGTTCCTGTACTCGCTCCACTGCTTCCGCACCCTGCAAGCAGTCCCGCCGCCATTACGGCTGTCAGAATCGAAGCAGTCAGTTTTCCACGTTTCATATGTATAGATCCCCCTGAAGATGATAATGAGAATTATTATCTATTCGTTTCTGATAATACAGGGCCGCTTAGATATTGTCAAGCCTCAACTTTCAATAAATGAGAATCATTCTTAGGAACAATGCCAGGGAATACGGGAGACAGCAATGGTCCTCCGAGCGTTGGACCGAAAAAATGGAGCAGCTCTATTTGTACGTAAAAGGAAAAACACCTCGGCGAATCAGACGATTCAGGAAAAAAAGCCGGGCGCGGCACCCTCCTTCGCTTTCTCGCCCCCACCATCGTTGGGACCAAAACGAATGGAAATTTCTTGTGCACCGTCTCCCGGCTTCCTATGTCCTTCCTGATTTTTTCTTTTTGAGAATCCTGACCGAAACCAATCACTTTGACGATTGAGCCGCAGGTCCACTGCTAATCACGGCCTTGGCATGCGGCTCCAGATCAAACCAAAAAATCAGGTCTCCTTGGTCATTCTTCTGAGGAGGCTTTTTCCCATTTACCCATACCTCCGTTGCCCGTACGGCCATTGACAGGCCGGAGATTTTCTTTTCACCGTCATTGTAAACATGGATGGAGCCGTTTGGATCATATTCGAATCTGACTTGCTCCAGAGCCAGCCAGTAGTCCATCATCTCGCGGACGGTGGCCAGGTAAAGCTTTTTCTGATCCCGCAGGCTGGCCATTTTTTTCAACAATTGGTCAAAGCCCGGCTGGATGACGAGTTCTCCCTGCGGGTCCCGCTTCAGGAAAGCCCCGGAGGTCTTCCACTTCGGCACGCGCGAGAGGTAGACGTGGTTGATCAACACTCCTCGATCCTGGATCAGTCGCGCCAGATTCTGGTCCGAATACACGCGCATCGTATTCTCCGGCACAATCGCGGCCGCCCAGGAATAGAACGGACCTGTCACCGTGGGATGGGACCAATACAATGGCGTCCGCTTGTCATCGCCCCGGCTGGATTGAAGCAGATCTAAAGCCTGGTTGACGCTGGTTATGTCCTCCGAGCTGTAATGCCAGAAGTAACGCGTATCATACTTCTTCCATAAATCCGCCAGATAATAGGGCGTTTTGATGTTCAAGCCTTGAAAACCGAAGCTGTTTTTCAGATAGCCATGGTCGATCCAGGTCACGCTGTCAAACTCTTTTTTCATCGTATCCAACACGCGATCGGCAACATCGCGGTACAGGTGGAACTCGTACGGGTATACCGTGTGCAGCCCGATCTCCATCCCCCTCTTCCGCAGATCTTTTAGATACGCAAGGAATTCCGGACTCTCGCTGATGGCGACGTTAATCGGGTTCTGCGGCCGATAGTAGGGATTGGCGAAAAACACGCTTTTGGTGACGGGGATGCCGTATTTGACAAAACCCCCGACGGCTTTGTCCGGACTTTCTACCTTCTCCGAGCCGTAGTATACCGCGCGATTGCTGGCGAGGCTCTGCTCATCCGCATGCTCGGTCCAGACATGTGTCGCCAGAAAACCGTAGGGCTGATTCATCAGCCTGGGCATCAGAATCGGCTGGTAGCCGACGACCAGGGAAAACGAGTTGATTCTCTCTTCCGTCGCTTTGTACTCGGAGGCGTGCCGCACCTTTCCTACCTGCTTTCCTTCCAGCTCCTCCACATAGCGATGGTCACTCATATGATCGAGATTGACCTGCAACTGATTCTGCACCGTCAGCAGCTCCAGCGAGGAAATATGCGGCGTGTGGTAGACAAGCGCGGTCTGTTTGCCTTGTCCGAATCGCACCCCTTCCCGATCCAGCCAATAACGGGCTTGTGTGGACAGGGCGTCGACCTTTCTGTTTTTTCGATAAACCTCTGATACTCGCTGGGCAAAACCAAGCACGAGCGACTCTCGAAAGACCTTAGTCTGCTGCTTGTAAGTCGTTTTGACCTGTACATCGATCTCGGGGCTGTTTTGCTTGAATTGGTACATCGTTTCTACCCGGGCCACAGGTGTTTCACCGGTCACCGTTAGCTGCAGACCATCCGTTTTTTTCTCAGCCTGAACCGTTGCAGACTGGTATTGTCTGACGATCGTGCGGTTCCACCTGATAAACATATTGGTATCCATTTCTTTGTTCAACGGCGGTGAAAAGCTGAGTTCATCGCCCGCAACCTGTGTCACCTTGGCCGTATGTACGAGCGGCGCGTTCAGACGCCCGCCAAACGATTCCGAACGAATCTCAATGCTGCTGCCCACAGGAATGGCCGGAGCCGCATCCAGTTTGATTTTGCTGGTTCCAACCGGAATCTTGGGAACGAGCAGATTGTAGATATCACCGTATTCTGCTGCATAATCCACAGAGCGTAGAATCTCTTTTCCTTCTGCATCAGTCATGCGCACATGTCCCTGTGTGTCCCAGAAGACAGCATAGTAGGGATTTTGATAGGAGAGGCCAGCCATGGTAGGGCTAGTGTTAGAGTTTGAGTTAGAGTTAGAGTTTGAGTTTGAGCTTGAGCTAGGACCAGAGCTAGAGCCGGTTGCAGTGCCTGTTCCAGACGCAGTGCCTGTTCCAGACGCAGTGCCAGCTCCAGACGCAGTGCCCGTTCCAGATGAGGCGGAGAGGCTTCCGGAAAAAAACAATCCCAAGCAGATCATGCAGGTGATCACTTTTTTGCTCGTCATGCTTGTAAACGACTCCTTACTCAGGATGTTCAGCTTGTGTCATCCTTCTGTGATTTGTCTCCGTTTGCGGAGGAGTGATGGCATGGAAGAATCTTGTAGAATTTACGGAAATGTTACTATAATAGCAAAAGAGCTTTTCACACGTCACGGAGGGAACTAGATGGATTTTACACTGATCAAGGCATCTCCAGAAGATAAAGAGATACTGCAAAATCTGCTCCAGCTCTACATCTATGATTTTAGCGAGTTCATAGACGCGGATGTAAACGAACGAGGATATTTTGAGTACTCTTATTTGCACGATTATTGGACGGATGAGGACCGTTTTCCGTTTCTCATCCAGACGGAGAAAAAATGGGCGGGTTTTGTCTTGGTCAGAAAAATAAACAATGAGGATACCCGGTTGGACGGGTATTATTCCATCGCCGAATTTTTTATCCTGCGAAAATATCGCCGCAATGGTTTGGGAAAGGCTGTCGCTCAGCAGATTTTTCGGATGTTTCCGGGCAACTGGGATGTTTTTCAGTTAAAAAACAACCTGCCTGCCCAAGCGTTTTGGAAAAACACCATTGGAGAATACACAAACGGCAACTTCCAGGAAGGGGAAAATGACAAAGGAGTTTTTCAACTTTTCACCTCTTCTGCACAGTAGATTGCTGCCGCGCCATCTGGTTGTCGCGCGTTTTTTTAAACCATAGAAAGTACGGGGTACCAAACCGATGAAACTGGACAGACTTCTTGCGATCACCATGATTCTCATACAAAAAAGGCGCGTTCCTGCCAAAGAACTGGCAGAAATGTTTGAAGTATCCGTCCGGACGATTTATCGCGATATCGAGGCGATCAACCAGGCGGGAATTCCGGTTGTCAGCTTTCCGGGGGCGAACGGCGGCATCGGCATTATGGAAAACTATCGGCTGAACCAGCATATTTTGACCCAGGAGGAGCTGGCTTCCATCACCATGGCGCTGAAAAGTGTTTCTTCCTCGTACCGGGACACGCGGGCGGAGGTGGTGCTGGGCAAAATTCAGGGGATGATGGACAACAAGCAGGCCGAGGCTTTTAGGGCGATGTCGGAGCAAATCTATGTAGATTTTAGCCCCTGGGGCAAAGATCAAGCCCAAAAAGAAAAGCTGACCCGCATCAAACAGGCGATTCAGTCCACCCGCCTGCTTTCCTTTACCTACCACAGCGCAGCAGGCACGATCTCGGAGCGCGTCACGGAGCCGCATACCCTCGTCCTGAAAGGGCGGAAATGGTATCTCTACGCTTACTGCAGAAGCAAAATGGCCTTCCGCCTGTTTAAGCTCTCCCGGATAAAAAACCCGCTGCCGGATGGGGAGCAGTTCGTACGAAGAGAAATCAATCTGGAAGAACTGCCCTGGGACAAAGAATGGCATCAACCCGAACAAACCGTGCAGCTCCAGTTGCGTTTCGCTCCCCAGCTCCGTACCACCGTAGAAGAAATGTTTGGCGTCGACTCGGTGGAGATAGACGAACAGGGCTATTCCCTGATTTCGGAGCAGTATCCGCTGGACAACTGGCTCTACGGATTTGTGCTCAGTTTTGGTCCCGGGGTGGAGGTTCTTCAGCCGCTCTCTTTTCGGACAGAGCTGCGGCGACTGGCCGAAGGGATCTGTAAAATTTATGCAGATACGTAAATTTTATACTCCAAAAAAGATGACAGACTGGTGTCAAGTTTGATCCGTTATCATGATGACAAACCCCTAAAGGAGGAAGATCATGATGAACACTGTGTTTTGCCAGAGCTGCAGTATGCCGATGAACGATGCGGAAATCCTGGGAACTGAGCAGGATGGCACAAAAAATCAGGAGTACTGTAAGTATTGCTATCAAAACGGAGCATTTACCCAGCCCGGCATCAGCATGGAACAAATGATTGACATCTGCGTTCCCTATTTACAAGAAGACGGAATGGATGAACATACAGCCCGCCATGTGTTGCAAAAGCATTTGCCCTTGCTGAAGCGCTGGAGTTCGACCAACAACTAGGCAAAGAGGACCCATTACCTGGAATTCCGAATCCTTTCCTTTTCCAAAGACTTCTGCTTTTTAAAGCTATGTTATAATAAAGTGAATAGAAAAAACTGGCTTACAGGAGGAGTTGCCTTTGGAAGCAGTGCAAGGAAAGCCATCACATCATCACAAATTATCGATGGGGAAGATGATCAAAAGAGCCTTTTTTATCTTGATGGGTTCTGCCCTGTTTTCAGTCGGACTGGAAATTTTTTTGGTTCCCAATCACATTATTGACGGCGGGATTGTCGGGATCGCGATTATTTCGTCCCATCTGCTCGGGATGCCGCTCGGTTTATTCTTGTTTCTTCTCAACCTGCCTTTTCTGGTGCTGGGTTACAAGCAAATCGGAAAAACCTTTGCCCTATCTACCTTGCTCGGGGTAAGTACGATGTCCATTGTCAGTGCTTTTTTGCACGATGTGCAGGGAGTAACCGATGACTCCTTGCTCGCAGCCGTATTCGGCGGGATCATTCTGGGCATCGGTGTCGGTTTGGTAATCCGCTTCGGCGGTTCTCTGGATGGTACCGAGATCGTTGCCATTCTGATCAACAAAAAGACCCCTTTCTCTGTAGGGGAAATTGTGATGTTTTTTAACCTGTTCATCCTGGGCAGCGCGGGATTGGTATTTGGCTCTGACCGTGCCATGTACTCCCTGATTGCCTATTACATCGCCTTTAAAATGATCGATCTGACAATCGAGGGGTTTCAGGGCTCCAAATCAGTTTGGATCATCAGTGACAGCTACAAAGACGTGGGAGATGCCATCGTTGCCCGGTTGGGCCGGACCGTTACCTATTTGAAAGGAGAAGGCGGCTACTCGGGAGACGACAAAAATGTTGTTTTCTGCATCATCACCAGGCTGGAGGAAGCCAAATTGAAACTGATCGTCGAGGAAGTAGATCCTTCAGCTTTTCTCGCAGTTGGCAATATTCACGATGTACGGGGCGGACAGTTTAAAAAACGTGACATTCACTAACGCAATATGATTTGCACATCGTCATAAGAAAAGTGCTGCTCGCCACCATACGAGCAGCACTTTTCTTTTCAAAGAAACTCTTTCCTACATCTTCGGCAATTTGCCCTGTATCTGATTGGCCTGAAGGAGAACCTGGGGGGAGAGCTTCAGCGTCCAGTTCAGATCGCCGGACCCACCGTATACTTCACGATACTCGGTCAGCTCCTCATCCAGGATCACCGGCAAACCATGACCGACGAGCGGTACCCTGCCGGTCTCGTAGCCTGTCCATTCCCGTACCTCCCTGGCATCTGCCATACTCATATGTTGATAGCCGCATCGGCTGGCTACAGCAGCAAAGTCCAGCCGGCCGCGCTTGCCCGACAAGATCAAAGCGAGCGGCTTTGCGTCTGCTTTCACAATCAGTACCGGTGCTGTCTGACCGATTTCAATACCAAACAGTGCAGCCCCTTCCTTAGCCGATCGAACCGGACGATCATGTTCGATTAGCTCATATGCGACGCCCAATTCCTCCAATACTTTTTTGACACGATCCATACAGCAATCCTCTCTTTCTTGCACGTTTCTCCTAGGTAAAAATCTCGGCCTTTAGGAGTTTGTATCGATAATTCCGCTCATCTCCCTGCCTTTTGGTAGGCAGGCGCTCAAGCATAACATCCCACAACCACATACAGTATCTCGAGGAAACCGGGAAGGGGGGATAAAGATGAGTGTTTTTAACGGATTTGGCTTTGATGACTTCTCTCTGATTCTGGTACTTTTCGTTTTGCTGGTGATCGTCGGTTGTGATTGTTTCTAAGACGTCGCAAAGGTTGCAAAGGGAGGATGATTCATTTTTCTCCCTTTGCCTTTTTCATTTAGAAAGCGGGGTGATAAAATTGGCCAGACAAATGAATGCGGGCGATGAGCGCATGACCCCTGAATTTATGGAGTGGCTCAAAACAAAAGATGTCTCCAGAAAAAAGCTGCGCAGAAATCCGGAATTGCTCGAACAGTATCACCAGGAATGGACGGCCTCCACGAAAAAAAGAAGAAGAGGATTGCGCAGTCGAAGGCAAAATCGCAATCAAATCGAAAGTCAGGGTCAAAGTGAAACGCGTTCATCTTTTAAACTCCCCAATCTCGACGTTGGACAAATTCTCAACGGCATTCAAGTTGCCACCCAGGTCATGAAGTCCTTCCAAGGTTTGAATCTCTTCGGCAGCACTCCCAAAATGTTTGACCGGCCCTTTTAACCATACCCGGGGGCACGCAGGTCTTTTCTGATCTGCGTGTTTTCTCTTGAAATCACCTCTGGCTGACATCAGGCCAGCACGTCCGTCAACTGCTCCAGTCGTTCCACCACAGCCAGAGGTAGATGATTGGATGCGGGCTGAAGTTTTTTCGGGTTTATCCAGACAGCGTCCATGCCCGCATCAATAGCCCCCGCCACGTCCGCTTCCCAGCTGTCTCCAACAAACAGCGTTTCTTTCGGAGCAGTCCCAAACCTCTCCAGTGCTGCGGTAAAGATTCGCCGATCCGGCTTATGATAGCCCACCCGTTCCGAGATGATCAATTGATCGGCAGAAAAGAGGTGTGAGAGGCCGAGCCGTTCGATTTTGGTAAAGGCCATATCCTCCGGCCCATTCGTGACGATCCCCAGTTGATGACTCGCAGCCAGCTTGCGCAAGCATCGCTCCACCTCCGGAATCGGCTTTATGGTATCGAAGCAGTCCAAAAGGAACATCTGTTGGAAATCCTTTGCCACCTCTTCCGCAACCGTCCTCCCCCAATGTGCCGCTGTCTTCTCCAGCCTCCGAAACCGATACTCCGCCAGTGAGATTCGGTTTTGCGTCAGATCGGGCCATAGCTCGTCGCTGTATGCCTTAAGCTTTCGATAGAAGCTGTCGTGGTCCAGATCCGCAGAGAGTCGATGCCGTCCGATCGTCTGCCGCATCCCTTCCTCAAAGCACTGTGAATAATCAAACAAGGTATCATCCAGATCAAACAAAATCAGCTTGTATATCATTTTCTCCACATTCATTCCCCCGCTGTCACGGCTTGTCTCAATTCACTCGCCAAATCCTCCGGCAATGGCACTGCACGGCGCGTACGTCCATCGATCATCACCATCGTTACATCCGCGTCGGCTGCAAGCTTTTCCTCTGCTGTATACATCTCATGACGGATGACATAGCTTTTCTCACCGACGGTCAGCACCCGGGTGCGCACCTGCACCCGTTCCAACATCCGCAGCTCCTTGCGGTAGTTGATGTTGAGATTGACGACCACCGGGAGCAGTCCCCTGCGCTGCAATTCGTCCAGAGTCAGCCCCTTTTGACAAATCCAGTCAAAGCGTGCCCACTCCATATATTCCAAATACTTGGCATTGTTTACATGCCCGATAAAATCAATATCGGTCGAACGGACAACCAGATCAAATACATGCAGCATCTCCATCGCTCCCTTCTTTTCTCCAGTATACCGAAACAGGCAAACTGAGTGAATATTCATTCGGTATTCTGTTTCGGAATATTCTGAGCTTATCGCTGTATTTTGTTTCAACCTTCACTATAATAGAACGTACATAACGAAAATGAGCTTCTGAAACATATCGATGTGCGAAAGGAAAGATGCCCATGTTTGAACAGATGCTGCTGCCCACTTTGGAGACTTCGCGCTCCCGTTATCAAGAAGCTCTGAAGCACCTTGATGAGAGGGAGCTTGCCAGAAAACTGGCCCCTGGGTCCAACTCGGTCGGATTCCTCATCCGGCACATCGCCGAAGTAGAATATCGCTTTTGCCAGATGTTTTTCGGCCGTCCTCTGCCCGAGCATGTTACGCTGCATACGATCGGGCCCGTGAAGGACGAGGGGCAGTTTACCGATCTCGCTACGCTGCTGTCCTTTCATCAGGAATCGTATGCGTATCTGCTGGAAGCTCTCCGGCAGTTGCCCAGTGATGCCTGGGACAACCTCTGCGAGGCTCCAATTGGCACATTGACCCCCCGACAGGCTTTGGGGCGATTGATCTACCATACGGGCTATCATGCCGGACAGATTGGTCTGATACGCAAGTACGCTGCCGAGTAGAGCCTTGTCCTCACAAAAGGAGGTGAAATTCATGATCGCAAGTCCGCGTTTTGAATGTGATGTTCCCGGCGTTCTCCTCACCTAGTCGGAGAGGGAACGATTGCCTGTGTCCCCCCGGCTACGGAAAAAAGAAGAAAAACATTTTCCGGGAGGGGCTTATCAATGAATACGGTTTGGAAACAGCAATTGTTTGGGGGCTTTTGCCTGGCCGCAGCTGCTGCCATTTGGGGCGGCGTGTACGTGGTCAGCAAAGTAGTGCTGGAGGAGATCCCGCCATTCACGCTCTTGATTATTCGTTTTGCGATCGCATCTGTGGTCCTGGGGGTCTTTGTCGCAGCCCGGCGTGAGTTTATTGCCAAGCGCGATTTTCCCATGATTATGGGGATTGCCTTCGTCGGGGTAACGATCTCGATTGGGGCACAGTTTTTGGGGACCAAGCTCTCGACTGCACATATGGGAGCGCTGATTACGGCAGCTTCCCCTGCCTTTATCGCGATATTTGCCGTTTGGCTGCTGAAAGAGCACATCCATCGGAAACAGATCTCCGGCATCCTGCTTGCGACCTTCGGCGTCCTGATCGTCATCGGGGTTCCTGACGAGGCAGATGCACAGTCTTCCCTGCTTGGCAACCTGATTCTTCTCGTTGCGGCAGTGAGCTGGGGCTTGTATACCGTCATGAGCAAAAAAGCAACGCAGCGCTACTCCTCCCTGGCAGTCACGACCTATGTCGCCCTGTTCGGGATGATCTTTACCAGTCCGGTCATGGTTTGGGAGCTGGCCGTTACACCGGTCTCCTGGGATTTCGACTGGAATATTTGGGCGGGAGTCTTATACATTGGCATTATTTCTACCGCAGGTGCCTTTTACTTGTGGAACAAAGGCTTTGAGCTGATGCAGGCAGGCAGCGGCGCAGGATTTTTCTTCGTCCAGCCCATCGTCGGCGCTTTCCTGGGGTGGTTTTTGCTGGGGGAACATCTGGGGATCGGCTTTTTTGCTGGGGCGGCCTTTATCTTTTTGGGTGTCGGTCTCTCTAACCTGCAACAACCTGCTGACAGGAAAGAGGAAACGCTTGACTCTTGAGCGGAGCAGCTTGTGTTACCATTTTTTATCCACCGTGGATAGAGACGTCAGGAAAACGCCTGACTCTCTATCCTCTTTTCCTTTTTTCATGAAGTACCCATTCTTCCTCAAAAGCCCTTCTGGCATCAAGCATAAAAAAAAAGCAACACAAAGCATGTACGGCTTTGTATTGCTCGGGAATTCACAGAAATCAATCCATTCATTTGTGTACAGCTAGCCCAGCCATTACTGTGTAGGTGTGCTGCTTGTTTTTTCCCGGTAGGCCTGTTTCGGTTGCGGACGGCGCGGACGCAGGCTTTCCCACAGATAGCCTAGCAGTCCCCCTGCGATTGCCGGCAGAAGCCATCCGATCCCTTCCTTGTAAAACGGAAGGTTTTCATACAGAGATGTAATCTGATCCAGCGGAAGTCCCAGCTGCACCAGACCGTCGATCAGGCTGACGGCAGCGGTAGCCAGAATCGCTCCGATGTAGACAGACGAATAGCCTTTGAAAGCGGTATGCAGGAACGAGAGCAGCATCAGTACAATCGCCAGCGGATAAATCGCCACCAACACGGGAACGGAGAGGGAGATCAACTGCGTCAGTCCCACGTTGGCCACGGCCGTACTAAACACACAGAGAATGGCAGCCATCGTCCGGTAAGAGATGGCTGGAAAACGCTCAGAGAAAAAGCGGCTGCAAGCCGTTACCAACCCTACGGATGTCGTGATGCAGGCAAGCGTTACGGCAAGTCCGAGCAGCAAAGCGCCCGCACCGCCAAACAGTTGCTTCACAACACTGCTGAGAATCTGCCCCCCGTTCTCAGAGGCACCCAATACCTGGCTGGTCGCCCCAAGGTAACCGAGCGCCAGATAAACCAGGGCCAAGCCAATCGCGGCGACAATGCCCGCCTTGACCGTTGCCATCGAGATGTGTTTGCGGTCTGCAATCCCGCGCTCTTTAATCGCAGCCGTGACCACAATGCCAAACACCATGGCGGCAAGTGCATCAAGCGTCAGGTAGCCCTCCAGAAAGCCTTTGAAAAAGGGAGTTGCTTCATAAGCGCCCGCTGGTGCCCCGATCTCGCCGATGGGATGAATGAATCCCTGGATAAACATCATGGTGATGATCAGCAGCAAAACGGGTGTCAAGATTTTCCCGATCCGGTCCACCAGTTTGGAGGGATGCAGGGAGAGCCAGTAAGTCAAGGCGAAATAGATAAGGGTGCTGATGAACAAAGGAACCCAGCTTCCTTTGAGGGATTCCGGCAAGAACGGCATGACTCCCATCTCGAAGGAGACTGTTCCCGTCCGGGGAATCGCCAAAAACGGACCGATAGCCAGGTAGACAATAACGGTAAAGATCACGCCAAAAAGCGGATGGACGCGGCCAGCCAATGTTGACAGGCCCCCTCCTCCCAAGCCTACCGCTACGACACCCAAAAGCGGCAGACCTACGCCGGTAATGATAAACCCAAGCATGGCAATCCAGACATTCGTCCCCGCCGTTTGGCCAAGTGCCGGCGGAAAGATCATATTTCCTGCCCCGAAGAACAGAGCAAATAACATAAGTCCTATTGTGATGGTTTCTCTTTTTGTTAATTCCTTCATTCGTTTCCTCTCCACTTGCCTTTCTAGTTTTTAAATTTTGCGAAATTTTAATATAGTATAACTAAACAAAGATTATAGTATGAAACTAGATATTTTACAATTATATTTTCTTCCAGCACATCGGCTTCTATGCTTTTCTCCAGAAAAAAGGCCCGTTGGACACGGGTCCGGGGATACATCTATTCATTTGTCCAGGACTTTAGGCATGAACCCACGGTTCTTTGCGCTTGATCGCTCCGATCATTTCCCAGATGTACAAACAGACATAGCTGCGATACGGCGCCCAGCTTTCCCCGATCTTTCTCATTTCATGTTCATCCGGTCTTTCGCCAAGCCCATAAACCAATTGAATGCCGTTCTTGAGGCCAATATCTGCTACCGGCAAAAGATCCGGCCTGCCCATCCCGAACATCATCAGACACTCCACGGTCCATTTGCCGATCCCGCGCAGTTTCGTAAGCTGAGCCAGTATTTCCTCGTCACTAAGCCTCCAAAAACCGTCCAGCTCCAGCTGACCGTTGGCAATTACCCGCGCAAAATCAATGATGTACTCGGCTTTCCGCTGGCTGAACTGCAATGGGCGCAACTGCTCCACGTCCATCGCTGCCACCCGTTCGGCAGTCGGAAAAGCCAGAAAACAGTTTCCGTCCGCATCCTCTACTTTCTCACCCGCCAGCTCCAGCAAACGCTCCATCAGGGTAGCGGCAAAAGCGAGGTTGATTTGCTGACCAATAATCGTCCGCACCATGGATTGAAACAAATCGTCATCCAGCAGAAAGCGGAGGCCGCGAAAGCGTTCAGTGAGCGGTACGAGCCGAGGGTCCTGACTCATCTGTGCGTAGATAGGCGACAGATCGACATCGGCACTGAACATATGACGGATATTTTTTTCCAAGATCGCCGCTTCGTTTTCACGCAGGGCGGCATGAGTCTCCCAGGAGAGGATCGGCTGTTCTTGATCGCCGGTAAAACGGATTGTCGTCAGAACCGCATGATTTCCTACACGAAATGCCCGCCGCAGCGTTTTCTGCTCGGCATCTACTCGCATCTGCGGGTCTGGATGCGTTTCCAGTCGGCGGACGAGCCGTTCAAATGAGTAAGGGGCTTTAAGGGAGATGGTTTGGCTGTGCATGATCGGTTCCACCTTCTTTCTTTGTTTTCGAAGGAAAGCAAAAATGGGAATGGACGGGACATACTAAGAGAGGCAATAGCCGGAAAACCCAGTTAAGGAGAGATTTCGCATGCATCTTGGCTCTCATGAAGCAGCCGAAATGAACGAACTGTTAATGAGCTGCACCAATTCCATCCAAAGTATGGCTTTGTTTATCAACCAGGCGCAGGACCCCGAGCTGCGCTCGATGATTCAACGCCATTACGCCAGTCATGTACAAGACTACAACATGAAGGTGGAATTTGTCACACAGCAATTCGGCTCCCGCGATCAGCTCAACGTCCAGCCCATTACCGGCCAGACGTTTTCGCCGGCTGCCGGCCATCAATACCAGCCTGTACAACCGCAGATCAAGCTCAGTCAGTTGGATGATCGGGCGATCGCCACTTCCTATCTGCTCACATTAAAGCGGGCGGGACGTGAATACGCCTGGGCAGCCTTTGAGACAACGACACCGCAGCTCCGCCTTTTCCTGGAGGATGCTTTCCGCATGTGCTCTCACCAGTCCTATGAAGTTTGGCAATACATGGCAAGAAAAGGCTGGTACGCCGTATCCATGGCCCCGTCCCAAACCGTTTCGACACTGGGGCAGGTTTATCAGCAGGTTCCGTATCAACAGCCGATGCAGGCCTATCAGCAGCAGTAGTCATTCGCTTGGAAAGACGCCCCCTTGCCAGCATGCGGAATGGCCAGGTAACCGTAATTTTGGGAAGCCAAAAAAACTGTCATCCGGGTTGATGTCGGATGACAGTTTTTGAATTTTCAACCTTACTTACGTTCAAACCAACCATCTGAAAATAATTCAATTTGTTCCTTCATCCCTTGTAAAACATCGTTCGATGAAATTTTCTCGTAGGGTTGCAGCTTGAAGCTGTCAGCTAAATCGGGGCTAAGCCAGACATCCTCTGTATGATTATGAACGACAAGGAACAGCCCCCTTCCCCGAAACTCAATGTATCTAATGTCACTCCCTTTTTCATATTCCTTTTCAAGAGTAACGTATAGCTTCATGAGATCCTTGCCGTCTCCTCCCATCTTGATCGTTTCCTTATCATCCGCGATCAAGATACCACTTGCATCACGGCCATCCATCATAAACCACAAGCGTTCTTTTGAACCTTCAAGAATGTCTCCGAGTCCCGATCCTTCATAAGATCGGATATCCACTCCTTCAGAAAAATAGTAGATCGGTATGGAAAAATCTGAAATTTTCAGATTGTCCAGGTCGGAGGTTTGATTAATCTGATTTTTGTTTTTATGTAATTCCTTTTCAATACGAATATAGTCTTTAAGGCCGCTAATCTCTGGTTTATCTGACGCTATACCACTTGCAATGATGCCAGCACTTACCAATACTGTTCCGATAATGACCAGCAAATATTTACCTCTTTTCATTTTTGAACACCTCCTGTTCATTTTTAACTTATAGGTCGAGAAGTCTCCACTTCTAAAACCTTACAGCGTTTGGTTGTAAGTGGGGGATGAATCGACTTTGGACAAGGACAGGCTTTTGCCTGTTCAGTTGTCCGACACTTTGGTAAAATCTACTTATGATGTTCTTTGATAACTGGATATATGGGGTTGCATGGAGAAACAAAATGCGAAAACCAAGCTTATCCTTCCATGCGTAAAATATCCAAGGTAACAAAAGAACTCCGAAACGTCGGACATCTAGGGTAGGGACTACCCGAAGTAACGCTCGAGGAGACGAAAGGTTACTTTCGTCGTGGATTTGAGAAGCTCCCACTTCAAGGCGTTAGCCTAAGTGGAGAGTAGTTCACAAAGTAGTAAAATCGTAAACCTGGCCATACCACGTTTGATTTCTATTATACCTATCCTAAGATTTCAATTAATCATATTCTCCAAAAAAACAAAATTATGTAAATGGTAAATAAGTACCTTTCCGCTTTGCATAATCACACCAAAAAAGCCCGGCATGAACCGGGCTTGCTTTTTGCTTTCTCAACCGTATGGAGCTCTTTCCTACTTCGTAAACATCCCTTTCAGCACAAACGCCACGTTGGCCGGACGCTCGGCCAGACGGCGCATGAAGTAGCCGTACCAGTCGTTTCCGTACGGGACGTAGACGCGCATCTTGTAGCCTTCATTGGCCAGATCGATTTGGGTCTGGGTACGGATGCCGTACAGCATCTGGAATTCAAACTGGGTGCGCGGAATATTGTACTCCTTCTCCAGCTTCTTCACGTAGTCGATAATCGCATCGTCATGCGTGGCCACGGCTGCATAGTTGCCGTATAAAAGATGCTGCTTGATGATTTTCTTGTAGTTCTCGTCCACGTCGGCCTTGTTGGGGAAAGCCACCTCCGGCGATTCCTTGTAGGCACCTTTAACCAGGCGCAGGTTCACCTTCTTATCCTTCAGGGCTTCAATATCCCCAACGGTATCGTACAGATAAGCCTGGATGACCGTCCCGACATTGCTGTAGTCCTCCAGCAGCTCGTGCAGGATTTCCAGCGTAATGTTTTTGTGGGCGTAGTCCTCCATGTCAATGCGGACAAAGATGTTGCCGTGATCGCGGGCAAATTCGAGAATCCGGCGCATGTTGTTTATGCACAGCTCGCGGCTGATATCGAGACCGAGACTGGTCATTTTCAAAGACAGGTTGCAGTCCACACCGGACTTGTAGATCGCTTCCAGAGTCTTGATGCAGTAATCGGCAGACTCGTTTGCTTCTTCGGTGCTGAACACAAATTCGCCCAGATGGTCCAGCGTGCAAACCAACCCTTTTTCGTTAAGTTCGCGCACCTTGCTGATGGCCTCCTCAATCGTTTCACCGGAGACGAAGCGATTGGCCCCGAAGCGCAGACCCCATTTTTTTGCAGCGGCATTCAATGCCTTGTTCTTGGACAGGAACAGGAAAAAATCCTTCATCAGTTGTTCCATCGTAAATCGGTCTCCTCCTCAAAAATCCATCTGTGAGATTTTATTAGCATAAACCGTGCCAACTTCGACATATCGAAAGAAAAACGACAAATTCCGATCCCTTCTGTTCATCGTTTTTACACATATGTACAGAATGTGTGTAGTATTGTACACTTTTGCTAAAAGGAAATGTAATTCTTATCTCATAGTTTGGATCGGAAGTGATATTTTGAAACCGTTATTTTCACTCCACGATACGATTGCCTGTTTTGCCGAACCCATCGACCCTGCTGCTGTCAGTATACGGCCGAATGAAGCGCTGGGTGTGCTCCGGGCCGAAGATCAGGAGGCCAAGGTACTGGTATTGCCTGAAGGCACAACGCTGTCTGATGCCGGCAAGTCGATCCAGGCAGCAGCTGCCCAATATCGAGCGTCGATGGACGTGATTACCGTCGATGCCAAGGGCCATGTGACGGGGATCATTGAATCTCATCGTCTGCTTGCTGCCTATATGGCGATTGCCGCCAACCAGGATATTCTGCTTCAGACCTTGCTGGATACGATGAGTGAAGCGATTACGATTGTGGATACTGACAATATCGTGCAGTACTGGAACCCGGCTGCGGAAAAAATCTACGAAATCGAGCGCAGCCAGGTCGTCGGCACGCGTTTGGACGTACATTTTGCCAGCGAGTCTATCCGTCTTTTAGATGCCTTGAAAAAGGGAGAGTCTGTGTACAGGGTCTACCATATCCCTCGGCCGGATCGCCATGTGCTGATCAATGCCGCGCCGATTCTACAGGACGATCACATCATCGGCGCGATTTCGATTGAGCAGGATATTACCGAGCTGGTCCGCCTGAACGATGAGTTGGCGCACACGACCGCCCATCTGCACAATCTGCAGCAGGAGATGAGTCGCTTCCACCCCGCTGATGATCCGTTTTTTCCGATCAAAGGGCACTCCTCCCAGATCCAGGCAGCCATCCAGGCGGCACGCAAAGTAGCCCAGACCGATGCCACCGTGCTGATCGACGGGGAGAGCGGCGTGGGAAAAGAGCTGTTCGCCCAAGCCATCCACCAGGCAAGCAGGCGCCGGGACAAGCCGTTTATCGCGATCAACTGCGGAGCGATTCCCGCGGCCCTGTTCGAGAGCGAGCTGTTTGGCTATCAGGGCGGCGCCTTCACCGGAGCAGAGAAAAAAGGAAAGCCGGGTAAACTGGAGCTTGCCCATGGCGGCACGCTGTTTCTCGATGAAATCGGGGAGCTGTCCCTGGAGCTGCAGGTAAAGCTTCTGAGGGCCTTGCAGGAGCGCCAGTTTTACCGCGTAGGCGGTACCGAGCCGATCACCGTCAACACCCGGATTGTCTCCGCGACCAACCGCCATCTGGAACAGATGGTCAAAGACGGCCTTTTTCGCGAGGATCTGTACTACCGGTTAAACGTCTTTACCCTGGAAATTCCGCCGCTGCGTGAACGGCGCGAGGATATTCCCGAGCTGGTGCAAATTTTTCTGCATGAGTACGCGATCGCCCATGAGCATCCGGTACCGCGGATCGCCCCCGAGGTGATGCAGGCTTTGTACGACTATCACTGGCCAGGCAATATCAGGCAGCTGCGAAACGTGATCGAACGCCTCTCCATCCTGCAGGAAGGGGGCCTGATCCGATACGAACAGCTTCCGTCCGCCATCCGGCAGCAGCAGGAAGAGGCTGGCCCATCTTCCCACCCTGCGTCCACCGAATCGCGCATCCTTACCAGCCATTCCTTTGGCCTATCGGCTGCAAGCAGCGCACATGCCGAAATCGAGCAGGAGCAGATTCGGGCTGCACTGGAGCGCACCTACGGAAACAAAAAAGCAGCGGCGGCCCTTTTGGGATTTTCACGGGGAACTTTGTACAATAAAATGAAAAAATATGGAATCTGACGAAGGATGGTGGCCATGCTCCAATTTGATGATGGCTCCTATCAAGTAAGCTGGGGCAGCGAATGTATCACACTTTTGCCTAAGGAATATGTCCTCTTCCATTTCCTCTTTCATCATCGGAACCAGGCTTTTCGCCGGGAGGAACTGCTGGATCGTGTCTGGGGACTGGAAATGCCGACCGATCGCACGGTAGATGATCATGTGTATCGCCTGCGAAAGAAACTGCAAGCTTGGCAGCATTTGCTTGCGATTGACACGGTACGGGGGTTTGGCTACCGGCTCACCTGGAAAGAAAGCCGGCGGCCCAATCTGCTGGAGGATAATCCCGAGTTTGCTTCCCATGCCAAGCAGCTCTTCCAGACCTATCATGGACTGGGCATGGGTGCAGCCATGCAGACCCTCTCCGCCAACAAAGACGTCCTTGGCTTTTCCATCGATCCGTTTTACGAGGTGTACCTGCGCTTTGTTTCAGGTGACTTTGGATGGTTCTTGAAAGCGGAGGATGTCCCATTGGAGGATCGACTCTTTTATCTGGTCCATCTCTACCTTTTGATAGAAGAAGATAAGGGAAAAGCCATTGCACTCTGTCAAAAAGTTTTGAGCGAACAGGAGAAGCTCCCGGGATTGTGGGGGGTCGAACTGGAAATCAATCTGATCACCTTGTATGTAACGGCTGAACGGTGGCAGGAAGCGGCTGTCCAAATGGAAAAGGTGGAAAAGCTGGTTGCCGAGATCCGCTCGCACAGCTATACGCTCACGTACCTCTTCCAAACTATTTTCTACCTGCTGAGCAAGCGTGAACTCTCCCCTACCCGAGAGAAGCTGGAGGAAGCAAAAAAGCTGCTGGCCGAAAAGCCGATGCAGCGGGAACAGGGCACGCTCCTTGTGCTGGAGGGGATGCTCTGTTATTTGCAGGGGGACCGCTCTAACGCCAGACGCCTGCTGGACGAAGGAGTCGAGGTGCTCCAGGAAACGAGATTCGTACCTCACTACCTCTATGCAGTATACAAAATTGAACACTTTTTCCGAAGCTTTTCGGGTGACAGTGTCTGGCAAGCCAAATACCAAAAGGAATGGGCTAGACTCAAGGAGAAATATCAGTTCCTGACTCTTCACAGGCAGCTGGAGAAACGTTTGGGTTTGCAAAGCTGATATCTCCATTCTTATGCTTTGAAGCTGCTCTGAATTTGCTTTGAAACCGCTCTGATACTGCTCTGACATTCCCCCCTTATTCTGTTTTCAACGGAAAGAGGGGGATTTTTTGATGACGCTTTTACAAAATCGGGTATTTGCCAAAATGTTTGCCGCTTACGGCTTATCCACTCTCGGCGACTGGTTTGACTTCATCGCCGTATCCATGCTGCTTGGTTTTGTGTGGCATGCCGAGCCCATGATGCTTGCCCTGCTGCCGCTCGCCTACGCACTGCCGAGTGTCCTGTTGAGCCAATTCGCCGGAATGGCTGCAGACCGCAGCAACAAGCTTCGGGTGATGATTCTGACCGACCTGATTCGGGCCGCTTTGACCGTCCTGCTTATCTTTGCCCCAAATGCGTGGTGGCTGCTTGCCCTGGTGTTTGTTCGTTCTACTGCAGAGATTTTTTATACGCCTGCGCATCAATCCTTGACCAGGCAGGTCGTTCCAGAGGACCAGTTGCTTCAGGCCGCTTCTTTGAACGGAACCGTCTTTCAATCGGGCAAGCTGATTGGTCCGCTCCTGGGTGGAAGCCTTGCAGCCTTGGCTTCCCCTGCGCTGTGCCTTTTGATCAATGCCTTTAGCTTTGTGCTGTCAGCGGTCTGTCTCCTCATGATCGACAAAGGCTCCGTACGCGAAACTGCGTCGGAGCAGCAGCAAGAGACAGCAGCAGGCCAAGCGGAAAAACAAAGCTGGCTGCAGTCCTGGATGGAGGGCTGGCGTATTCTTTTAAAAAACCGGATCCTGCTGGCCAGCACACTGTTTTCGCTGCTCGCTTTGGCAGCGATTCAGCTGATCGATGCCCAGTTTGTCACGATTCTTCGCGAAAAGGCGCCTGATCGGCCTGAGCTTTTGGGTTATCTGATCAGTGCGATCGGGGTCGGTGCTTTGCTGGCTGTGAGCGTGATGTCTCGCTTCAGCGAGATCAACGCTTATGGCTGGGTACTGGGAGGCGGGGTGTTGTTGATCGGTATCATGGTTTCAGGGGCGGGCCTGTATCAGCCGGGTTCCAGCATACTTTTGCTGCTGGCTGCGGCCTTTCTTGGAGGAATCGGTACAGGGTTGACTACCGTTTGTTCCAGCTATCTTCGCCAGAAGGAAACACCCAGGGAAGCGATCGGGCGGGTCACTGGCATACTTGATTCACTAAGCAGTTCCATTTTTATTATCGCCCCGCTGCTGGGGGGACTGTTGGTTCAAACATGGGGTGCCAGCCTGAGCTTTCAATGGATCGGGCTGCTCATCGGTGGAATCGGCGGCAGTGGTATCTTGCTCCAGAAGCTGATCCGGAGAAGTACGCAAGAAAAAAGACTGCTAGAGATGTGAATGGCGGCGTTCCTCCAACTGCCGCTCCAGGATGTATTTGCGCAGCGTATGGAAATAACGGGACTGTATCCCGACAATCTTGCAGCCGTAATGGTAGGTGTCTTTTTCCATACGCTGGTGGATCACCTGAACCTCCACCTGTATCGCGCCGTCCGACCGGCCGCGGCCGTAAAGCTCTGTGGACAAAATGAACTTGTTTTCACAGGCAAGCTGCTTCTCAGTTCTAAGCGCCAATCCTCCCAGACTCAGATTGGTCAATTGCACGCGCTGGGCATGGAGGGGCAAACGTCCATGAGCGGAAGTCAATTTGCACTGAACCCAGGCGGACAGATTGACATCAAAGCGAGGATAACGTCGCCGCTGTTCACGGTATTCAACAACGGTTGGGGAGTGGAAAAGAAATACGCGATTTTTTTCTTTGGCCAGCACAACCGCTTCAAAATTACTGATCGTCTCGTAATTATCGGTTAACAAACAGGGCAACTGGTCGCCAACCGAGACTTCCAAATCATCCGGGAAGACGACTTCAATCAAGTCGCCCTCTTCATAGGTGACATTGCCTTCAAACAATTGCTTCCCTTTTTTTATCTGCAAGAAGCTTTCCATCTACAGTCTCCACCACTTCTTGTAAAGATTTGCTGCATTCTTCCATCCAGACTGAAATCCATCATTTTTCACGTAAAATAAGGTATAATGGGAACATTGACAGATAGGAGGTAACAATAACCGATGAATCGATATCAATGTGTTACATTGGCTCTGGCCTTTGGTGTGGCTGCCTGCCTCATCGGAGTCGGTGTCGCGATCGGTGAGCGAAGCTCGCTAGGTGTCATCGGTGGAATCCTCGGCGCCTGTGCCTTAATGGGGTACGGATTCTCATACAAACGAAAACACATGCGCTAAACGGTGGAATCTACCGTCTCACGAGCAGACTATTTACGTAAAACAACACAGACGGCAATCCTTTGGCCTGCTTCAAAAGTTGTCTCGCAATGGTATAAATGCGAGGCTGGTTGCGATTCACTTTGCGGTCCACCAGATAAAAGGCCACCAGACCATCCACAATCATACGGTGAAAAGCCGGATTGGGCAAGCGTTCTACGCTTGCCTTTGCTTGTTTGATAAAGTACTGCAAGCGCTCAGTCGCCTCTTGCTCCGAGTGGTAGTAGCTGACGAAGTTTAAATCTCCGCCAAGCCTGTCCTCTTCCATATCAATCAGGTAGTCCAGCAATATATGCAGTCCGCTGATCCACGGAAAGTAGGCATCATTCACTGCGGCAATCTCTTCCTCCCGCAGATCTTTCTCGGTAGCCATGCAGAACAAGGCAAATATGTTGATCGTCGAACCCGTAACCGCAGCGAACTCCTGCCAGTACAATCCCTCGTTCTCTTCCTTGTGCTCGTCCCACCACGCGAGCAGACGGGCTTCCCGCTGGTCATGAGCGATGTGCTTGTACACCTGCAAATCACTGTAGAGACAGGAGAGTCTCAACACATGCGGCTTGATTTTGTCATACCCGGGCAATTGAGCGGTATACCGCTGACAGGCCAAAACCAGCTCCCCCAAGAAACCACTGTCATTTTTCTCATCCCGGTACTGGTAATATTCTTGGAGCGGAGCCCCTGGGGTAAGCGCATCCTGCATGGATCTATGTAATTGGCGGAAATCGACCGGATCAAGCGAAGTACTGCGGTCGCACAGATTATCCAGATAATCGCTGATCGTTTGATAGGCAACGATCAGCGGCACAATCACTTCTGCGTGAGGAATGACTTGTGCTGCGTATACCGATCCTCCCTGGCAGTGAAACTTTTTGCTCTCCATACTGGCCATCGCCTGTTTTCGCAATTCCGGATCGTCAATCCTTTGCGCCCGCTCGTACCAGGCACTGAAGTCCTTTTCCAAAATCGGTTGCACATGGCGATACATCCGATAAAGCAATTGCCATGGATGACGTAGCTCCCTCACATCTTTCCCTCCTAGCCGGCAACACCGTTGCACCCGTATCCGCACCCTCATGGCAGAACAGCCGGTACGGACTCTGTATTCAATAGAGATATCTTACCACAAATGCCGGCCTGGACCAAAAGGATCAGTGGGCTTCTCACGCAGGTTTCTGCACATTTTTTATCCCAATAAACGCTTCGCTTCCAGATACAGGACCAGAATGAATTTTTTAGCTCTTCACCGTAAAACGTGCTTGATCTCCCTCTATCGCAGTTTTTCGTAGTTATGTAGCCGGTTTACACTCCAGTCTAATGCGAATCTTGAATCTCTCTAGATTGCGGTAGCCGTAGGCTCTTCGTTTGATCACCTTCACTTTGTTGTGTGTCCCTTCAATCTTGGCATTCGTTACCCGAAAGGAGAAATAATTCTGAATGGGCTCTCGCCACTGGACAATCGTTTTGGCAATGGAACGAACCGCAGGAGTCGGAGAATAGAGATGGTCGTCAATCCATTTCTGAAGTGCTTCCTCGCCTGCCTCTTGGGTTTGAACGGCATACACGGTTCTTATGTCTTGAAGCGCAAAGTAGAGTCGTTTGAGGTGTGGATCTTCTGCTAACCAATTCTTCAGTTCCTGAAGCTCTTCGGGCTTCAGCTTGTCAGGGATCGTATGGAGCAGGCGTTGCTCATGTCTGCCCCGACGATGTGTTCCACGAGCATGAGTGCGTTTTCGGGTAGCTTCCAACGCTTTCGAGAAAAGCTGGATCACGTGAAATTTATCTGCTACCACAAGGGTATGCTTCCAGACTTGGCGTACTGTTTCAGCCATTCCTGGAGCCAAATCCGTGACAACTACATGGGGAGCCTTACGAAAGGGCCATTGCTGCAGGGCGTTTCGTACCTGTTCACGTGAACGTCCTTCTGTGACTTGCCAGATATGACCGGTTTGAGCATCCATGAGGTTCACGCCGTACTTATGTCCTTTTTGCAACGCAAACTCATCCAGACAGACCACTTCAGGAGCTTCATGTTCTTTTGGTTGAGCAAGGCGTTGGGGGGCCAGTTGGTAGTACCAGCGTTCGAGTGTCGAGTAGGCCACACTCAATTGCTTGGCAACCGAGAGCAAATCCCGGCCGCGGCACATATCCACCGCCATCTCTTGAAAAGCAGAGGTGACCAATCCTCGAGGCGGGATACCGTTCCATTCCACTGTCCATGTAAGCCCACAACTCGCACAGCGCTGGCGATACACGGGAACGGATACCCAGACGGTCCCCCAAGAAGGAACGAAACGATGACGAAGAATACGCCGTCCAGGACGGGCATGGTTGGTACTGGCTCGGAGACAGATCGGACAAAGATAACAAGCAGAATTCGGTTCCAGAACAGCGATCCAATCCGTTTCCGTTGTTTTTTCCCAATGAGTGAGATGGAATGATGGAAGTCTGACAAAGTCTGTGCTAAAATCAAGGCACAACGCAGATTTCCTCCTTTTCAGTGGTTGTCTCGACAACTCCCACGATAGAGGAACATCTGCGTTTTTTCAATGTCTAGCACGGGTTATGGTGATGAATCAATTTTTTTGTATTGATCTTCGTCGACGAAGGCGCTGTTTCTGTATGCGCTTCCAACTCCTTCATGCGCTTGCGTACCTCTATGAAATCGAAGAACGTAGAAGCATAAGCCTCAAATTTGGGATTGGCAAAGTCAGTCAGCCCGAGAGAAGCGAGGTGAGAGAGTCCCTGATAAATCGCTCGGCGCACTCGCTGTTCGGCAGCTTTGACCTCTTTTTGCAGCTCGGCATCGCTGGCCTCTATCCCAAGCTTATGTCTGGCAACCCGGAGAAACGTTTCTTTTAAAGAAGGAAATTCATAATCGCCTGTGGCCATCTTCTCATCACCATGCAGATAGCCCAGCATTTCGAGCAAATCCTTGCTCCCGCTCTCGCCAATCATTCCCAGCTCGGTTAATAAAAACTTGCCCGGTGTCTGAATGGTTTTTTCGGTAAAAGGCTGCTCTCGCTGCTCGCGCGGACTTGCTCCGTCGAGCACGCTAAGTGAGCGCTGAATCCCCTCGATGGACCGCTGCAGCAAAATCCGTTCCTGCACCTTTTGCAGCACGCTCAAGACTTCCAGTCGATTGATCGGTTTGATGATGTAATACTCAATACCGAGCGAGTACGCTTCTGCGATCATTTCCTTGGATTCGATCTGCGAAATCATCACAATCCGCCCATCGAAGTCCTGAAGCTGCCGAATCGTTTCAATCCCGTCCCGATTCGGCATCAACAGATCGATCAGCAGGATGTCTACCTTTTTCAACTGTAGATAATCCGTGTCGATTTGCGATCCGTCCTCTGCTTCTCCCGCAATTTCGCCGAGGTCGGCATCTTCAATGATCTGAGCAAGCATGGAGCGCACTGCCTGATCATCATCTGTAATGAAGTACCGCATATTATCAACCTTTCTGGACAAGATTTTCGATGGGCAAACGAATCCGGAAGACGGTATTGTACCCGTCTGTATCGTCCATGAGATCAACCTGCCCCTGCAGGTTTTCCACGACCTCTTTTACATAGCAAAGCCCGATTCCTGTGGACGGATCACCAGATACGTCGTACTTGGTCGTAAAGCCGGGCATGAAGAGCAGCTCCCGATCCTTGAAGGCTACACCCGGTCCGTCATCCTTCACCGTAAAGAGAAAGAACCTTTCTTCCTCCAGCGTCACCGTAATGACCACTGTTCCGCGTTCGCGGATCGCTTCTACCGCATTGGCCACCAAATTATTGACCAGAGACAGGGTCGTAAAAATATGGCAGCCCAGA
Organism: Brevibacillus ruminantium; assembly: GCF_023746555.1. Classification (NCBI taxonomy): domain Bacteria; kingdom Bacillati; phylum Bacillota; class Bacilli; order Caryophanales; family Paenibacillaceae; genus Brevibacillus; species Brevibacillus ruminantium. The sequence continues at coordinate 4,553,125 of NZ_CP098755.1, forward strand.
TAAGGGGTGTCCACCTGATACGTAAAGCTGATGTCTTTCCTCAGTAGCTTGGCGTATTTCTCATTGGCTCGCACGACCACCTTCATCAGTTCGCCCAGTGTCATGTAATCCCGGTCATTCTCATCTGAAATGAGTTTCGACAGCCCCGCAAAAATCCGCTGATTGTCCTTTTTTACCTCATGGACCTGTCCGGCAATCCGCAGGGCTCGCTTGGCATAATGGCTGTTTTCCCCATCACCTGGCTCCTGTTCTTTCAACTCGCGATAGAGCTCATAGCAATCCCGAGTGATATCCTCCACGTCCCGCAGCGTTTTTTTCAAATGAATCGACTCTTCGTACAAATTGGAAACCAAAATGAGCATGTGTTCATTTCGCGTCCGCTGCTGCTCCTCCATCCACTTGGCCTGGCGCAACTGGATCATGTTGAAAAAACTGAGTACGAAGAAACTGCGGATCAGCGCAATCACCGCAACGGAACTAATTACCTCCCATTGAAACACGGCATGCCAGTGCGGGGAGCGGAACCATAGTTCAACCAGATTAGCGGCAATTTCTGCGATCGTGGCGAGAAAGCCGACGAGCAAAGGAAGCTGGTGAAACTGATTGACGCGAAAAAGCGAAAAAATAATCGAGAATGTCCCGTAAAAGACAAAAGCCGGGAGGTGCAGCTTGATTGAGGTCATCAGGTGAAAGGAGTCAAAGGAGAGCCAATCAAGACCAAGCCGGAATAGCACAACGGCAAGTCCTGTCAGCAGGCCTGTCAAATAGGCCGGAATTTTCCTCAACCATAGCAAGAAAAAGAAAAAAGCCGTCGTTCCAAAACTGATTCGAAAGTCATCTTGAAACGGATGAAATTTCAATTCTCCAGCGATGGGAACGGCTATGAGCATCACCAACAAAATGTATAAATTTTCTCTCATAATCGACCGCTTTCTTTGTCGAAAGGTTATAGATACTTATTTTACTATATTTTTCTATAGTTTTTTGTAGTTTTTTATAGGTATGCGCTTACACTGCTAGATGGTAGTTCCTTTGACCTCGCATAAAAGTTGGATATTTGCGAATAAGGGTACTACAGGAAATCTACAGAAAAATCTTTTAAGGGGGAAAATTACATGAAAAAACGCAGTCTCCTTCTTTCACTGACACTGCTTTTGACTGCTTCGCTGGTAACAGCCTGTGGCGGCGGTTCCCAAGGCGGCGGTGGAGCAGCCGGAAGCAATGATCCTTCTCAGTTGATCATCGCAACAGGCGGTACGGGCGGAACCTACTATCCGCTTGGCGGCGGTATGGCTGACCTGATCGGCAAAAATGCCGGCGTAACCGCAACCGCGCAGGCAACGGGCGCTTCGGCAGAAAACATCCGTCTGATTCGTGACAAGAAGGCTGATATCGCTTTCACACAAAGTGACATCGCTGATTACGCCAGCAAAGGCCAAAATATGTTTGAACAAGACGGGAAAATCGACGCATTCCAAGCCATGGGCTCACTCTACAATGAGACCATTCAAATCGTTGTCTCCGGCGACAGCAATATCAACAGCGTAGCTGACCTGAAAGGCAAGCGCGTTTCTGTAGGCGCTCCTGGTAGCGGTACGGAGATGAATGCTCAGCAAATCCTGGAAGCATACGGTCTGACATTTGACGATCTGCAATTGCAACGACTCTCTTTCGCAGACTCTGCAAAAGCGATCCAAGACAACAAGCTGGATGCTGCCTTCCAAACAGCCGGTACGCCAACTGCAGCGATTACCGAGCTGGCTGCAACCAAAGGCGTGAAAATCATTCCGGTGGATGCAGACAAGATCGACGCGCTGATCGCCAAATATCCGTTCTATGTAAAAACTACCATTCCGGCTAACACCTATTCGACTGTTCCGGAAGAAATCAATACCGTTTCCGTAAAAGCCATGCTCGTAATCCGCGCTGACCTGAGCGAAGATTTGGTATACAAAGCGACCAAGGCTATTTTTGAAAACACAGACAAACTGGGTCATGCCAAAGCAAAAGAAATCACGATTGAAGAAGGACTCGCCGGTGTGAGCTTGCCTGTACACCCGGGTGCAAAGAAATTCTTTGAAGAAAAAGGCGTAAAGTAAATCCCTATGTTTCAGGGAAAACCAGCAGGAAGCGGGAAAGGGCGGACCTCGTTCCGCCTTTTCTCCTTACTTCTGTTCATCACTGTCCTAACTTTTCTATTCATCCCCCTCTCCCCTGCTCTGGTCATCCGGGACAACGAGACAAACCGGATCGTCTGGAGCAATCGAATGGAAGAAAACGGAACTTTCAAGCTGCGCTGGACTCATTCTATTCACCGTACACCCGTAGAAGAGACATACCTCGTCCGCAACGGGCAACTTCTTCTTTCTGAATTGGCTTTTCAGGACTATGGAATCGGCATGGAAAGCGAGCTGGCTCCTGGAGAAAAACTGATCAGCCAGAATGGTCAATTTCGCATTGTCAATATGAACCGTGTATTCCCTGCCTTGCACCTGTTTATCGGTCAGGTGAGGGCTAAACATACACTGCTTTTCGCTGGAGAGGAGATACCGCTCGCAAGCGTCGACAGGCCGGGGGCGGCCGTTACCATTCAAGTAGAGAAGCGATCCATTTTGAATGAGATTGGAGGGTACTAGATGAGCACACAAAACATGAGTCAGCAAGAGATGGATCAGCTAATCGCTCAGTACGACAAGGAATCTGCCGTACGGCAATTTATCGGCCCGATGAAATGGATCACATTTTGTCTGTTGGTATTGTTCACTGTTTATCAGCTAGTCAGCACCATTTTCTTTGCCCTGCCGCCACAGATTCATCGCCCGATTCACTTGGCTTTCGGTCTGGGACTGATCTTCTTGATGTATCCGCTCAGCACCAAAAAGAATAACCACAAAATTGGCATTTTCGGCATCATTCTGGCGATATTCGCATTCCTGTTGCCGCTCTACTGGGTCTATGACTATGAGGGACTGGTCGTCCGAACAGGAAACTATACCGGACTTGATCTGGTAGTCGGCGGCATCGCTATCTTGCTGGTTCTGGAAGCAGCCCGCCGCGTAGTGGGGTTGCCGATCACGATTATTGCTTCCCTCTTCCTGTTGTATACGTACTTTGGACCGTGGATGCCGGGATTCCTGACACACCGCGGCAATGACGTCGACCGAATTATCGGTCACTCGTTCTTTACGCTGGAAGGGATTCTGGGTACACCGCTGGGTGTATCATCCACATTTATCTTCCTGTTTATTTTGTTTGGAGCGTTTCTTGAAAAAACAGGGGTTGGCCAGTATTTCAACGACCTGGCCCTGGTTGTAGCAGGACGCCGTATCGGGGGACCTGCAAAAGTAGCGGTTTTCTCCAGCGCGCTGCAGGGTACGATCAGCGGCAGCTCTGTCGCCAACGTGGTTACATCCGGCTCCTTCACCATTCCAATGATGAAACGCCTGGGTTACCGAAAGGAATTCGCAGGTGCGGTAGAAGCCGCTGCATCGACCGGTGGACAAATCATGCCGCCAATCATGGGGGCAGCCGCCTTCCTGATGTCCGAGTTTTTGAACAAGCCGTATATCGAGATTGCCAAAGCGGCAACACTGCCGGCCCTTCTCTATTTTACCGGGGTGTGGATTATGACGCATCTGGAGGCCAAGCGGATGGGATTGCGCGGCCTGAAAAAAGAAGAATTGCCGGATAAAAAAGAAGTGCTGAAACGGATTTATCTGCTTCTGCCGATCTTTGTGATTATCTTTACGCTGCTGAGCGGCGTTTCCCCTGAAATGTCTGCCATTGTCGGGATTGCTTCGACCATCGTCGTCGGCGCCTTCCGCAAAGAGACGCGCATGTCTTTTGTTGATATCATGGAAGCCTTCGCTTCCGGTGCTCGAACTGCATTGGGCGTGGTTGCCGCTACCGCTTGTGCGGGTATTATCGTCGGCACCGTCACGCTCACCGGTATCGGCCTTAAACTGGCAAATGGCCTGATCGATATGGCAGGAGGCATTCTGTTCCTGACGCTGTTCTTTACCATGATCGCTTCGCTGATCCTGGGGATGGGTACGCCTACGACTGCAAACTACATTATTACGTCTACGATTGCCGCACCTGCCCTGGTTCAAATGGGAGTGCCTGATCTGGCGGCCCACATGTTTACGTTCTATTTTGGTATCGTCGCGGATATTACGCCGCCTGTCGCCTTAGCGGCCTTTGCCGCCTCGGGGATAGCCAAATCGAAGCCGATGCAGACGGGTGTGCAATCCACCAAATTAGCCATTGCCGCCTTTATGGCACCGTATATTTTCGTCGTTTCACCGCAATTGCTGTTGATTGATACCACCTTTATGGAGTCACTTTTGGTGATGATTACCTCTGTACTGGGGATGATTGGCGTCGGTGCAGGGATTATTGGACACTGGATGTCCAAACTGAATCCGCTTGAGCGTCTGTTGGCCGCAACCGGCGGAATTTTGGCCGTAATTCCAGGCCTGCTCACGGACGTCATTGGCCTTGCGCTTCTGGCTGTCATCTTTGCCATCTCCTACTACAAAGGCAAAAAGGTAGAACCTGCAGCTTCTATATAAGAAAGTAAACGATCAGACGGACTTTCTCCTTAACGTTGAAAGTCCGTCTGATGCTTTGTCAGGAGAGGGCTATTCCTTGTTCGAGACGGTCAGCCTCGTCCAGCCCTCCGCTTGTTCTACTTTTCGCTCTTTCATTAATTTGCCCAGCGCTCGCTTGAAAGCAGACTTACTCATGCCGAATTTTTCCCGGACGACGTCAGCCGGTGTATCATCGGTGTAGGGCATTGATCCGCCCCTTCCAGCCAGATAATCCAGCAGTTTGTCGGCATCTTCTCCATACCGTTCTTCCTTGCGTCCCCGCATCGATCCGTTGATCCGTCCGTCTTCACGCACAAAGCTCACCCGGCTGCGAAGCGATTGGCCCAAACGGAGCGGCTCTGTCATCTCTTCCCGATGGATAAACATGACGTGCTCTTCATCTGTGAACAGAAAAGCCCCGTCTTTGATGACCTTGTACACCGTTCCCTCTACCCATTGATTATGCAAGCTGCTCTCGGCCGGCACCGAAATCTTGCTGATCTCTTCCTCTGTCACTGGTTTCGCCAACAGTCGCCCCAGCTTGTCCCGTTTCAACGTGACCAGCAGTCTGTCCCCGGGCTGCGGCCATTCTTCCTTCAGTTTGGGCAGGTCGTCGATGAACAGCAGCAAATCCTTTTCAATGCCGTTGTCCAGAAATACGCCCATCTGCGGCAGACGGTCCACGACCTCCAACCAGCCGTATTCATCTACTCCGACATAGGGCTGATCCATTGTTGCAGCCAGCCGGTTTTCATGATCATGATAGAGAAACACCTCTACCCGATCGCCGCTCTTCAAACGGCCTTCCGCTTCCCGGCGATGCAGGAATACCTCGTCCTCTCCTGCCCGCAAAAAATAGCCGGGTTCGATTTCCCTCTCCACCGTCATGGTCAGCTGCATGCCTGCCTGCAAACCCGAAGGCGGGGTATACGGCTTCTTTTTGTCCCCTGGCTTGATCAGCTTTCCGGTCAAGTCTCGCTGTACGCGTTTTTTTGGCTGTTGTCCCCGTTGGCCCGGTCGGCTCCCCTGATTTCTCTGATAACCTGAATGTCTTTGATTCATTGCTTCTTTCCTCGCTTCCATGCATATGCACCCTTACTATCCCATTTTCTTCTGGAGATTGCCACCATTATTTATGAGAAAAACGGATATGCGCTTTGTGAGCGAAAAAAAGGCAAATCTCGTCCATTTCCACATACATATTGTGTACAAGAGTGTATTCCGTTCGCCTCGTTTTCACACGCGCAAGATCATGGAAAAGATGGGAGCGAAATTGCGATGCTGGTTTTACTGGAACATATTTTTCTGGGAATTGTGCAAGGCTTGACCGAATTTCTGCCGATCTCCAGTACAGGACATCTGGTTCTGTTTCGCAAACTGTTCGGGATGCAGGAAGCCGGGTTGTTGTTTGATACGATGCTGCACTTCGGCACCCTGATTGCTGTCGTGATCGTGTTCTGGTCGGAAATCCGCCATGTTTTGCTCCATCCGACAGGAAAGCTGGCCAGGTTGCTGGTCGTCGGAACGATACCGACAGCCGTCATCGGCCTTGCCTTTGAAGATTATTTTGAGGAAATCTCGCGTACGGGCGTGACTATCGGCTGGGAATTCCTGGCTACAGGAGTAATCCTCTGGGCGGTAGAGTCCATGCGCCGTGGCAAACGTAAATTTGAGCAAATCACCTATACCGATGCGCTGATCGTGGGGACACTCCAAGGTGCTGCCATCCTGCCGGCCATCTCCCGCTCCGGACTGACGATTGCCGGTTCCCTCATGCGCGGTATCGATCGTGCAGATGCTGCCCGGTTCTCGTTTCTTTTGTCCCTGCCCGCCATACTGGGTGCGTCTGCTTTGCAAACGGTCAAGCTGGTTAAAGCGCCACTCCATTCATCGTATGAGCTCATCCCGCTGCTGGTTGGAACCGGTTTTGCAGCGATTTCCGGCTACGTGGCGATTCGCTGGATGCTGAAAATTATCAGCAATGGCTCGATGAAAGGGTTTGCCCTGTACGTCTGGGCTCTTGGACTTTTGATTCTGGGCTTGCAGTTTATGGGGCGCTAGGAGGGACTGAGTGGGTGTTGAGAAATTGGACCGTTAAAAAAGCTGGCACATCACCAGCATGAATTGCTTGCCCTCACCGCGGTTTTACTTGCTCTCTTCCCTGTCTTCATAGCGGCTGGCCACCAGCTTGGCTACGAGCAGTACAATTCCGTAAAACGCTGTCGCCAACAGCGAGGTAGCCAGCCAGGAGCGGGTTCCCAATATCAGATACAGCAAGGCATGTGCTGCAAAAATAACGACCAGCCAAACGAAAACATTTATCCGGTTAATAAAGGAATACAAACTTCGCAAACAAACGACACCTCCAACACGCATCTATACTGTTGTTATTGCCGTTCTGCTGTTGTGTTATCCCCGCGACGGTTCGATTCCTTCATTTTTACCCCGCACCTGAAAATCAGCTTTTTGCAAAATCTCAGCGAGCACCTCCCATGGCGTGTGTGCCACCTGCGCGTACATACTTTGTGTGTGAAGATGATAGGCGTCCGGGAAATCCTCGGCAAGCTGAGAGCGCAGTTTTTTGCCGCTGTCATCCTCATCCGTAAAAATGTAGATTTCGTCTGCTTCTTCTAATTGTTCAGCGAGATGAGCGGCCTTCTCTGCACTGTACGTTCCGTACGTGCAAACGAACAAAACTGGCTCTGCCACGATATGTTGCAGCTTTTCCCTGTCTGTTTTCCCCTCTACAATGATCGCCCGGATCTGGTTCATATCTGTTTCCCTCCGTCATCGTGCCATATCCGTAGTATACCTTACCTGAGCAGGCAAACAGGAGATCGTCGACAAAATCTGGATGTGTAGCAAGTCCGTTCGGATGGAATGGTAACGATAGCAAAACAAGAAAGGAATGAGAACAGGGATGGCCAATTGGAAGAGTGCGAAAAACCTGAACCAAAAGGGACTTGCTGTAACCGGCCTGACGAGCAGTACCGTCGCTGACGATACGCATACGGAAGATAATCAGGGCAGCTCCAAAGCGCATCGCGAACAGAGCCAAAAGAATATTCGCCCTATGTAAAAAGAGAAGCTTGCACTCAGGCTTCTCTTTTTGCTGGCTGCTGTTTTTGCAGCAGCAGCGGCATCAAAATGACAGCACCGATCAGAAACAGGCATCCGCTGATGGAATAGACCGCCGGGAGGGAAAGTCCGCTTTTCAATCCTCCAGCCATAGACATTCCCAACACCATCATCCCCATAAATACCGGAGTGAGCGCTCCCCCTACACGTCCAATATACGGTCCTTCGGTATTTTGCAAAATCATCGTATTGATCCCAATGTGAATCGATGGGAAAAAGAGACCGTTCAATACCTGCAGGGCGAGAGTCAAAATGATACTGGTCGACCAGCCGATTCCGATCGTGCCCATCGTACTGGCCAAGAGGCCCATGGCAAGCAAGGTTTGCGGCCTAACCTTTTTGGCGATCCCCATAATGATTCCCCCGCCGAGCAGCATAGCTGCGCCATTGGCCATTAAAAGCCACTGCAAGAACTCTTTGTCCCTGCCCAAATTTTCAATGGTGACAAACAGCAGCATGGGTTGGATCAAACCGACGGCGAGTCCGGAAGCAGCAAACGTTCCGCCAAGTGTGCGCAGTGTGCGATTGGACGACACATAGCGAAGTCCCTCCATCAGCTCTCGCTTAAAGTTGGGATTCCCCTGGCTATTGTCTTCCGCTGGATCGCGGGGCAACAAGGAGAGGACTGCAGCCGAACCCAAGAACAGCAGGCCTGTCGTCACCAAAGAGACCGTCATCCCATACTGCTGATAAACGTAGGTTCCCAGGATCGGGCCGATCACCATAAAGAACGCCATCATTGATTGAAACATCGCCATGACTCCCTGCAGCTTCTCTTCCTGCACATGCCGCTTGAACATTTTCATCGCAGACGGCTGGGAGAACTGCGAGAGAATCGCGGAAAAGAGTGTAGCAAACAGCAGGACATGCCACGATCCCCAGAGAACAGCCAGCGAAACGGCAAAGATGGACAATGCCGACAACAAGTCGCAACTGACCATCGTCCGTTTTGGTTGCCAACGATCCGCAAACGTCCCCCCGATGATCGCAAAAAGGAAAATCGGCGCAAACTCCGCCACTGAGATGAGTGATACATACAGCGGATCGTTATGAGTCATCTCTGTCACGTAGAGCAAAATGGCAAAATTTCGAATCCAGATGCCAAGCTGCAAAAAAACGCGGGAAAAGATAATCGTTCGCACGTAACGATTTTTCATCAAATCGCCCATATCACAAACACCTTTCTGAAAAGTTTATTTAATAATAGACACTTTATAATTTTGTCTATGATTAGTCAACAAGAAAATCATTTCCACCTTTACATCCACACGGGAGCCTGCTATTCTGATCTGGTAAAAAATATTTTTATAAAGTTCTGAACAGAAGCTTTTCTTATAAGCTGGTGAACAAATACTTGCAGGACGGAGAGATCTTCGTGGAAGCGTCGTCACTTTGGAAGAATCGCTCGTTTCTCTTGCTGTGGTTGGCCCAATTGACTGCCAATATCGGTGATCAATGCTACAGCTTCGCTTTGCTGTGGTATCTTTTGCAGGCCACCCAGTCGGGAACGGTGCTCAGCTTGCTAGCCATTCCGGAAATGACGGCAGGACTGATCTTTTATCTGGTCGGAGGCGTGCTGGCCGACCGCTTCAACCCTCGGTCCTTGATGGTGGGAGCTGATCTTGCACGAATTTTCATCGCAGTTCTGGTGGGCATTATGGCGGCGATGAGTGTGAAGCAATTCGCTTTTTTCCTCGCTGCCCAGTTTCTGATCGGGGTTTTCTCCAGCCTGTTTCATCCGGCTCGTACCGTCGCATTGAAAGCGATTGTCCCCGTAGACCAGCTCAGCCGCTCCAATGCGATTCTGGACACCACGTTTCGGACGGTTCGGATCGCCGCTCCCATGACAATCGGCGTGGCTGCTGCCTGGCTTCCTCTGTCCAGCCTGTTTTTTATCAATGCCTTTACTTACTTGCTGTCTGCCTGTTTTCTCTATGCCTTGGGAAGAATTCCGCGCAGTCAGACGCTAGAAGCTGGTAGGCTAACTGCCGGGCAGTATTTCCGAGACATTGGCTCCGGCATCCAGGAACTGCGCAGTAAACGCCTGCTTTTTATTATTTTGCTTTTCAGCAACTCGGGCTTTCTCGTCTGGCAGGTGTGCTGGAATGTCGGATTTCCCTTTTTGGCAAACGGGATGGGGCAGGGCGATGGCAGCGTGTTAGCCGTCCTGATCGGCTCGTACGGGGTGGGGAACCTGTTTGGCAGTTTGTACATGGCGCGGCTTCATTATCAAAGACATCTGCTGATCGTCCTGTTCGGATGGCTCGTGCAGGCCATTGGCTTTCTCTTGTTAACGATGGGCCCCTCCTTTCACTGGCTTGCCTTCCTGGCGGCGGGAATTGCCGGCATAGGCGGACCTCTGATCGGGATTCCAGCGGTTACTGCAATCCAGACCAAAGCTGTGGATTCTCACACCGGCAAGGTTTACGCACTGCATATGCTGATGTTTACGGTATTCTCCATGATCTCCAGCAGCATGGGTGCTCTGTGGCTGGGAAAATGGCGGGTAGAGCAGCTATTTTTAGTCAGCGGACTTTTTCTCACCATTATGTGCGCCATCGGATTTGCCATCGAACGAAAAGCGAAGCAACAACAGCACCAGACCCACTCTGCATAAGCGGAGCGGCTGGTGCTTTTTGCTTCTGCTATGACATCCCGATATCCCGGCGACATCATGCTTACGATGATGCAGTTGCAACCGCAGCTCTCTGGAGCATCTATTTGTCCCAAGCGATAGCAGACGGCTATTCCAATCTGCGTCAAGTCTACCAAGCACTCCGTTATCAAAGAAGGGGCCCCGTTCACGGGACCCCTTTCGAAAACAATCAGATTATTCAGCTGTTTGCATGTCCACCACTTGGGCGCCCGTCATTGCGACGAGTGCCTGAAACGTAACCGGCAGCAGTGATTCAGCGATACCGGCAGCGGTATAGACGACCGGGAAGCGTTCCAGAGAGGAATCGACGAACACCGGCACTTCCTGACGTAAAGCAAATGGACAGACCGCCCCTACCTGAAACCCGGTTACCTCGATGACCTCTTCCGGGGAGGCCATTTTTGGCTGTCCTCCTTCCAAGCACTGCTTGACCCGTTTGGCGTGTATCCGCACATCACCTGCTGCAACAAACAAACCGTATCGGCCGCTTGAACGAAACAGGATGGATTTGGCGATCTGGCCGATATCGACCCCAAGCGCCTGGGCTGCTTCTTCGGAGGTTTGCAGCTTCTCTTCAAAAAGCATTGCTTTTATAGTTGGATCATACTGGTTTACATAGTGTTGAACACGCTCCAGCGGACTCATACTCGCCATCCTCATCCTTTCGTTTCCAGCAGGAATACCCCGTCTCCTTCCGAGACCTGCCCTTGTCGTACTACGGATGCATACACTCCGAAATGGTTGTCATGCCTTTTCACACAGGTCTTCAAAACAGCAGGGTGCAGCTCCAGGGTATCGGGGTCAATATTGACATAATTGCAGCGCTCGCAATGCTTATTTACCTGTAGGACAATATCATTCACCTGCAATTGTTTGCCCAGCCATTCGTCCTCGGCAAAAGGCACATCTTCATCCAGCACAATGACCAGATTGCCGCGAAATCTTCGCGGGTCAATGCTCTCCCAACCGATCAATCGGGCAAGCTCTCGCAGAGAAGCGTCTGTCACCAGCAGGATATGATCCTCCCAGTTTTTCCCGCCTTCCTGAGGTGTGCTGCGCAGAGGGGTGATTTGACGATTGGCAGTGCGGGCAACCGACGCGAAAAGTGCGTCTCCCCACTCGTATTCATCTCCATCTGGTGCCGTGATTCTCACTTCAGGATAGGCCTCTTCGCCTGAATCCCCCAACAGCTTGGCCGAGTACCCGAGAAGCGCTGGCAGGATATCAGCACTCAGGTACTTTCCGTTGCGCGACTCATCCAGAAAAGCATGGCTCCTGTCTCCATACAGTCCAAAGGCATCCACTTTGCTCGTTTGCAGCTGCTCCCCTCGCATCGCCTTGACCGGATGACGATAAATGCTGCCGATCTTTCCGATTCTTCTCATTTCTCACTCCCCCACTCTCTTCTGACCGTATTTGGTTATCCTGTGATAAACGACTTGCGGACGCGACTCCAGAAGGTCAGCTTTTTATAACGGGCAAATTTCACTTTCTGACTCCCGACGCGGCAGGAAATCGATCGAACATTTTTCCAGACCGCCTGCTCCCGGTCCAGTCCAATCATGATTTCCGGGTTCATGACGATGAGCTCCACCTCATGGTGACAGGGGAGGACCAGCGAGCTGTTCACGGTCCGGTACGCCTGATTGTTGATCGACGCGATCTCGGAAAGCTGTATGGCCTCAATCGACGGATGCACCAGTGCTCCATTGACGGCCTTGTTGTAAGCCGTACTGCCCGAAGGTGACGAGACGATCAGACCGTCTCCGCGAAAAGTCTCAAACTCATCCCCGTTTATGTAGACGCAGGCGACCAGCGTGGAGAGCGAAGCGTTGCGAATCACTAATTCATTTAATGCCCATTTGTCAAAGGTTTGTCCGTCCCGGGTATGGATCTGACACTGCACGGTCGGATATTCCGCCAGATACGGCTCTGGCTGCTCCCTTAGCACTTGAACAAAAGAATCGAGCTCGTCTGGATGCCAATCCGCATAAAATCCCAAATGACCCGTGTGAATGCCGACATACGCCGGGGCAAAGCCGTATTGATGGACGGCTTCCAGGAGCGTTCCATCCCCTCCGATGGACAGTACCATGTCCGGCTGTTCTTCTGGCCGTTCCACGAAACGATATGGGCTTCCCGGCTGCAGGAGCTTTTCCCGAAGCTGCCCGCAAACCTCCCTCGTGTAGTCGTCATTACGCAGTACGGTAGCTATTTTCATGGTGACTCCACCCTCGCTTTTCCTTAGGACAAAAAGCCTCTTTTTCGCGAGGCTTTTTGAGATGAACTGCATTCACTATACCATAGCTACTCACAGGATGCATGGTTCTCCGTGAGACTTACCAGCGATCTGTGAGATATTGCTTTTGAGAAAATTCCTGTATTCTTCGAAGGGTCGCCGGTGTGATATCCTCGGGCAATTCATTCCAGGAAAAAAAGCGCATTTCAGCCACTTCCGAATCAGGTTCTGGTCGCTGATGCAGCAGATAGTGCTCCACATGAAAAAGGGCGATGTAATCCCGTTTCCCTTCTCGTTCACTGTAGTAGAGATGGCACAATGACAGGCCCATCGTCTCTACCCGACACTCCTCCCACAGCTCTCGCCTGGCGGCATCCTCGAACGATTCTCCCTTCTCTACTCCTCCCCCTGGAAGGTACCATCCCTTCACATAGGTGTGACGAACCAACAGAACGCCTTTTTCACGGTCTGTCACAATGATGCGGACCCCCAGTGTCAGAGGCTTCCTGAGACGCCAGTACCAGGTGAGCAGGGTATGATACCACGACATGGTTTTCCACACTCCCTGTTTACAAGTCATGCTTTCCCATCTACTGCCATTTTACCTTACCTTCTCTCATCTTGCTATGCGGACAAGAGCAGTGATCATCGCATTCCATAGAAAAACGGGCCACTAAGTTCTGCGGCCCGTTGGTCTGCTCCGGTTGTTATTCAAATCTGTTCTCCAAATCCCGTATGATGGCTTCCGCCTTGCGCAGCCAGTAGTCTTCTACTTCGCCGTCCTTGTCGACAGGCTCCTGGAATTGGTTCATCGCTGCGGAGCCTACAGCGGAAATATATCCGATATCTTCTTCCACATCCTGTTGATAGACGTGCTTCAGGACAAATGGAGTTCCCATTTCCAGCCAAGCATCGGCTCCATCCAGTTCGCCTTCTTGCACCTGCACGGGTATTCGCAGATATACCATGCCTTCATCGTCCAGCTTTTTATCCAGAAAACCGCCATTATAGTCCCAGTTGGAGAGGGTAAATCCGTCGGGCTCCAGAGATTCGCGGAAATATCCATACGTTGCTCTCGTCCCTTCCAGACTGCTTTGAATGGTTTTCACTCCAATCCCTTCCTTTCTGCTTTTCCGTTTTTCCCAGTTGTGGTTACATTAGTGTGCGACAAATACCAGGGTTGTACTCATCAACCTTGGAAAAGCAGGGAAAACGCAAAGAAGCCCCAGCACCGCTTTACCGGGTGAGGCTTTTGCAATCGAGGGCAAACACCCTCCCTATATCAGCACAATCGACAATAGGGAAAAGAGCGCCAAGGGTATGACTTTTTTTCGACAACGCCGAGGCTGGAACTCCGAGGAGCAATACGGCGGCACGAGCGGCGGCGGCGGTGGCAGTGGCGGTGGAGGTACTGGCAGCGGCCGCAATGGTGGATATGGCGGGAATGGGGCTACAGGCGGATACGGCGGGTAGGGATAAGGCGGAAAGGGACGCACAGTTTCCGCCGGGCTTACTTTCGTCGGTTTCTTTTCCGTTTCCGCAGGACTAACCTGCTGCAGTGGAGCTACCAGCGGCACGCACGGTACGCAATAGGGCTGGGTTTGCGGTTGTGGAAATGGAAATGACGGATACGACGGATACGACGGTAAAGTGGAAGGACGGGTCGTACTCTCGGGGGATACTGCCGTATGGGGAAATCCACCGGGGCCTGGATATCCACCAGGGCCTGGAAAACCGCCGGGACCTGGATATCCGCCAGGGCCTGGAAAACCGCCGGGACCTGGATAGGGCCGTACATTTGGACCGGTCGAAAATGGACTTACGGCTGTAAAAGGAGCCTGCATATTGGGAGAAGCCGAACCAAACGGGCTGGCCGAACCATAGGGAGACCACGAAACAGGGGCAAGATCAGGCTCATACTCTTCCCAATCATCCACTTCTTCTTCAATCTCGACATAAACATTCTGGTCATCCCAGTCGACGATTTCCCCCTCGTACACCTGCCCGTCCAGTGCTTCAATCCTCACCCTTTGCCGAGCGTGTTCCTGACAGACATTCTGAACGGTATGGCGAATATCCCTGATCATGCTGATCGCTTCTTGATCAACATGAAACAACTCCTTGTTTGACTCTTCCATCGAAGAACTCCTCCCCTCTCGTGTTTCTTTATTACCATATACGGCAGTGGATGGGGAGGTGTCTATTTTCCGAAGAGGTCTAGCCTATTTTCCGGGTCCTTTTCAGATCGCTGCCGGCGATTGGACGAACCGGGCCGGCGAAAAGGAGGCCAGCGGCTCTGCCTGTCCGCTCTCCAGATAATCGGCCATCACTTTTGCCGTGATCGGGGAGAGCAAGATCCCGTTGCGAAAATGTCCAGCAGCGATCGAGATGCCTTGCCATCCGGGAACAGGGCCCAGCAGCGGCTTGCCGTCTGCGGTAGCGGGACGCAAACCTGCCCAAGCCTCGAGAAAAGCAGCCGTTTGCAACGCGGGCACATACGGCCGCACGCCATTTACGATATGGGTAAGTCCGCTTAACGTGACTTCCCGCTGAAATCCCGCTTCATCCTCTGTTGCTCCCAAGACAATTTTTCCGTCCCGTTTGGGCGTGATATACCCGGTCGTTCCGAAAATGACGGTTTGCAAAGGGAAGCCGATGGAGGAGACAGCCGCTACCTGCCCGCGGACCGGTCTGATGGGCACCGGGCATTGGAGCCAGCCCGCCATGATTCCAGCCCATGCCCCTGAAGTAATCACGGTATGCGATGCCAGCAGTTTTCCAGCAGCCGTTTGCACCCCGACAACACGAGTCCCTTCGGTAGCCATGCCGGTTACGACACAGCCCGACAGCAGCTTCACCCCCTGATTTCGGCAGGCCAGCACCAATGCGGCCAGCAGCAAACGGTTATTGATATGACCTTCTTCCCGTGAATAGATTCCCGCCATCGCGTGTTCCGTGATCAGCGGCTCCAGCTCTTGCATCTCTCTTGCGCTCATCCACTGAACGTTATAGCCTGCTTCCTTTTGCCATCTGTATTTTTTTTCCATGGAAGCAGTTTCTTCTTCCGTAAGGGCAACCGTGAGCACACCGGATGGCGTCGCCTGCACGTCAGCTCCCGACACCTCCTGCAGCGCACTCACCCACTCCGGGTAGAGCCGAAGCGAGGCGACTCCCAGTTCGAGCATGTCCCCAGGCTTGGAAAACTCTTTGAGTGGTGCCAGCATTCCGGCTGCTGCCGAGGATGCCTGCCCTCCCCAATCGCCTTGCTCCACCAAGGTAACTGTCATACCTCTACGGGACAATTCGTAAGCCAGGCTCAAGCCGATAATGCCTCCCCCTACCAGTAAACAGTCCGTCACGTCTCTTCCTCTCCTTCTATCCAATAGAAAAGCCCACCCTCTCCAGCAGGAAAAGGCGGGCATTGAAAAAGCATCCCAAAGCACCGGCAGACAACCATCTGTCTGCGTGCAGCCACTTCCCTTCGCCAGCATGATCTGGATCAGGTGCAAAGGGTCGACGGGTCACAGCTTCCGTCCTCTCAGCCCAGCATGATGGACTCCCCCAGTTACTTTTCGATCTATTCATTTACCTCTTCAGTATATTCCTCTGCATTGCTGTCTGACAAGAACCGGTTAATCTTCATCCTTGACATCGTAGCTCTCCGGGACAGGTTCGTGCTTTTCGGCTTCCTCGAATTCCCTCAGCTTTCGCATCTGCTCCAGATAATGCTGGAATTGTTCTTTGTTGATGAGATACTCCTCTCCGTTGTGAACAGCACGGATGCGTCCTTCCCGAATTTTTTCAAGAATAAATGTGACGGGCAGCTCCAGGTATTCAGATGTTTCTTTTACAGTCAGGTAGGATTTTGTGGTTTCCACGAATTCTCGCTTCCAATTCCGCTTTTAATTTTTCAAAACCGGGGCGGCCCAGCAAAGCAAACATATTCATCTTGTAGGCATCCACCCCAGGCTGATCAAAGGGATTGACCCCCAGCAGGTATCCGCTGATCGCACAGGCCTTTTCAAAAAAATAGACCAACTCACCAAAATGATACGCTGTCAGGCGCGGAATTTCCACTACCAGATTAGGTACGCCGCCATCGGTATGAGCCAGCAGCGCCCCTTCCACTACCCGCGCACGGATCTCATCCATCCCTTTTCCATCGAGGTATTGCAGGCCATCCAGATTATGCGGATCAACCGATATGGTCACGTCAACCTCAGATTTCCGGACCGTCAGGACGGTTTCGAACAGATGGCGCTTCCCGTCTTGCAGATACTGTCCGATCGAGTGAAGATCGGTAGAATACTCTGCCGCTACAGGAAAAATTCCTTTGCCTCTCTTGCCCTCTGACTCGGCGAAGAGCTGTTTCCACCACTCGGCGAAAAAACGGAAGCGCGGCTCGTAGCTGACCAGCACCTCGATCAGCTTTCCCTTTTGATGCAGCAAATGGCGAGCAGCGGCATACTGGTAGCAAGGATTGTCGACCAACTTCGGCGTCTCAAACCTCACTTTTCCATCAGCCGCTCCACTCAGAATTTCGTCAATATTGCTCCCGCCTACTGCGATGGGCAACAATCCGACCGGCGTAAAAATCGAGTACCGTCCCCCCACGTCATCGGGGATAGCAAAACTCTCGTATCCCTCTCTTTCTGCCAGCCGCCTGAGCACTCCTTGTTTCCTGTCCGTCGTCACATAAATCCGGGAACGCGCTCCCTCAGACCCGTATTTTTTCTCCATCCAATCGCGAAACACGCGAAACGCAATGGCTGGTTCCAAGGTCGCACCCGATTTGGAAATCACATTCAAAGAGACATCTTTCCCAGCAAGCAGCTCCAGCAGCTGAGCGATGTATACGGAACTGACATTATTGCCCACAAAATAGATCTCCGGCCCGCCTCTTTTGTCTGCTGACAACAGATTGGTGAAATGGTGACCGAGCATATCAAGCGCAGCTTTGGCGCCCAGATACGATCCCCCGATCCCGATGACAACCAGCACATCGGACGTGGACCGGATCTTTTCAGCCGCTTCTTTTATCTGCTTTCGTTCGGATTTTTTGTCCTGGACTGGCAAGTCGAGCCATCCGCGAGAATCGCTTCCTGGACCCGTCCCCTGGTGAAGGCGAATATGAGCGTCCAACACTTCCGGAGCAACCCGGTCCCAGTCGTGTTGATCGAGAAAAGCGCACGTATGGGAGTAGTCAAAACGAAGTCCCTGGTTCATGGCTCCCTCCCTGTGAAGTCTTGCTTATCTTCCTACATCTTACTGGTGGGGCCTTGCAAGAGTTCGGCCGAAGATGCCACATTTTCTGCTCACTTTTTCCTTTCCCTTTTCTCGCCGGCATTTGTGAACATTTTGTGAACAAGAGGTCATACCTGTTACTTTCAGGACAGCCCTCCGTAAAACAGAGTCGATAGTACTGCTTACAATACTTGGCAAGGGGATCGGAAACTATGAAAAAACGATGGTGGATTATTGGTTCCATCACTGCGGTTTTGGTGATCGGAGCCGTTGGCGTGAAACTGATGGGGTCAGAGCAAGCGATAGGCATGCAGGTACAGGTCGGCTCAGTCATGACGTCCACATTGGAATCTCGCATCCTCACATCCGGCAGTGTCGTGGCGGAGGAAAAACATAAGCTCTATGCAAATGTGAACGGGACTTTGCGTGAATTTACACTCAAGGAAGGAGATGTCGTAAAAAAGGGGCAGGTAATCGGAAAAATTGATACCTCGGACGTCGAAAGCCGCTTGTTGGAGCTGGATGCACAGATTGAGCTGGCACGAGCCAATTTGTCCAAAGCTCAGGCAGGAAGTGAGCCGGAGGAGCTGGCGCAAGAACGCGAGCGCGTCGCTCAAGCGGAGCGGGAGTACGAAGCTGCGAAAAAGGAATACGAGCGACTTCACCAGCTCTTCACCTCTGGAGCAACCACCCAGCAAGAAGTAGATCGGGCCAAAGGTCAGCTGGACTCACATCTCTCCTCGCTCAACGTGGCCAAACAACAGCTCACTTTGAAACAAAAGGGGCCGCGCAAAGAGGAGGTCGCTTCGCTCCAAGCGCAGATCAACAAATACCAGGTGGATAAGACAGGGCTGGAAAAGGAACGGACGCAAAGCGTTCTGATCGCTCCGGAAGACGGTACGGTGATCAGCCTGGCTACCGACAACGGTCAATACGTCAACAAAGGAACAGAGATTTTAACGCTGGCCAACCTGAACAATCTGCTGGTACAAGCAGACATCAATGAATCCGACATCAGCAAAATCAAGCTTGGACAGACAGCCACGATCGAGGGAAGCTCGCTTGGCAAGCAAAAGCTAAACGCCAAAGTGATTCGCATCGCTCCGGTCGCGGTCACCACCCAAAGCAGTTCTGGAACAAGCGAAAAAACGCGTGTCAAGGTGACGATGCAGCCCGAAGGTGATGTATCGGCCATGAAGCCAGGGTTCCATGTGGATATTGATATTTTGACGGAGAAAACGGAAAATGCCTTGCAAGTGCCGATTGAAGCGGTGCAGCAAGAGCAGGACGGCAGCACCTACGTCTGGATCGCAGATGGCGGCTTGGCCAAAAAAGCGAAGGTAACCGTGGGCATGGAAAATGAGCTCTCCTCCGAAATCAAATCGGGACTGACCGGTGATGAGCAAATCATTCTCAATCCTTCAGAAGGTTTGCAGGAAGATACGCCCGTCACACCTTCCACCATGCCGGGAATCGCTGGCATGTAACCACTTTGCAAAAAAGGAGGTCGGACCATGCTGAATGTGGAAGGCCTGACGAAATCATATCAGACTGGCGATTCTGTACTGCCCATACTCCGAGGCGTCAACCTCTCCGTAGAGCAAGGGGAGTTTGTCGCCATCATGGGGCCATCGGGCTCGGGGAAATCAACTTTTATGAACATGCTTGGCTGTCTGGACCGCCCCGATCAAGGGACGTACAGGCTGGACGGGGTCGAGGTGAGCAAGCTTGGTGACAAACAGTTGGCTCGGGTCCGCAACGAAAAGATCGGCTTCGTCTTTCAATCCTTCAACCTGCTGGCTCGCTCTACTGCCCTGCATAATGTAGAGCTTCCCATGATGTATGCCGGGGTGAGCCGCTCAAACCGCAGAAAGCGGGCCAGCGAGGCCTTGGAACGGGTTGGCCTGGCCCAGCGTATGTTTCACAAACCTACGCAATTGTCGGGGGGACAAAAGCAGCGCGTGGCGATTGCCAGAGCGTTGGTAAACAAACCGGCTATTTTGCTAGCCGACGAACCTACGGGAAACCTGGACTCTCGGTCCGGTACCGAGATCATGGCGATGTTTCAGGAGCTGCATGAACAAGGGGTCACGATCATCCTGGTTACGCACGAGCTTGATATCGCCCAGCACGCGGAGAGGATCGTCACTTTTAAGGACGGTGTGATTATCCGCGACGAGCGTGTGGAAAATCGCTTGATCGCCGTCCCGTCTGATGAGGTGATCGTAACATGAATTTTTGGGAAGCATTCCGCACTGCGATAGAAGGCATATGGGCCAACAAGATGCGGTCCGGGCTGACCATGCTGGGGATTGTCATCGGTATTACGTCCGTGATCACCGTTAATACGCTGGGTGAAGGCGGACAAAAGGCACTTTCCAGCGAGATGGAAAAGTTCGGAAAAAACAACTTTGATATTTTTGTCTTCTGGGATACAAAAGAAGAGCGCTCCCCTGACGACTTGACCGTAGAAGATGCAGAGACGCTGACCCGCATCAGCCCGTATATCGAACAGATGGCTCCCTTGAATCAGTCCACTTCCATGATTAAGGGACCCAAAAAAGAAGAGAAAGTAAATGTGTATGCAACTACCTCTAACTATCTGGACATCGCGTCGACAATCAAAGTCAATAAGGGACGTTTTTTCAGCGAAACAGATGACAAGGAATTACGCGGCGAGATCGTGATTGAGGACGCGTTGGCGAAGAAGCTGTTCGGTCAGATGAACCCAATCGGCCAGCGGGTAAAAATGGATAATAATAAATCACTCGTCGTCATCGGTACTTTCGTTGAAGAGAAATTCCGCTTTGACAACAGCGATACCTATAGCGCCTATATCCCGATCCGCTATGATCTCAGCTTTTACAAGGAACCCAGTATCAGTATGCTGGTGGGGAAGGCCGTAGACGATGCTTCTGTCAATACAGCGATGAAACAGGCGAATCAATACCTTAGCCGAAAGCATAAGAAAGAAATAGAACACTACTTTACGCGCAGCATGCAAGACAGCCTGCAGTCCTTTAACCAATTTACTGGTACCCTGACGATGATTTTCAGCGTCATTGCCGGTATTTCTCTGATCGTTGGCGGTGTGGGTGTCATGAACATCATGCTGGTCTCCGTGACGGAGCGGACGCGGGAAATCGGTATCCGCAAAGCGTTGGGAGCGCGACGGCGAGACATCCTGATGCAATTTTTGATTGAGTCCGTGATTGTCTGTCTGATTAGCGGTCTGATCGGGGTTCTGCTCGGTTTGGGAGCAGCTGCCCTCGTCTCCTACTTCGCCAAAATGCCGCCGCTGCTCTCTTGGAACAGCATCATCACAGCGTTTGGTTTTTCCAGCGCAATCGGCATCTTTTTCGGGCTCTATCCGGCCAACAAAGCGGCCAAGCTGGACCCGATCGAAGCACTTCGCTACGAGTAACGGTAAATACCCCAGGATCTTTCGAGATGTCCACACATGAAAAAGCAGTTGTTCAATCACTTTGGATGATTGAGCAACTGCTTTTTTCAGCATGGCACCTTTTTATATCAAGGAATCCATCACGATCACCTTCACGACATGGTGGGCGTGTCAGCCACAAGCTTCAAGAGAAAGAAGAGTGTAATCCCGAAGCTGGCTACGACCCACCATAGCACTTTTCCCCCAGGCCTACCCTCCTTGTAGATGCCAAGCAACCGCCAGGTACCCACCGTCACACAGATGACACTGACAAGCAGCAGGACGGTCCCCACGGTCATTCCCCCTTTCCCCTTCTCCTAGATATATGGGAAAAGTGGGGTAAAAATCCCTGTTCAATTTTTCTTCTTGCCCAAACGAGTGAGGATGCTGCGTCCCCGTTCCTTGATCGCCTCGTCCTTGAGCTCCAGCTCCCGGCGCTTTAACATGCCGTTTTTGGATGTATCCGGCCGTCCTTTCTGCCGATCCTTCTCCTCCGCCATCAGTTGTACTTGCCTCCCCCTTTTTTCTCATAATCGTCGAGCAGTTCGGCAAAGCTCTTGTTTCGCTCCCGCTGCTCCTGCTCCCGCCGCTTTTGTTCGGCTGCCGCCTGCACAGCTTGCTCCTGTTCTTTTTTCATCGTCTGTTCCAATTGCTTCAGTTTGCCAAGCGCATCCTCGCCAAGCATATCCTTCATGTGCAAGGCTGTTTTATTAGTTGTTTCCAGTTTGGCTGGCGCTGCAGCCTGACGGTTTTGCTTTCGCTGTTTTTTTGCCATTGTACTTGTCCCTCCGTGCTCACTTCGGTTATTTGCCATCTATCATTGAATCTGCCTCCGTTGGTCATACTATGTTCATGTGACAAGTAAGGAGGGCAGACCATGGTACGAAACAAAGAAAAGGATTTTGGGAAAACAGCCGATATTCGCGGTCCCAAAGCCCAGTCAGAAGCCGTTCGTTCAGATGGCTCCATCAATAGTGAACCACAAGAGCGCTTAAAAGAAAACCGGTAACTCCCAACAAGGAGGTCACCTGCATGGATGAACATAATTCCGAACGTACTTCCCAAGAGCTGAAAGATATCTCGATTGACGGCACGCTCCCCCACCAAATCAGCGCGCCGGATTTCAAAAACTCATCGCTGGATATAAAAAAGCCCTTCGTCAATGAGCATGGCGTGGTAATTGGAGACAGTTACTACAATTCGGCGGACTCCCCGCTCAACCAATGGAGCACGGAGACTGATCCTTCCCTCATGGCCGGAGATGAATGGGTTCATCCGACCAATGACATCGGTTGGAACAGCACGGAAAACAAGGAGCTGCTGGAGGATATTCCGCCGCAAGGGCATTTCATGCACCCGACACTCGATGTCAGCAAAGGCAAAGACTGATCGAAAAAATGGATAGCTCGTAAAGACGCCGCCCGCGACAGCGAAGCGGCGTCTTTTCCTTTGCCACAATGGGCTGCTTCCTGACACGGCGGTGGTGTATCAGCTTCCTCTCACTACCGTCGTAGGCGGTTCCATCAAAAAACTTGGCGAATCCCGCTTTTCAAATGGTAAACTGGTAGGATAGGCACATCAGGTATTGTTCCAGAGAGGAGAACCGTCATGAGCATTCACCTGTTAATCGAACCAGCCTTCGCACTCGCCTATCAGCATTACGCCGATTTTCGTCCAGGTGATACGTTGCGGCTTTACGTGCGTACAGGCGGCCCCGGCACCGGCGGGCTTTTTTACGCCATTGAAAAAGACGAGATCGAGAAGGACGACGCTGTATTTGAGGTAGAAGGTATGCGGTTTATCATCCGTCCGAGCGACTTCTGGTATTTTGACGGCGGCGAGCTTCGCTATGACAAACGGTATGGCGAGTACGGCTTTACCTTTGTGAACCCGCGTCTGCTGGACTAGATCAGGAAACTTTCCGAAATGCCGCCCGTATTACAAAAGGGCTGCCTTTGAAATACCCGACAGGAGGAAACTGGCATGAATAAAACCAGGTCGGCACTGCTGGCCCTCGGCGCTTTTCTCTTGACCAATCTGAAATGGTTGATCGGCCTTTTGAAGTTTTCCAAATTTGGCACGACGCTGCTTTCCATGGTGCTCAGTCTGGGTGCTTACGCCATGCTGTATGGCTGGAAGTTCGCCGTGGCGCTGGTCTACCTCATCTTTGTCCACGAGATGGGCCACGTCATCGCTGCCAAACAAAAAGGAATTGCTACCTCTCCGGCCGTCTTTATTCCGTTCGCCGGTGCTTTTATTGCCATGAAAGATCACCCCAGAGATGCGAGCACGGAAGCGTATCTGGCTTACGGAGGTCCGCTGGCAGGTTTGCTGTCCTTTTTACCGGCGCTGCCTTTGTACTGGTGGACCCACGATCCCTTCTGGGCACTGGTTATTTATTTGGGCGCTTTGCTCAATTTGTTCAACCTGCTGCCCGTTTCTCCATTGGACGGAGGACGGATCGTCTCCGTGCTGTCCACAAAAATCTGGTTGATCGGCTTGATCGTACTTGGGGTCATGTTGTTCGCAAGCCCGGGCCCGATTATGGTCTTCATCTTTATCATGGGTCTGATCACCTGGTGGAACCGCGCGCGTGAAGGCTTTCAGAAGCGCGTGCTGGAATACGAGAAAGAACAGGATCAAGCCTTTTTGCGTGAGATGGCCAGTTGGCCGCAGCTTGAGACTACATGGGGAAAACGGGAGGAGCTATATACCAGACAGCTTGCTGCACAGGCGCAAAAAGTCCCGGAAGGCTTTGCGGTCCCCTTTTTGCAGGATGACAAGCGTTTTGCAAAGGAACGGGTTCGACTGGATCAGCGATTTGCGGTAAAAACCTGGGAGCTGTTCCATCAATGGGAGCGTGAAACCGTGCTGTTTATCGATGGTGATCCCTATCGTCCCGCCCCTTCGCGTCTGATTACGGAAGCGGAGGCGGAATCCCAGGCGAACATCGCCCGCATTGACGAGCAGTTGCACCGGATGAGTACCTATTATGTTGCGCCTGCTGCTACCAAGTGGAAAGTGCTGGCCGCATATCTCGGGCTGGCAGGTGTCCTTTCCGTCTTTTTCGTCTATGGGCAATATCTTCTTCAAATCAAATAATGCGTTTTTTGATGGAGGATGACGTCCGCTTCGCGGGCGTTTTTCTCTCTTTTTCGGCGGTATGCTCCCCCGCTTTGCCCTCTCCGGCCATCCCAGGGCGCAAAAACGGGTGAGCCGGAAACCAGATAGCTGTATTTCGGGTGGAACGGGGAGGAACAGGTCACAATGAACCAAAATCGACTTTGAGAAAAAACTGAAAAAAAGGTACGATGATTGCATACAGATAAATCCAGAGAGGATGACGTATTGCTTGGACAGTATTCCGATAGTGCTTAATCTGCTTCTTGTGTTGTTTCTCGTTTTGTTGAATGGCTTTTTCGTAGCAGCCGAATTCGCACTCGTCAAAGTACGGCAGACACGCCTGACACAAATGGTGAACGAGGGGAACAAGCGAGCCGAGTTTGCCCAGAAGGTGACACAAAAACTGGATGCGTACCTGTCCGCCTGTCAGGTCGGGATCACGCTTTCATCCCTGGGTCTTGGTTGGGTCGGGGAGCCTGCGATTGCACACAGGATCGTGCAGCCGCTGCTGGGATCTTTTCACTTGCCTGACTACCTCGTGTCGACGCTCTCGTTTGGTGTGGCGTTTGGCATCATTACTTTCCTGCACATCGTACTGGGTGAGCTGGCACCAAAATCACTGGCTATTCAAAAAGCGGAAACCACTTCGTTGTGGGTTGCGGCACCATTGATGTTTTTCTATAAATTGTTGTATCCGGCTATTTACGTGCTGAATGGCAGCGCCAACAAAATGTTGAAATGGCTCGGTCTGGAGCCGGTTTCTGAACACGAAGCGGCTCATACTGAAGAAGAGATTCGCTTGCTGGTCAACCAGAGCCACCAGAGCGGTCATATTGATCAGACAGAACTTTCGCTTGTTGAACACGTTTTTGACTTTTCCGAAACGGTCGCCCGGGAGATTATGATCCCCCGCATCGACATGATTTGTTTATATACCACCAACAGCTTCCAGGAGAACCTGGAGATCATCAGTACCGAGCGCCACACCCGTTTTCCCGTGGCGGCGGAGGACAAGGACAACCTGATCGGTTTCGTCCACGCCACAGACTTTTATCTGTCCGCGCTCCAGGATGGAAACGCGCGTCTGGATGACATTCTGCGCCCGCTTTTGACGGTTCCCGAGTCGATGGAGATCAGTCACGTCCTGCGATTGATGCAGAAAAAGCGCTCGCAGATTGCCATCGTCATCGACGAGTATGGCGGTACAGCCGGCTTGCTGACGATGGAAGACATTCTGGAAGAGATCGTGGGCGATATTCAAGACGAATTTGATATCAACGAACGCCCTGAACTGGAGAAGCTGGAAAACGGCTTGTCCGTGGCGGGGAAAATGCTGCTCACCGATTTGAATGACCACCTGCCGTTTGAGCTGGTCTCCGAAGAAGTAGATACCGTAGGGGGCTGGCTGTATAGTCAGCTGGAAGAGGAGATTGCTGTGGGAGCCTCTGTGGAGGTAGAGGATCATCTTTTCACCGTGGCCCAGATGGATAACCACCGCGTCACCCGCGTAACGATCAAGCCCTTGCACCGCCAGCCTGCTGAGTCGGAAGAGGCACAATTGAACGCAGTATAATAAATCTTTTCAGAGCCGATGCCGATAAAGGTATCGGCTCTTTGTTTGTTATTTGTACGCGGCCAATTTTCATCCAAAGCCGATCAGCACCATTCCCGTTGCTTTGTCAACCAAATCGGTTTTTTCCTTCATCGCCCCTCCCCACAAATTTTTAAAAACCTCCAGCTTCATGAAGAAGCATGTTTCCCTGCCTTGCGACTGTGGAGCTCGACTCAGCGGAGCAGCGGATGGCGGGAAAAAGGGGCGCAACCTTGGGATGACATCGTAGCGTTGCTGCTTTTGCGGACCCCCGCCAGCCGCTGTGGAGCGGACAGTGAATCATCAATGCAGAGCGGAAAACAGAGCGAAGCAGGGAAACATGCTTCTTCTCACCACAGCCTCGTTTCAAAAACTAGAGGCATCCGCCAAATGAAACAAACAAAAAAACGAGGGGCATCCCCTCGCCTTCATCCAAATGTCGGTTCATCAAAATCAATCCTGCGTGTCGCTACGATGCGAAAGCCTTCATTTGATTTCAGCACACTCAGGCCGGCCGGAAACGGCTTTCCCCGTCTTTCCAACCGCCTGCATGAGTGTACAAGCCTTGTTATGGATGTGAGGTTAAAACAGCAAGAACCCGAGACTGATGATTGCCCCCGTCACGAACAGCATCATCAGACAGTACCCCATGATATCCCGTGCGCCCAGACCCGCAACAGCGAGAACCGGCAGTGCCCAGAATGGCTGAATCAGGTTGGTCCACGCATCTCCCCAGGCGATCGCCATCGCTACTTTGGCATGAGACACGCCCAGTTCGGTGGCAACCGGCAGCATGATCGGCCCTTGTACAGCCCACTGTCCTCCGCCAGACGGGATGAAGATGTTCACAAGTCCCGCGCTCCAAAAGGTAAAGAGAGGAAATGTCGTCGGAGTCGAAATGCTGATGAACCACTGAGAAATGCTGGCAGCCAGGCCAGATGCCGTCATCATACCGATAATCCCGGCGTAAAACGGGAATTGGACGACAATGCCTGTCGTTGTCTTGATCGCCTCGCCCATTGCGTCTAGATATTTTCGCGGTGTGCCGTGCAGAAAGATTCCCAGAAACATGAAGGTGAGGCTCACGATATCCAGATTGAGCTTGAATCCGTTTTTCGCAAAATAAGCAATCACGTACACAAAGCCGATGGCAGAAATCAGGTAGGAAATCACGCGGCTGTTTTCCATTTTTACTGCCGGGGTGTTCTCGTCTGCTGTTGAGGCCGCAGCAGCTGCCGTTTCCTCGTGATCAACTACATGGTAAATAATTCTGTCCTTTTCGGCGGGCAGCATCATCCGGTTGACCAGCGGGAGAATTACAATGATAGCGAATAGAATGGTCAGGTTCATCGGAGAAAACATGGTTTCCGAAGTCGGAATGATCCCGATTACGTCCTGAAGGCTATGATTTTCCGTTGCAATGGTCAAAGGGACAGACCCTGCTAAACCGCCATGCCAGACGACAAATCCGCCGTATGCGCTGGCTACAAGCAGCCGATAGTCCACTTTCTCCACGCGCTTGGCAAGCTCGCGGGCCAGCAGCGCACTGATCACCAGTCCAAAGCCCCAGTTGATCCAGTTGGCTACACAGGAGACCAGCGTGACCAAAACAATCGCCCGCCCAGGAGTTTGCGCCAGAGAAGCGATGGCTCTCAGACCTTTTTTGCAGACCTCCGTCGCAGCCAGCGCGTGGCCGGTGACCAGGATCAGGACCATCTGCATGGTGAAGCTCAGCAGACCCCAGAATCCATTTCCCCAGAAATTGACCATTTCCATCGGTGTTTTTCCGTTGACGGCAATCCCTGCGACAAACACGATAAAGGTAAGAATGACAGCGAATAAAAAGGCATCGGGCAAATAGCGCTGGACCATGCGAACCGATGCATTGGTTAAAGCCTGAAACACAAAGCATTCCCCTTTCATGAAAAAATAATAACGTTCGTATAAGTAGGGAATGCAAAAGACATGCCAACGCTTCCAAAATTCTGCAAGCCTTTCTCTGTATGCGCTTTCAAAACACAGAGATCGCTCAAGTGACTACTTTTTGCGCACTTCGACTCCCTTTTGCACAGCGTCCGCTCCATCCAGACCGTACATCTCCAGCTTGTACAGCAGGGCACGTCTGGATATCCCCAGCCGTTTTGCTGTTTGCAGCTTGTTTCCCCGCTCCTTTTGCAAGGCTCTGGCAATCGCTTCCCGCTCTACTTCCTGCACCAGCTCGCGCATCGTCCGATCCTCCCAGCGAAGCAGTTTGCCCAGGCTGTCCCTTTCTGCCTGCTCTGTCTCCTGTAGATATACCTCGACATGCTCGGGCAAAATAGCTGACCCTCCGGCGATCACCAGTGCCCGTTCAATCGTATTTT
Organism: Brevibacillus ruminantium; assembly: GCF_023746555.1. Taxonomy (NCBI): domain Bacteria; kingdom Bacillati; phylum Bacillota; class Bacilli; order Caryophanales; family Paenibacillaceae; genus Brevibacillus; species Brevibacillus ruminantium. The sequence goes on from NZ_CP098755.1 coordinate 4,581,513, forward strand.
CCAATTGCCGGACGTTGCCCGGCCAGTGGTACGAACACAATACCTCCAACGCCGCCGGTGACAGGTGACAGGGCTCCTTCCCCAGCTCTCTTCCGTATTTGGCTAAAAAATGCTCAGCCAGGAGCGGTATGTCTTCTTTCCTCTCTCGCAGCGGCGGCATGAAAATCGGAACGACGTTGAGCCGGTAGTACAGATCCTCGCGAAACATGCCCTGGCGTATGCGCTCCTGCAAATCGCGATTGGTAGCAGCAATGACGCGAACGTCGACCACGATGGATTCAACCCCGCCGACGCGCACAAAATTTCTTTCCTGCAGGACGCGCAGCAGCTTGACCTGCAGACTGGGACTCAACTCGCCAATCTCGTCCAAAAACAGCGTTCCGCCATCGGCCAGCTCGATTAGTCCCGGCTTTCGCCCGATTGCCCCTGTAAAGGCACCCCGCTCGTAGCCAAACAGCTCGCTCTCCAGCAAATTTTCTGGAATGGCCCCGCAGTTGACGGTGATCATCGGATAGCCAGCTCGCGGACTGTTGCTGTGGATGGCTCGCGCGATCAGCTCTTTACCAGTTCCGCTTTCTCCCTGGATCAGGACAGTGGCTTTGGTCATGCTGACCCGCCCGACCATTTTGTACACTTCCTGCATCGCTGGACTGAGCCCGACCAGTCCCGGACTGTCCCACGTGTCCTCCTCTCCGGCTGCCCGTTTGATCCGGTTCTCCCGATCATTCTCGCGCTGCCTCAATGCCTGGGCGACCACTTCTTTAACCCGTTTCAGATCAAATGGCTTCTGCACGTAGTCAAAAGCGCCCAGCTTGATCGCTTCCATCACATCATTAGCCGAACCGTACGCGGTCATCATAACCACACTGGGGCGCCTTTCCTCTGCCAGCCCCATTTTCTGCAGCCGGCGCAGCGTCTCCATCCCGTCCAGCTCCGGCATCCGCAAATCGAGAAGCATCACTTCCGGCTGAAAGTCCGGCAGCAGCGCCAACGCTTCCGCACCACTGGAGGCTTCCTTTGTCTCATAGCCGACCTTGCGCAGCGCTGTAGTCAGTGCCCTCCGGACATTCTGCTCGTCATCGACCAGCAGCACTCTCTTTTTCATCGTCATACAACCTCCTTCTTGGCGGGCAGGACCACTGTAAACTGAACGCCCTTCTCTACATTGCGGGCTAAAATTTGGCCGCCATACGCCTGAACGATTCGCTGCGAGATCGCCAGTCCAAGTCCCGTTCCCGATTGTTTGGTGGTGAAAAACGGTTCAAACACATTCAACAGATGCTCTTCCGCTATCGATGATCCATCGTTCGTAATTGAGACCAGTACGTTTCCGTCCTCTACCTTGGTCTCGACCATCAGCCTTCCACCTTCTTGCATCGCTTGAAGCGCGTTGATCAGGATGTTGAGGAAAACCTGCTTTAACAGCTTGGGAGACGCCAGAACAGAGGCCATCTCGTCCCCATAAACCTTTTCCAGCAGGATTCCTTGACGGGCAGCGCTCCGCCGGATCAGGAGCAACGTCTGATCCAGTACCTCTGCAACGTGAGCCTGAACATGCTTTTCCTCGTTGGGGCTGGAGAACAGGAGCAATTCATCGGCAAAGCGATTCAGCCGATCCACTTCCCCGACGATGATCCCCGTGTATTCACGGCTGTCATGATCAGCGGGCAAATCCTCCTCGATGATCTGTGCAAAAGCTTTGATCGAGGTAAGCGGATTGCGGACCTCATGCGCGATACTGGCTGCCAGCTCACCGATCATCGCCAGCCGCTTGGCTTGTGCCAGCGTTTCCTCCATCCGCTTCCACTCACTACGGTCATCCAGGACGATGATGGCGCCAAGCACCTCGTTCATCGGGCTCCGCCAAATGAAGGTCCCCAGCTTGATATAAAGAGAGACACCCCGAGCATTCAGCGGGCCCCACTCGGCATCCTTCGTCGTTTTCCCTTCTTCCAGCGCTTGTGACAATGCTTGCAAAATCGGTGTTTCCCCCTGAAACAGCTCGCGATAATCCCGCCCTATGGCCTGCTCCAGGTTCAGTCCGGTGATGCGGCTGGCTGCCTGATTCCAGGCGGTGATGCAGCCGCTGTGGTCGAGGGCGATCACACCGCTCTCCATGCTGTGAATGATCGTTTCCGTATGGCTGCGGCTCGCTTGCAGATCACTGGCCATTTTGTTGATGGCCTCAAAGATCTCTCCGGGCTCGCCCGTTTTCGGTTTCATCCGAAACGAAAGATCCAGACTGAGTCTTCGCAATCCTTCTTTGATTTCGATCAGAATGATTTCCAGCCGGTGCACCATCAATCCGCTGGCGACAGCAGCCACGACACAGCCGATCCCCACAACCGAGTAGATGCCTTGCCGCATTCCGGCAAGCTGGATATCGATGCTGCTCATCAGTTCATTTGCCCAGGCGTAGCCGATTACTTCGCCGTTTCTTTCGATGGGAAACATCGCATTCATGATATCTCCCCGTACCTGCGGACCCACGACCACTTCCTGAACTCTTTTGCTCATCACTTGGCGACCAGGATGATTCGGAGCAATCGGTGTGCCTACATGCTGCCTCATATCCTGACTGGGGCCGTATGTCAAAATGGCATCCAGCTTTTTGCCGTAATAACCGACGCCAATGCCTGGATGGGCCTGGGCAATCTGATCCGTGAGCTGCGCCAATCCCCGGTTCAACGCCTGGATCTGCTGTTCACGCGTGGCATTTTCCAGCCCTTGTTCACGCAAAATCGTGTCAAAGTCGGTCAGCAAGGCCAGATCCATCTGCTTGGTGATCGCTACCAGCTTTTTTTCCTTTTCCTCGAGCAGAGCTTGCTCTGCCGCTTTCAACAAAACGATTCCGGTGACGATGATGGGAAGCACTGTAACAGCGATGACAGACAGAATAAAACGAATGCGGTATACATAGGACCTCATGGCTTCCCATCCCTCTCTTTTTTCTCTACAATTAGAGGAAGCTTTCTTCTGATAGTTTATCATACAGAAGTTTCTGATTACGAAAGGAGCATTGCCGTGATTCACGTCCTTTTTGTTTGCCTGGGAAACATCTGCCGCTCGCCCATGGCCGAAGCTGTCTTTCGGCATCTGGTTCAGGAGGAAGAGCTGGACTCTTTGATCTCGATCGATTCGGCGGGGATCGGCGGCTGGCATGCCGGTAATCCGCCTCATCACGGGACATGTCAGGTGCTTACGGAAAAAGGCATATCACACGAGGGCCTGCGGGCTCGTCAAATCACTCCTGCCGATTTTTCTGCGTTTGATTACATCGTCTGCATGGATGAGGAGAACCTGGCAGCGCTCACCAAAATGGCCCCTTCAGGCGTTCAGGTATACAAACTGCTTGATTTTGCCGGACATCTGGCTGAGCGCGACGTCGAAGATCCCTATTACACCGGCCGTTTTGACTATGTGTACCAACTGGTGGAAGCAGGCTGCCGCGGATTGCTGGAGGATATCAAAAAGAGAAAGATCGCTTCGTAACTGCAGCGATCTTTCTCTTTTTTTCATGCCTCATTTTTAGCCGTCCAGCGAAATCACCGTATCCCTGTTCCCGTGCAGCAGCAGGACATCGCCGTCAAAGCCGCCCGCCTCCCGCAGCGGGTCGTGAGCGCGAAGGGATCAACACCAAACCTGTCTAAAAAAGCAGAAGGACAGCGTCACATTACGCTGTCCTGATTTGTTCTTCCTATGGATTGGCGGGTGCAGGTGGAGTGCTCTTTGGCGGTGACGCCAGGTCGCGCAGGATCGCTACCTCAACCCGTCTGTTTTTCGCTCTTCCCTCCGGTGTATCGTTGGAAGCGACCGGATGGTACTCTCCCATGCCCGTTGCACTAAATTTAGCCGGGTCCAGACCTCCGTTTTCCAGCAGCACCTTCAGGAAATTGACGGAGCGCTTGACACTCAAGTCCCAGTTAGACGGGAAATCAGCGCGGTGGATCGGTACGTTGTCCGTATGCCCGGTCACCGTTACCTTTTTGGGATGAGGGACCAGCATTGCTGCCATTTCTTTAGCCAGCTTGCGTGCCTCCGGTTTCATGTCGGCCTTTCCTGAATCAAACAAGGCATTGTCGAGAATCGTGATCAACAGGCCTTCTTCGGTCAACTGCGTTTGCAGCTTGTCGCCCAGATCGTTCTCCTGAATGTAATCCTCCAGGCGTTTTTGCAGCTTTTTCAGGTCTTCCGTTTCTTTGTGGACGGCCTCTTCCAGCTTCTTTTCCTCTTCTGATTTATCCCGATCATCATCGGTTTTTCCCATATGCAGCGTTTGCTGCGGCAGAGAAGGGTCCAGAGGCACAGGGCTCGGCTGATTGAATATCCCAATCCCGCCGTTCAGCGCCACGTCAAAGGAGCGGACCATCTGGTCGAATTTCTTCGCATCCATCTTGCTGGAGGCAAACAACACAATAAAGAGTGCGAGCAAAAGCGTAAGCAAGTCCGCATACGGAATCAGCCAGGACTCATCCATATGCTCTTCGTGATTGCCATGACGTTTTGAACGTTTAGCCATTTACTGCGGCCTCCTCCTCCTTCTTCTCCTCCTTCGCCACGACTCGATCCTGCGAAGGAATATAAACGAGGAGTTTTTGCTCGATTGCCGCCGGCGATACGCCCGCCTGAATCGAAAGCAGACCTTCTACCATGATTTTTTTGATCTCGATCTCCAGCTTGGACTTGCGCTTCAGCTTGGTGGCAAATGGATGCCACAGCACGTACCCGGTGAAAATACCGAGCAAGGTGGCGACGAAGGCCGCCGCAATCGATACCCCGAGCACATCAATATCGCTCAGATTTCCCAGAGCGGCAATCAAGCCGACTACCGCACCCAGTACCCCAAGCGTAGGTGCGTAGCTTCCCGCCTGGCTGAAGATGAGAGCGCCTGCCTGGTGCCGCTCCTCGATCGCATAGATTTCTTCATTCAATACGTCGCGGACAAACTCCGGCTCGCCGCCGTCGATAATCATCTTCATGCCGTTTTTGAGGAAAGGGTCTTCGATCTCATCAGACGTGTTTTCCAGAGCCAAGAGGCCTTCACGACGAGCAATCGATGCCCAGTTCATAAACTGATCAATCAGCTCCCGTTTTGACGGCAATTTTTGTTCGGTAAACAAAATTTTGAAGAGAGCTGGAATTCGTTTGATTTCCCCCAAGGGAAATGCGTTGAAAAGTGCCGCCACCGTACCAACAATAATGATCATGAAGGCTGCGGGGTTAAGCAAGGCCATCGGGCTGGCATGCTTTAGCACCATCCCGACAACAACTGCAACAATACCTAAGACAATACCGATCAAGGTCGATTTTTCCATTGTGACACTCCCTAACCACCATGTTCAAAAATATCTCTATATATGGTTTCGGTAAATCTGCCTTCGGTTGTGAGAGGAAGTTGTGGAAAATCGGGATTCTTTTGTAAAAACCTTAAGCAAACCACGTAATCAAGCAGATCATGACGAGCAGACCGATGATAAAGGAAAAGGTGGCGGAGCGTTCATGACCGTCTCCGTGGCTCTCGGGAATCAGCTCTTTGTACACAATAAACAGCATCGCTCCAGCCGCAAAAGAAAGCCCGTAAGGCACGAGTCCTTCCACGACAGAGGTCAGATAAAACCCGACAATAGCCGCGACAATCTCAACAGAGCCGGTCAGCGTAGCCAACAAAAAGGCTTTCCAGCGGCTGACCCGTTGATTGATCAAAAACAAGGCGACGAGGAAACCCTCCGGGACATTTTGCAACCCGATGGCAAACGCAATCAGTCCGCCCAGACCGCCTTGCTCGGACGAATAGCTGACGCCGACAGAAAGTCCTTCCGGAATGTTATGCAGCGTAATGGCCGATAAAATCAGTATCGACTGCGTATCCATTGAGATATTGACCCGCGTGTGTTCCAGGTCGATGTGCGGAATGACGCTTTCGAGAAGAGTCAGCAGCACAGTGCCGGTCATGACACCCAGACAAACAATAATCAGGCTGTCCTGTTTCATCGCCTGCGGGATGAGACTGAAGGTGCTGGCCGCCATCATAATGCCGGCTGTAAAGGCCAGGAGGATGTCTCGCCAGTGATGCGAAACCTGCCTGAAAAAAAGAATCGGAAGGGCTCCGATCCCCGTTGCCAATGCTGACAACAGACTGCCCATCATGAGTTGTTCCAATGCAGTTCCCCCCTGGCCCCACATTCATATCCACGATCATATCACGCTGCTTGGAAAAACCTCGTCGAAAATTGGGACAGGTGCAATAAAAAAGTGCCGTCATCAGACAGCACTTTTTCTTAGTCTAAGAACCATGCGCACGAATCTGCCCGGTCCGCTCGGTTTCGTTGAGAAGCGGACAAGTATAGCAGCAGCGTCCGCCCTCCAGCCGATATTGATAACAACACTGGCGGCGAATCTGGATCGATTCTTCCGGCCTGGTTGGATGAGGAATGACTGAATAGGCGGTGTCAAAGGGTCTGCCTTTTGTCCAGCCGAATACGGAGGGGTCAGCGCCTTTGGTCAAATAGTGAAAGTCATCAGCGATCTGTCTTTGGAGCGCGGCGGTCGGAGCTGATTCCTGCCAGCTACGATAGTAGAAATGCACCAGATAAGCGGCATGAGACCAAAGAATATGGACTTGTACCCCCGTCGCTGTAGAGAGCGCTGTCACCAAGGGCTGGACCGTTCCGGCGAACAGCTCACGAACGACCTGCTCGCGCCACTCTTCCCGGTTTTCTCCGGATCTTGTCATCGCACAGTCTCGCAGAACAAATCGCGGGATGTTCCAGTTTTTTGCTCCTGTCAGAGTCACATTGGAGAGGCCAAGGTTGAGGCGAACGGAATGATGGGACATCGCATAAAGTCCGCCGGAAATTAGCGCAAGAAGACGCTTGAAAAAGACAGAGGCTGTTACCAGACTGTTGGGCGAGCCGATATGCTCCCCGACCTGACGCAGAAACATCAGGCTCGTCTCTTTTCGGAGCAGGCCTTCAGCCGCGAAGACGAGCGGGGCTTCCGCCACTTCGGCAAACGAGATGCGGAATTTCTGCTCCAGTTCAGCCACGTTCCAATCCGGTTCCATCATTCTCATCCTTCCACGAGGGTATCTATGTAATCGCTAATCGCCAATGATATTCATTATCATTCGTGATTATTATATGCTGTCACTCCGTCAGAAACAAGTGTTGTGTGGAAAAAATAGTTGCCAAATGAAAAAAAGCTGCGGAGGATCGATCCATTCCCCGCAGCCTTCACCTTTTGAAAGGGTAGCTTTTATACTTTAAACATCGAGACCGTCACCTGAAGCTCCTCTGCCAGCTTGGACAAAGCGGTTGCCGATGAAGCGATCTCCTCCATTGAAGCCAACTGCTCCTCTGTCGCCGCAGAGACATTTTGCGTTCCGTCTGCCGCCACATCAGAGACCTCCGAGATCAGGCGAATCACATCCACGACCTGATCTGTATGGGCGGAAACCTGTTGAACGGCAGCAGAGACATCCTGAATCTGTTCTGTCACATTTGTAATGGCATACTGAATCTGTCCAAAGGTTTCCCCTGCTTGGTGGACGACAGCAATTCCCGACTCTACCTCCCGATTTCCCGCATCCATCGAGGCGACTGCCCGTTTCGTCTCCGACTGGATGGTATTGATCAATTGGGCGATTTGCGCCGCCGATTGTGACGACTGCTCCGCCAGCTTACGCACCTCGTCTGCTACCACTGCAAACCCTCGTCCATGCTCTCCGGCACGGGCAGCTTCAATCGCCGCATTCAAGGCGAGCAGATTGGTCTGATCGGCGATCCCTGTGATGACCTCGATAATCTGGCCAATTGCCTGAGAATGCGTGCCGAGCCCCTCTACCGCTCCCGCCAACTCGCGGATAGAATCATGGATGGCGCTCATCTGGCGCACGGCTGCCTGAATCGCCTGGTTGCCTTCCCCTGCGATTTCAGCTACCTGGATAGCTGTTTGCGAAACGCCTTGTGCATTGATCGCGATCTGCTGGATGCTGGCAGTCATCTCCCCGACAATCTTTGCCCCTTCATCCACACTTTTTACCTGACGATCTGTCCCTGCCGCTACTTCCTGGACGACGCCAGCGATCTGTTCGGTTGCCCTGCTGGTCTGCTCTGCACTGGCGGTCAGCTCTTCCGCAGATGCAGCCACCTGTTCCGAAGTGGTGCTCACCTGACGGATCACCTGCTGGAGACTGCTCGTCATTTCGTTGAAAGAATCAGTCAGGCTGGCCAGTTCATCACGATTTTTGATGACGAGCGGCTCTACGCGCAGATTGCCTGAAGCCACTTCCTTGACGTTATCAACCAAACGCGTCAGCGGCGTACGGATATTGCGGGTCAGCATGACGGCCAGAGTAATACCGCCCACAAGCGAGATGGCCAGCAGAATCAAGGTATCGCGCATCCCTGTCGCATAAATGCGATAGCTGTCCTGTGTTGCCTGATAGCTCGCTTCTCTGTTCAGATTGATCAATTGGTCTACGTATTGCTGGCGCTCGGCAAACAGAGTGTTGGCCTGTACTTTCAGCTCCTGCAGTTGCTTCAGGTCTTGCTCTGTCGCTATCTTGGACACATCCACTCTTTTGCCGGACTGGATGACCATGCTATTAAATGTTTTGTATTCGGCGAGCGTCTGCTTCAGACTCAAAAAAATTTGGCGTTCCTCTTCGCTATGTATAGTCCGCTCATAGTTGACAACCTTTTGGTCAATACTTGCAAAACTTTCTTCAATCTGTTTGATTATTTTCTCTTTCTCCGTGTGATCCACTGTGGAGTAGAGACTCTGATCATAGGCGTAGATGGTTTGCAAATCTGTGTTTATTTCCAGGACCGCTTCCAGCCCCGGAAGCCACCCATTCGTGAATTCCGATACCTTGTTATTCAGCTCTTCCATCTTGTAGACTGCCATTGATCCGGAAATAACCATGATGACGAGCAAGGTTGAAAAGGCCCCTATCAACTTTTTTCCAATCGTCATTTTCATGATACCACCCACTTCATCCAGGAATCGTAAACACTTTGTTTACCCATTACCCGCTTGGGTTTTCTCCTAAACCTCAAGGGCCCGGCAAAAATGGAATCTCGACCTCTCCGGGCTTCTGTAGGATAATGAAAGAAACAAATCTGAGCATACACCTGGGGAATACCCTGTCAGAGAGAGAATCTTGAGGGAGGGAACGACTGTGAAAAAGTACGAAGTGATTATCATCGGGGCGGGCTCGATGGGGATGGCAGCCGGGTATTATCTGGCGAAGCAGGGTGTGTCTTGCTTGATGATTGACGCTTGCGACCCGCCGCATCAAATGGGCAGCCATCATGGCGACACGCGGATTATCCGCTACGCATACGGGGAAGGCGAGCTGTACGTGCCCCTCACCCTGCGGGCCAGGCAATTGTGGCATGAGCTTGAGGAAGAGACGGGAAGACGTCTGTTTGTCCAGACAGGTGTCTTGAACGCTGGGCCCAGCGACTCCTCCTTTGTTCAGAAAGTTCGGCAAAGTGCAGAGCGATACTCGCTTCCGATGGAGGTGCTGACTGCTGCAAATGTGAGTCAGCGTTGGCCCGGCATCAGTCTACCGGATGATTACTACGGGTGCTTTGAGCCGACATCAGGCGTTCTGTACAGCGAGGAATGCATCAGGGCCTACCGGCAGCAGGCATTAAAGCACGGAGCCGAGCTGTTGGTCAATGAGCGCGTTCAGGAAATCAGGGCAGCTTCAGAAGGTGCCGTGGTCGTCACGCAGAATGATACCTATGCTTGCGACAAGCTGTTGGTCAGTGCGGGAGCCTGGAACCCTGATCTGCTGTCTTCACTCGGTCTTTCGCTGCCGCTGGCACCTACACGCAAAACCGTTTCCTGGTTTGAGGCGGACGAGGAGCTCTATCAAGCGGGCCGCTTTCCCGCGTTTATCTTTGATTTGCCCGAAGCCAGCTACTACGGCTTCCCCAGCTTTGACGGAGCCGGTGTAAAAATCGGGAAGCATGACGGCGGCCAGCCGGTTCATCCCGATACCCTCGATCGAACATTTGGCACCTATCCAACTGATGAGTCGGAAACCCGTTCCTTTCTGGAAAGATTCATGCCGCAGGCAGCCGGTCCGCTGCGACAAGGAAGGGTATGCCTCTACACGTTTACGCCAGATGAGAACTTCATCATTGACAAGCATCCAAAGTACCCGCATATCACGATTGCCGCAGGGTTTTCCGGGCATGGCTTCAAGTTTTCCAGTGTCGTCGGGGAAGCCGTGAGTCAACTGCTGACAAACGGCACCTCTGTACACGACTTGTCCGCGTTTTCTGTCAATCGTTGGGATTCAGAAGGGGCATGATCTTTGAAAAAAACCGAAGGTGAAACACAGGGATTACCGTGTTCACCTTCGGTTTTTTTGTAAAACATCGTTTCTACTCCATCCACATTCCGCTGAGGGCATCAATCTTGCCGGTCAATACGTCTGGCTCCCGCGGCCCGTAAACGAGTACAGGCTGTTCTTGCACGCTGCCGTTTACAATCGGGTAGACGTATTGCAGGTCAAACTGTTTTTGTTTGGTAAATACAGCGGCAGCAGTTTCCGGAGAAATCGCCTTGCTTACATCGGCAAACTTCCCTGTGCCGTCTATGGCCGTTATGCTCATCTCAGTGATGCCGCCTGTTACAGGATCAACCGAGACTTGGTAGCGCTGGTTTTGGATCGGTATCCCCTGGTGCGAGCGGGTGAAGATGATGGTACGTCCTTCGCTCACTCCACCGTCATCCAAAATCACTCCCGGCGGCAGCCACTGTTCCCACTCTTCGTTCATCAGTTCGTTCACGCCGCTATCTAAATAGGGTTGCAAAAACACCAGCGCTTTTTCTTGTAACTCTGTCTTGGACAGCTTTCTTTCCTCCGGAGATGCATGCGACTCTGCCTGCGTGAGGGGCTGCACTCGAAAGCCTACAACCCGTCCGTCTTCAGCTGTTGTCACTCGCAAATACCTTCCGTCTGCCCTTGCTTCGTAGATGATCTCACCTGGACGGCCCGACTCCCCGGCGGCTCTTTTCGTGAGCACGGCTCCCTTCGCCTGTACACCAAACTGGGCTAACGCCGCGACGGCTTCCTCGGCCGTTTTCGCCATCACTTTTTTGCCCCCTGGCTTGACCGGGATCGCGGGAGAGAGCTTTTTGCCGAAGGTTTTGACCGTTTTTACTTCCTGCCCGCTCTTGGCATCCAGATACACAATCGAGTGATTGGGATAGATCAAGTCGTACGTGCCATTTGTTCCGCTCGGACTGTACTCGAGGCTCAGGTATTTGGCAAGGCTGGCCTCCACTTCCTTTTTCGTCAACACATCTGCTGGGGCGGCAAAAGCTGCGATGTCCATATTGCTCCCGATGTGGTAATCCTTTTGCAGATAAATCACGTTTCCGTCCCCGTCGATTTTCAGCTCGTATCCATCCTCTGCTACCTTGATATTGTTCACGTACCGATCATATCTCAACGCACGATAGCTCTTCCCGCCCATCATGCGCGACTCGTCCAGCCGATATTGGGAAAAGGAGGTGCCCAGCAAGTCACGCAAAAACGCTCCCGCCTTTGCCTTGGCCACGGCTTCGGACGGTTCCCTCATCTCTTGGCGAGCGGGTTGTTCGGAAGAGATCTGGCCCACAGAAAGCAGCGTACCGCTATCGCGGTCGATATTTATGTACATCCCCCATTTTTCAGGGTCCTGACCGCCCTGGAATTGGATATCGTAGACTTTCTCATAATCGAGGTTGACACTCGTCTGCGTTGCTGACTTTACTTTCGGAAAGAGTTCATACAGTTTTTCCAGCATCTGTTTGACCGGCTGGCTTAGCTGCGCTTCCTCCAAAGGCACACCCGCTCTCAGCGAGGTTGGTATTTTGGTCACTTTTGTTTCCCTGTTTTCGCCTACCGTTTCACCTGAAGGTTGGACGGTGCGGTTTCGATTCGTCTCAGGGTTCTTGTGATAATTGGAAAATTGATCACTTTGATGACCCAGGTATATATTGATCAGCAAAAGGACAGCAGCAGCGCAGAGCCCCCAGCGGGAAGCAAACAGGACGATACGGCGACGCTGGTTTCGTTTCATCTCTCTAGCGGCGAGTTTGCGTTCCAATTCCGGTAAAAAGTCGGGTCTCGGCTCAATGTCATAGCTGCTGCGGATTTTACGGAATAAATCCTTGTCATCTTGAGAGTCCACGTGCCCACGCTCCCTCCATATAGCCTTTCAAATACCCTTTCAGTTCTTTGACTGCACGATGATAATCGACTCGCACTTTGGCTTCACTGCAACCCAGGATTTCTGCTGTTTCCTTGATGCTGTACTCCTTCAAACCGCGAAAAATCACTACGTTGCGGTACTTGGGTTTTAATTTCTGCATCGCCGCTATCAGTTGCTGCCGCTCTTCCTTCACCTGCAATTCCTTTTCGGGGGATCCAAGGCTGGATGTGATGCCCTTGAGCATATCTAATTCAAACCATGAGCGAATCCTCTTTTTCCGGGCATGATCGATTGCGACGTACTTCGCTATGGTCAGGATCCACGTTTTCATGCTGGAGCGCTCCTCATAACGCCTAAGCGCATCCAGCGCCCTCAAAAAAACCTCCTGGGTCAAATCCTCCGCATTGTTGCGGTTGCCGGTAAAATATATCATAAATTCATAAACATCTCGATAATACGTTTCACAAAGCAGCCTGCGTCTTTCTTCATCATCTATCTCTGTAATCAAAAGGTCACCCCCCGGTCACCAATACCTGCAGCTCCCATTAGGATCAGCCATCCGTCTAAAGCGACGGATGGCTGTGTTTGAGAGGATTTTCCCATTATCTTGAGAAAGGAGCAATACTTGTATTGCGTCCCTCCGTCCACGTCCCACTCAAGGCATCAATCACCCCGTGAAATACCTCTGGTTCCCGAGGGCCGTAAACGAGTACAGGCTGTTCTTGCACGCGGCCATTTACAACTGGGTAGACGTATTGCAGGTCAAACTGTTTTTGTTTGGTAAATACAGCGGCAGCCGTTTCCGGAGAAATCGCCTTGCTTACATCGGCAAACTTCCCTGTGCCGTCTATGGCCGTTATGCTCATCTCAGTGATGCCGCCTGTTACAGGATCAACCGAGACTTGGTAGCGCTGGTTTTGGATCGGTATCCCCTGGTGCGAGCGGGTGAAGATGATGGTACGTCCTTCGCTCACTCCACCGTCATCCAAAATCACTCCCGGCGGCACCCACTGTTCCCACTCTTCCTTCATCAGCTCGTTCACGCCGCTGTCTAAATAGGGTTGCAAAAACGCCAGCGCTTTTTCTTGCATCTCTGTCTTCGACAGCTTACTTTCCCCCGGCTGCGAGAGGGGCTGTGCCCGAAAGCCTACAACCCGTCCATCTTCGGCCGTTGTCACTCGCAAATACCTTCCGTCTACCCTTGCTTCGTAGATGATCTCGCCTGGACGGCCCGGCTCCCCAGCGGCTCTTTTCGTGAGCACGGCTCCCTTCGCCTGTACACCAAACTCGGCTAACGCCGCGACGGCTTCCTCGGCCGTTTTCGCCATCACTTTTTTGCCCCCTGGCTTGACCGGGATCGCGGGAGAGAGCTTTTTGCCGAAGGTTTTGACCGTTTTTACTTCCTGCCCACTCTTGGCATCCAGATACACAATCGAGTGATTGGGATAGATCAAGTCGTACGTGCCTTTTGTTCCGCTCGGACTGTACTCGAGGCTCAGGTATTTGGCAAGGCTGGCCTCCACTTCCTTTTTCGTCAACACATCTGCTGGGGCGGCAAAAGCTGCGATGTCCATATTGCTCCCGATGTGGTAATCCTTTTGCAGATAAATCACGTTTCCGTCCCCGTCGATTTTCAGCTCGTATCCATCCTCTGCTACCTTGATATTGTTCACGTACCGATCATATCTCAACGCACGATAGCTCTTCCCGCCCATCATGCGCGACTCGTCCAGCCGATATTGGGAAAAGGAGGTGCCCAGCAAGTCACGCAAAAACGCTTCCGCCTTTGCCTTGGCCACGGCTTCGGACGGTTCCTTCTCTTCGCCAGCGGTTTGTGCGGAAGATAGCCAGCCCACAGAAAGCAGCGTACCGCTATCGTGGTCGATATTTACGTACATCCCCCATTTTCCTGGGTCCTGACCGCCCTGGAATTGGATATCGTACACTTTCTCATAATCGAGGTTGACACTCGTCTCGGTTGCTGACTTTAGTTTTGGAAAGAGGTTATACAGTTTTTCCAGCATCTGTTTGACCGGCTGGCTTAGCTGCGCTTCCGCCAGAGGCACTCCCGCTCTCAGTGAGGTTGGTATTTTTGTCACTTTTGTTCCTGTCTTTTCGTTTGTGCTTACGATTGTGTTTGCGTTCACCGTTTCTCCAATCGCCCAGAGCGGTGTCGTCGCCAGAATACTCGCGAGACACAGCGTAATCACGTTTTTCTTAGAATACTTTCCATGATGCATCATGTTTTTCCCTCCAATTGACATGATTTATTTGTTTCAACAATGGATATAGTCGTAATTGGGCGAGAAATGTTACAAAAATCATTTTTGAGATATTCGCGGACAAAAAAATACCCGAGCAATCGCTCAGGCATGTTCACAACCTCTTCGCACAGGTTTTCATCGGTGTGTCTATGTAATTATCTCTCCCATACGAGCGAGCCGATCTCGGCCCTGATTTTCCCCTCCGCACTCGCTTCCCCCGCGTCCGCCAGCCGCATGGTCGGCGTTCCTTCAAAACGGGCCAGGTAATCAAAGCCGGGACGGGTCGCCTGGTCGAGCAAATAGGCGGATCGCGTCGCTCCCGGACGGCGCTTGCCATTGAGGCTGCGGATCATTCCTTCGGCACTGTTGATCCCGATTCCATGTCCATAGTAGAGGCCATTTCCCAGAAAAACGGCATTCTCCCCCTGCCACTCCGGCTGGTCGAGCCGATAGTCCGGGTTGTCAAAATAGAGGATATCTCCCGGCAAAAACGTGCTGGTGGGAGCCGTGGTCAAACGAAGATTCTGATCGTATCTCCAGTCATACAGCAGGAGCCCTTGAAAAAGCTGATCAAAACTGGAATTGCCATTCGTCTGGAGCACCGCATGATAGAGAATGATCACCATCGCGGTTGCACACTCGAACGCATAAGCGCGTCCATTCAGAAAGATATTCTCAATGGCAGTGGAAGAAGGTACGTCCGGACGTTGCTGACATCCGCCAAAGTCCGTACGCATCCAATACCTCCCGTTGCATCTCGTCTCATCGAAGTTGGCAAAAGCCAATCCGCTGCGATGCAGTTGCTGAGCCGATATGACAATCTGATTGCGGAGCCTCAGTTCATAGCTCAGCAAATCAGGATTGGGATACGCAAAGACTTCCTCGGAACGAGCCATTCTCTCCACAATTTCCCGCTGAACGCCGTTTAGTTGCCACTGACTGGCCAATGACGCCGGGTCGGCTGGCATTCCTGCGATCCTGATCATGCCCATCATCCCCCTCACCGAAGCATCTCTACACTTTATGCTCCATTGACGGGAATATCCCTTTTTACTTCAACCACGATTGAACGGCCGGGAAAAAGACATAGGCCCAGACGACGGTCATCATAGCTCCGGCAATGACGGCAAGCGTCGCCGAGCTTCCCTCCAGATCGCCGCGTTCAAATGCTTTTACCATTCCCAGCACATGCGCTCCCATTCCGTACATCAGCCCAATCGCGAGCGGATGCTTCAGGCGCATGGTTTTGATGAGCTTTGGCGCCAAAAAGACACCGACAAAACTGGTCAGCATCACAAACGCGGCGGTCAGCTCCGGGATGCCGCCCAGTGCCTGCGACAGATTGATCGCCACCGGCATGGTGATCGAGCGGGGGATCATGCTGATCGCCGCTTCGCTGCCGAGACCGAGGAAATACGTGCCGACTACCCCGGCCAGGATCGACGATAAGGAACCAAGCGCCAGACTGCCGATAATCATCCGCCAGTTCGCAGCCAGGATCGGCCAGTTCCGGTAAAGCGGAATCGCAAAGGTGACGGTCACGACATCGAGCATGCTGGAAAAAATCGAGGTCGCTTCTTTGTACGGTTCAAAGGGAAGCCCGAAGAGCACAACAATCAGCGCGATTCCCAGCGGAGCCAGGATCGCCGGGGAGAAAAGCAGCCCTGGCTTTTTGGCGTTCACCCATTTGGCTCCCCAGTACAGCGCGATCGTTCCTGCAATACTACCAATTTTCCACAGAGTCACGCTGCTCACTCACCCCGCTCCAACGGAACAGGCGCTGCGCCAGTACCCCTGTCGAAATCATCACCAATGTCGTCGCCCCGAACACGACGGTCAAAACCAGCAGTCCTTTGATGCCCAGCAGCCATGGATACTGAACGATGCCAGCAATCGACGGGATGAAGAACAGGATCATTTCTGACAGCAAAAGCGCTGCCCCTGCCTCCACCCATTTGAGCTTGATCAAGCCTGATTGTAGAGCCAAAAACAGCAGTCCCAGTCCGATCAGACTGCCTGGTATATGGAGCTGGAATAAGGCCGCTGTTCCCTTTCCCAGCCATGTAAACGCAATGAGAATCATCAATTGCGGAAAAGCCGTCAGCCATTTTTTCATCAAGACCACCCCCGGTGCCTGCCTGATAGCACCATTCTACGGGGTTACCCATCTATTCGTACAATACATATCATTCATCAATACTATGCAAAAAAGTTATCCAATGACATGCTCCCGAACAAACCCGATAAAGGCGCGCGCAGCATGGGAGAGATAGCGATCCTTTCGGCAGATCAGGGCATAGGTCCAGTCAATCGGCGGCCAGGATAGTGTGACGACGTGAAGTCTGCCTTTGTTCAGGCGCTGTGCGACCGACCGGGGGACAAGCGAGATCCCGATCTGTGCCGCCACCATCTCTCCGACGAAGTCCCACAGCGAGCTCATATAGGCTACCTTTGGTTCAAAACCGGCCTGCAAACACGCTTGCCGAACCACATCATGCATGGCGTACTCTTCTGTAAACAATACAAAGGACTCCTCGCTAAGCTCCTGCAGATTGATGCTCTCCCTGCCATAAAGCCAGTGCTCGGGGTAGACGATCGCCACCAGGTCTTCGGCCCGCAGCGCAATGGCTTCAAAGCGCTCCTCATCAACCGGCAGCACGGTCAATCCGATATCGATATGACCGCGCTCCACCTGAGCCTCCAAGGGCCTCGCACTATACTCCCGCATCTCCAGTTCAATCTGCGGATAATGCTTCTTGAAGCTGGCGATGGCAGCCGGCAGTAAAAACGCCCCGACTGTCGGAAGCAGTCCCAACCGGACGAAGCCGCGCTCCACCTGACGCAATTCCTCGAGGGAGCTGGTCAGATCTCCCATCGCCTGCAGCACTCTTTGGGCGTGCTCAAAGACAAGCTGGCCGGCATCCGTCAATTCGATCTTTCGTTCACTGCGATCGAGCAGAATGACACCCAATTCGGTTTCCAGGCTTTTGATCATTTTGCTGATCGACGGCTGCGAGACGTGAAGCACCTCGGCCGCCCGGGTAAAGCTGCGTTGTTTTGCCACCTCGGCAAAATACTGAAGCTGTCTGATATCCATAACGCTCTCCGATCAGGAGATGGTGAACACTTCATGCTTGCCAGCCAGCTCCACAAAGTGGTTCATTCCTGCAATCTGTCCGGCCATCAGCTTGTCAGCTACACCGTAATGCTCCACACAGGTTTTGCAGCCGTAGACGGGAACCCCCTGCTCCTCCAGCTCCTTCAAATGAAGATACGAGAGGGATTGCTCCGTCAGGGTAAAGACGCCCCGGTTCATGCAGAAGATGGCGACAGGCTTTTGAGCCGCCTGTTTGATGTGGACCAAAAAGGTCTCCATGACCGCTTCTCCCAGCGCCGGTTCCCCTTTTCCAAACTGGTCGGAAGCAAGCAAAATTACCTTGTTTTGCATGTCATCTCCTCCTTGTGTTCGTGGCTTTCCTTACCAGCTTAACACAAATGAGCGGCCGATCAGAAATGACAAAGAAAAAACCACCCGGCATGCGGATGGCTGCACTGTTATTTGATGGTATTCCAGTCGTACGGCGTCTCTTGGTAGACATAGTAATTAAGCCAGTTGGAAAAAAACAGGTTGGAGTGCGCCCGCCACCGAACGACCGGCTCTTTTGTCGGGTCATCTTGCGGAAAGTAGTTTTTCGGCACTTTGATCTCCAATCCTTTTTTCAGGTCGCGTTCATACTCATCCTTGAGCGTACACGGATCGTATTCGGAGTGGCCTGTGACGAAGATTTGCCGCCCGTCCTTGGTGGCGACGATATAGACGCCAGCCTCCTCGGATTCGGAGAGGATCTCCAGCTCCGGCACCTTCTCGATATCCTCACGCCGATTCTCGGTGTGGCGCGAGTGCGGGATGTCAAACACGTTGTCAAAGCCGCGGAACAGCTTGACATTTTGCTTGTTGAGCGTGTGCGAAAACACACCGAACAGCTTCTCTGGCAGCGGATGCTTCGGCACGCCGAAATGGTGATACAGCCCCGCCTGCGCACCCCAGCAGATATGCAGCGTAGAGGTCACATTGGTCATTTTCCAGTCGAGGATTTTCTGCAGTTCCGGCCAATAATTGACTTCGGTAAAATCGATCTGCTCGACAGGGGCACCGGTAATCACCATCCCGTCAAACTTCTGGTCCTTGATCTCTTCAAAGGTTTTGTAAAACGTGAGCAGATGCTCCTCCGGCGTGTTTTTGGAGGTATGACTGGATGGATAGAGCAAGACGGCTTCTACCTGCAGCGGGGTATTTCCCACAAGGCGAAGCAGCTGGGTTTCCGTCGTCTGTTTTACTGGCATCAGGTTGAGGATGACGATGCGCAGCGGGCGAATATCCTGGGTAAAGGCCCGGCTCTCTTTCATCACAAATATATTTTCGTTCTCCAATATCTCCGTAGCTGGCAACTCATCCGGCAATTTAATAGGCATGGTTCTCCCCCTTTCAGTCCGTACAACGCTGTCGCGGCGAATAATCCGAGAAATTCGACAAGTCTACTCTTCATTCCTGCTTTTATTTTACTGCTTTCGAAATGTTCTGTCTCCGGTTTCATCGGAAAATGTGGAAAAATCTTTGGTTCTTTTTTGGTTTGTTCATCTGTTTACCTGGAAACTGGCCTTGGGGGAGGCCCTCTGCTTTTCTTACTCGCAACGGAACCGTAGGGAGAAGAATCATGTTTCCCTGCTTGGCTCCGGGCTCCGCCCTGCAGGGAGGATTCACTGTCCGCTCCACAACGTTTGGCGGGGGTGCGCAAAAGCCGCTTCGCTTCGAGGTCATCCCAAGGTTGCGCCCCTGTTTCCCGCCAAACGCTGTTCCGCTGAGTTGGGCTTCACAGTCGCACCGCAGGGAAACATGATTCTTCTCCGGACATGCTGCTTCTTTCATACTTTTTGGAAGAATGGAAAACAAAGCGAAAATAAGCGTATTTCCTTGGTACAGTAAGTCTAAAGCCAATTTTAGAATACTCCTTGAAAAATAGAAAAACACCACTCTGTTTGGTAAAGTGAAAGTGTCTAAGCAATCACTACTATACAGAAGAGGTGTCCTCCCTATGATAGAGCAAAATCAACAAAACAATCAATTCCCTGCCGGTTAGTCCCGCTCTCAAAATCACAGACCTGGGATTGATCGATGTAAACCAGGGCAAGGTCGTGTCGTTGCTCGCGAAGTAATACTTGTTGCCAAAGGAATTAATGGATAAAAAACCAAAGTGAGTGATGATACGAAAAGATGCATCCCGTCCCACTTTTGACAGTGAAACGGGATGTTTTTTTTTTCACGGCTATTTTTTTGTTTTTTTATTTCGAAAGATCTCCACAGTGTAGGCTGTAATTAAAAGTAATAAGCTGATAGGCCAATGGTTTGGGTTCATTAGATACGGAGCTACAGCCAAAAGACTGTTATTGATAATGACAATGCCGATGTTCTTCGTAAAGTAAGTAATGATGTACGACATGATCAATAAAATAAAAATCAGGTAAGGATAGTATTCAGCGATAAGAGTAACCTCCCTTGCCGTTTAATATGTACGTGCTTTAAGAGTTACACCACCACTATAAGCCCTTATAACGATTCCATACCCTCTATTTGTATTCGCTATATATGCACTTCCAAGGCTAAAGATGTATGAAATAATACCAGAAGAGATTGTGAGTCCTCTTGTCGGAGGGAAAAGACTTAAAATTAAGGCTGCCTTTCACTTTATTGCCAATTATATTATTTCCTTTTTCTTCAAAAATGGCGTTTGTTTGTACAAAAGCGTCTTTTAACAGGTTATATGTTTTTTCAGGGCATTGTGACTGCCATCAGAGTTAAAGTTAATGCTATTTTTACCTCCTATAAATTTGTTTAACGTACTTCCGTTACGATATCATATAACTTGTCATTATTCCAATAAATTCCCAAATAAGGAGAGGTTTTTAAATGTCTAAACTATTGGAGTACATCAGAACGATTATTATTTTGTGTATTGGATTTTCCGTACTGGGGTACATCGAAAATGAGATTTCTATTTCGATAGGTATCATCGATATAAATAGCTTTAAAGTCTGGCTTTTAACAGGGATTTCTAACTTTCTCTTTTTATTTGTTCTTTATAGAAACAAACTTCAATTTTCTGGTTGGTATTCTGGAGAACAGAATGTTCGATTATCAAGAAAAACCACCACGATTCTAATTTTAGTTGCAACTGCTCTTCTATTTACCACACCTTTTCTTTGACTTCCATTTCGTACGAGGTCAATAGCAAAAGAATTTTTTAGCACTTGATAAACGGGCAAAGCTATTGCTTTTTCAAAAGTCGTAAATCACGATAAAAAAGACCTCATACAGAGGTCAAGGTTTTGGTCCTGGATTCGCAACTATTTCTTCAAAGTCATAAATGCGGAAGGACTTAAATCTTCACTTTCGATGACGATTGCCGTTAGTCCTTCGCTTGTTTTTGTTTCATGCCATTCATCTTTTTCCCAGAACACAGCATCGCCGGCCTGGACTTTGTGATAATCATCTGACTCGCCTCGTACAGCGCCCTCTCCGGCCATGATCAGGAGGAGTTGAGGCGATACCGCTTGATGGTAACCGATGATGCCATTTGCTTCCAGGTACATGCATCCGATATGCGTTGCCTTTTCCGTTCGCACAATGCGAGACATGATAAAGTCGGAATCGAACTTGGTAATTTTCTTCCCGATCTCTTTATCAAAGCGATAAATCTCCATCGTCTGCCTCCTTTTGAATATAAGATGAGCAAAGTCATTCTACAGGAAAAAACAATGTTGGCAATATGTGCAAGTTCATCGTTCAACACTTTTATAAAAACAGCCATAAAAAGAGGGGGACCCACGCCCCCTCTTTATCGTCGTGATCATAGCTGTGATCCTGCTGCCGCTCGCTTACTTCTGAAACGTAACAGCCTCTTGCTGCTCGCCCAGCCGCAGAACGGGCTGTGTCGGCTCTGTCTCAGCGATGATTTTCCCGTGACGAATGGAATAGCGAACGGAAACCTGCCGACGGATGGCATCGTATTCATCCCGTGCATTGAGGACGATCAGGTTGGCCGGTCGGCCTTCCTCGATTCCGTATTGGTCACCGAGATGCAGCGTTTTTGCGCTATTTTCCGTAATCAGGTCTATCGAGTTGACGATCTGCTCATAGCCCATCAGCTGGCAGGCGTGAATGCCCATGAACAGCACCTGCAGCATATTGCCGGTCCCGAGCGGATACCACGGATCGAAAATGTCGTCATGTCCGAAGCAGACGTTGATGCCTTCCTG
The DNA here is from genome assembly GCF_023746555.1 of Brevibacillus ruminantium. Classification (NCBI taxonomy): domain Bacteria; kingdom Bacillati; phylum Bacillota; class Bacilli; order Caryophanales; family Paenibacillaceae; genus Brevibacillus; species Brevibacillus ruminantium. The sequence goes on from NZ_CP098755.1 coordinate 4,603,309, forward strand.
CACCATTTCCTTCACACGCGTAATCCCGCGACGTTTGGGATAGCTGTCAAAACGCCCCTGCAGGTGGATATTTACCAGCGGGTTGGCGACAAAATGGATGCCGGACAGCTTCAGCAGGCGGAACAGCTTCGATGCGTAGGCATCATTGTAGGAATGCATGGCGGTCGTATGAGAAGCCGTCACCTTTTCCCCGATTCCCAGACGAAGCGCCTCGGCGGCAACCACTTCCACAAAACGGGACTGCTCATCGTCAATCTCGTCACAGTGAATATCCACAAGACGATCGTATTTTTCAGCCAAGGCAAACGCAATCCGCATCGATTCGACGCCGTATTCACGGGTAAATTCGTAGTGCGGAATCCCCCCGACCACATCTGCGCCGAGGCGAAGCGATTCCTCCAAAAGCTCAGCTCCATTGGCGTAGGAGAGGATCCCCTCCTGCGGGAAGGCGACCAGTTGTACATCGACGAAAGGTGCCATCTCTTCCTTTACTTCCAGCATCGCGTGCAGCGCGGTCAGATTCGGGTCGGTCACGTCCACATGCGTACGCACATGCTGGATGCCCTGGGCAATCTGCCATTTCAGCGCTGTTTTGGCTCTTTCTTTGACGTCTTCCCGGGTCAGGGTTTGCTTGCGCTCCGCCCAGCGCTGTATCCCTTCAAACAGCGTCCCGCTCACATTCCAGTGCGGCTCTCCGGCCGTCAGGGTCGTATCCAGATGGATATGCGGCTCCACGAATGGGGGCAGCACAAGCGCCCCGCCCACATCTAGCACTTCTCCTGACGCATCGGTAATCTCCGGTGCGATTTTTGTAATTTTGCCGTCGTGGATGGCGATTTGCCACAAACCATCCCGGCCCCGCAGTTTTGCATTGATGATCAGCATAGTCGTTCACCTCTTCGTATATGTTTGATTCCTTGTCCTGTTTTCATTGTATCTCTTTTTGGAAAAAGCTACTGTCTTCCCTTTTTTCCGACCAAAGTGATTACGACGTAGACCAGGGCCGAGCCGATGATCGCATTCAGCGGCGGGATTCCCGGCGCAAACGTGGCCAGCAGCACACCGGCTACCCACGCGACAATCGCCGTCACGTTGACACTGACGAACTTCGCCTGTTTGAAGTCTTTGTATTTCTCCCGATTCACGATGAAAAAGTCGGCTAAAATGATCGCCCCGATCGGAGGCAGCGTAGAGCCCAGGAAGGTGAGAAAGTCGACGAAGTTATTGTACAGCCACCATGCCAGGGCTGTTCCGACCACCCCGTTGAAGATCACCACTTTTTTGATCGTCACCTTGGTGATGTTGGACAAACCGAGGCCAGACGCATAGAGCGCGTTGTCATTGGTCGTCCAGATGTTTAAACCGAGAATGACGATGGCGGGAAGAATCATCCCCTGCAGGAACATCACTTCGGAAACGTCCGCCTCCCCTGTGGCAATCGCTCCGATCGCCCCGAAGAAAAACATCAGGGAATTGCCGATAAAAAAGGCGATTACCGTGGCAATCACACCATTTCGCTTGGAGTTGGCAAAGCGGGTAAAGTCCGGCGTCAGTGTCCCACCGCTAATAAAGGAGCCCACACAGATGGTCAGCGCTGTCGCCATCGAGATGGCCTGCGTCGGTTGGTATTGCAGCAGTCCCTGCAGCCCGCCCACAGAGTTGGCCGCATCCGTCACCGAAATTGTTCCCAGGATGGCGATAGACGGACAGGCGATAAAGCTGAGGATCGCCAATGCCTTGATGCCAAAGTAGACAGTCGCCGTCATCAGGATGCCAAAGATAACGATTAACAGCGTGGTATCAATCCCCGTCACTTTGTTGACCGGCAAGGCAAACATCGCGACCCCCACGCCAAACCAGCCGATTTGTGTCATGGCCAGCATAAACGAGGCGAGGTAAGAGCCTTTTTCTCCAAAGGCGAAGCGGGCCAAAAGATGCGTAGATAGCCCCGTATCCGCCGCCATATACGCCAGGGCTCCGGTATAGGCGCCCAGAATCAAATTGCCCGCGAGTACAGCCAGAACAAATTGCAGAAAGGTAAGACCGGTGCCGAGCTGACCGCCAGACCACATGCTTGCCGAAAAAAACGTAAATCCGAGCATCACGACGAGAATGTGCCAAAAACTGCTTCGCTCCGACCTTGGCACTGCTTCCAGTGAATACTCCTTGTCTTGTGCAGATGTACTCATCCGTTACCACCCCTGTTGTCAACTTTTCGACCGGCACCTGAATAAAAAAGCCTCCTGCCAGTTTCCTGACAAGAGGCCTTTTTCACCCGTGAATGACAGATTGGACACATACAAAGAGACTCCAGCCTGTCAGTAGCGGATTTCCGACTTACCTTGTCAGCCTCACGGGACTGAATTAAAGGTACCGTATCTAGTTATAGGGAATTATCAGCGATTCATGTCCATCTGTCAACAAGTAAAAAGGGACGCTCTCGCAGGAAACCTGGCTTTTTCCGTAAAAAATGTAGTTTTCACCGGTTGTCTCTATGTGTATGCGGACAAATTTTCTGCTATGCCGTGCTGCCGCGTTTATTTGTCAGTATAACGCTTCATCAGATTGGCCCGCGTCTCCCAGACCTGCTCGCTCAGATGTACCCAGTAATGCTCCGGATTGTGCATGCGCAGGTATTCCGGCCAAAACATTCGCAGCTGCTTTTGATGATACTGGCGAATCTCGGTCAAATCCGGCAGATCGTAGACGCGTTTCCCGTCTTGAAATACGGGGATTAGCAAAGATTCGGCCTCGTACTTTTCCACCTGCCGGCTGATGTAAGGATGATTGGGGTGAAACAGCTTGATGGCCGCCTTTTCCCCAATATCCGTTTCCTCCGGATAGCAGAGGTAGTCGGCAATCGCCTTGCCCGTATTCGTGTCGATCAGGCGGTAAATGTTCTTGGGTCCGGGGATCGTGACCTTTTCCGGGTTGGCCGAAATTTTGATCGTGGGAATATACGCGCCGTCTCCCCCTTCTCGGGCCACCAGTTTGTACACGCCGCCCAAAGTGGGCTGGTCGGCTGCCGTGATCAGTTGGGTTCCGACACCCCAGGAGTCCACCCGGGCGCCCTGTACCTTCAAACTCTGGATCGTATGCTCGTCGAGGTCATTGGAGGCCACGATCTTTACTTCGGAGAGTCCAGCCTGGTCGAGCATTTCTCTCGTTTTAATGGACAGATACGCGATGTCACCGCTGTCCAGACGCACAGCCTTCATGCTTTTCCCCTGCCGCTTCATCTCCAGTCCGATGTTGATCGCATGGGGCACGCCGCTTCCCAGCGTATCGTAGGTATCGACAAGCAAAGTCACCTGATCAGGCAAGGCCTGTGCGTAGCGCCGAAAAGCTTCCTCCTCATTTTCATGAGACTGCACCCAGGAGTGCGCGTGAGTCCCCGCCGTCGGGATGCCAAACAGCTTTCCGGCCAGCATATTGGAAGTGGAGTCAAATCCGGCCAGATAGACAGCACGCGTCCCCCAGAGCGCTGCGTCCGCCTCCTGTGCCCGGCGGATGCCAAATTCCATCAGCAAATCGCCTTTTGCCACCTGACGAATTCGGGAGGCCTTGGTCGCAATCAACGTTTGGTAGTTCATGAAATTGAGCAGAGCCGTCTCGATCAACTGCGCCTCAAAAATACGGCTTTCTACGCGAACTAGCGGCTCACCGGGAAAGACAAGCGAGCCTTCCCGAACTGAATAAAGCGTACCGGTGAACCGAAAATTCCGCAGTTCTTCGAGAAAGGCGGGATCGTAATTTTCTTCCTGTTCCCGCAAATATTCCAGATCGCTATCCTCAAAGCGAAGATCCTCCACGTACTTGACGATCCGCTCCAATCCGGCAAAAACAGCGTACCCGTTGCCAAAGGGGAGCTTGCGGAAAAACGCTTCAAACACTGCTTTGCGGTTATGCGTTCCCTGCACCCAATGTGCGTACATCATATTGATCTGATACTTGTCTGTATGAAGAGCTAGGCCTGGTGAAAGCAAAATGCTTCGCCTCCTGTTATGATTCACGCGCAAACATCCCTATGCCAAAGAGTCCGTCCACGCGTGGAGCAGCTTCTCCCACTTGGCGAACTCGACGAATCGGGACTGGCGATGTACTTCCCTGCCATCTGCGAACAAAAGCAAGGTCGGTGCTGTAAAGACCAGAAATTCCGAAGCGATGACCGGCGTCTTTTCCATCGAGACCAGACAGCCTGCTACCTCTGGGTAACGGGACAGCAGTTCCTCCGTCTTGGCCAGAACGGCGTCACACACACCGCATTGACTGGTTTTGATAAAAACGAGCACGATTCCTTTGGCTCGAATCAACGCTTGTACTTCTTCCAGATTTTCGCAGATGTTCATACCACTTTCGTTCCTTTGCATGTTTGGATGGGTTAATCCTATGGTACCAAATTACAGCTATCCAACGCGACTCCATTTCCTGTTGGCGAACACTTTCCATGGAAAAAGGAAAAGGAACCGAGCATGGCTGCACGCCCGGTTCCCATCTGTACAGGGGTCTCGTGTTGGGTTGTTGGTATTTTGGCCGCTATTCTTTGGCCGCGGCTACCTCCTGATGCCCCGGCAAGTATTCGTCGGGACCGATCACTCCCGCTTCCCGATCCATTTTTTCCAGCTCGAGCGCTTTTGGCACAGAGAGCCAGTAAGCCAAACCGATCGCAATCACACCAGCGCCCAGCTTCCCGATAATCAGCGGCAAAATTATCGTCGGCTGAAAATTGGCCGAGAAGGAGAGGTGATCCCCCAGCAAAAACGCGGAACAAACACCAAAGGCGATATTAATGACCTTGTCTTTAGGCGGCATGGAGCGAACCAGTCGAAACATGGCCAGAATATTGGCTACCGTCGCCAGCAAGCCGGCACTTCCTGTTGAACTGAGTCCCATCCGGTTCCCCATCGCCTGCAGCGGCTTGGCCGCATATTTGCGCAGCAGGTAAACCATCGGGAAAGCTCCGGCGAGCATGATGCCGATGTACCCCGCTGTTTCCAGCGCCCGGAATTGGTCTGACGGATCGGCGATGATCGGATCGAAGCCCCAAGACCCGAAGATGGCAGAAAAGACGCCCGTAAAATACTCGACGATGGAAAAGACGAGAACGAGTTTGATCCCGGCATCCATCGTCTTGCCGAAAATCATAAACGCCCGAATCATGAAGTCCGGCAGGAAGCGCAGCCCGAGCGCAATCGCCACGACAAACACCAGAATCGGCGAGAGGTTGATCAGGATTTTTCCATAGCCAATGGCAAACGCATAAGTCGATTCTGCATCCGTCGAGATTACCTCACGCACCTTGGTGTTGGTCATGACCAGTATCGCACTGGTGATGAATGCCCCGATCGGGACGGTCAAAATCCCGGACATGACGCCAAGTGCCATGTATTTGTGATCCCGTTTGTCCAGCATGGCCAGCCCCATCGGGATCGAGAAAACGATGGTCGCTCCCGCCATGAACCCGACAATCATGGCCATGATCCAGCCCTCGTAAGAGCTTTTCAGAACATTGGCCAGCTGATATCCGCCCATGTCGCTTGCCAGAATCGCGGTGGCCGCAAGCGCCGGGTCTGCGCCAATTTTGTTGAAGATCGGCCCGCATACTTTGTCAATAAACCAGGAGATATAAGGAATAGAAGCCATGATACCTGCAGCCGGAACAAAGATATATCCGGTGGAATGAATACCTTCCATAAACTCCTTGCCCAATCCTTCATCACTGTTGCGGATCGCCGCGATCGCACCAATTACCGCACAGATCATGATGAAGTAAATGACGTAACTACCGATTTGATCCATGTATCAATCCCACCTTTTCTGTCGCATTCGATTCTCCATGAAGTCATGAAAGCTCGCAGCCTCGTGACAACAGCTATCCCCTGGGGCTTCCTCTGCTGTCCGGGGCAACCGTCGGCAAGCCTCGCGGATTCGCTTGCCGCCCTCGTCCTCTCTCCCTCATCTGAACTCCTCCTGCCATGGTTTCTTTGGCGATAATCGAATAAAAAAGGCACCTAGCAATCTGATATCAGATCACATAAGCGCCTTTGCTTTTCGTATGTACTTGTGAAAGGGATGTTCGCTTGACTGACGTGCAACCGCTTACAAATTCTGTTCAAAAAAAGAAAAAAACAATTGTTTTTTCACTTGTCCGTAAAGTCTGAAAATAGAAGGGAAAGCACCTTTGCTTTTTGACCCATTGTAATCCAATTATATGAGTGCAGGTTAACGTTGTCAACATTCGATTTCCCGTTCTCGTTGTGCCGGAATCTGCCATTTCACTATTGACAGAGTTCGTAACCATCGGTTATTTTATAACCACCGGTTAATAACCAATGGTTATAAAAATGAAAACACGGTGAAAGGAACGTTCTCACACATGGCCAGAAAACAGGAACAGCGCTCAGAAGAGACCAAGCAATCGATTTTGCAAGCGGCTGGTCAGCTTTTTGCAGAGCGCGGCTACGATGCTGTCACGATGCGGGAAATCGCCAAGGAAGCCGGTTGCTCCCATACCACGATCTATATCTATTTTAAGGATAAAGAGGCTTTGCTTCATCAGCTTTCCATGGAGCCGCTCCAAACTCTGCTGGACGCGATGGAAAAGCATTTGCAAGACCCTTTGCTTTCGCCGGAAGAAAGACTGCTTGCAATCAGTCAGACCTTCCTGCAATTTTGTTTGACAAACCGCAGCATGTACGCTCTCTTTTTCATGGTGAAATCTTCCCGCGTGGACGAACAAGAGCCCGCCCTGGAGATTCAGCAGCGGCGCAATCAATTGTTTGCACTTCTGAAGGAAGCCGTCAGTGCCATTCTGCCGCTCCACCAGCCGGAAGAACGGAAGTGGGCTTTTGCACGGGTCTATTTCTTTACCCTGCACGGGATCATCGGGACGTACGCCCAATCCGAGGAGCCTTACGAGCAGTTGCAGGAACGATTGGGTTCGACGTTTGATCTGGCTTTGCAGGTCGCGCTGGCCGGCTGTAAACAACTTGCAAATGAAGGGAATGTGGGCAAATGAAAGTAGAACAAATTTCTGAGCATATCTGGTCTCTTCGCACGTGGATGTTGATCCCGCTGCGGGTTTGGCTGGTGGCAGATGAAGACGGGATCACGCTGGTAGACGCGGGGATGTCGTTCATGGCAAAAGGAATAGAGAAGGCAATCACGCAACTGGGACGCGGCCCGCTCAAACAGATTCTCCTGACACATGGCCACTCCGACCATACGGGTGCGCTGGCCGCGCTGCTGGCCCGTCGCGGGGTGCCTGTGCTCGCCCACCGTATCGAAATCCCCTACATGGAGGGACAGCTCTTGTATCCCCGCCGCAAAAAGCTCGAGCACAATGTGGCGCCCGGATTGGCAAAAGCGCTCCCGGAAAACGAGCATGAACAATTAGCCAAAGTAGCTGGCTTGCAGCCGTACCTGACACCAGGTCACTCACCCGGACACGTCGTGTATTACCATGAGCAGGATCAAGTGCTGCTTGCAGGCGACTTGTTCACCTCCAAAAAAGGCAAGCTTCACCGGCCCATGCCCATGTTTACGGCCGATATGGAGGAAGCTGTGCGCAGCGGCAGCATTATCGAGACGCTGCGGCCGCAGCGACTCGAGGTTTGTCACGGTGGGCCGGTCATGAATCCGGCTGAACAGCTGGAGGATTATCTGGAGAAGTTTGGGCCGGCGGTTTTGGCTTGATGAGATCAAAAAAGCTCCGGCTTCGTGAAGAAACACGTTTCCCTGCGGTGCGACTGTGGAGCCCGGAGCTGAGCAGGGAAACATGCTTCTTCTCACAACGGCCCCTTTTCCAAAGACTTTCCGTTTGAATAACGGAGATAAATGGGGTTTCTCATTCATGAAAAAGAGAAGCAGCGGCCCCGGACCACTACTTCACCTCTCAGTTCACATTCTTTTTTTCCCTCCGGTTCACTTCCACCTGAAACACGTCCGGCCGGGCGTAATGACCATTTACGTCAAAATCGAGGCGACTTTTTACGATTTCCGTCAGATCCAGATCGGCGACGAGAATCTCCTCGCGCCTGTAAACCATCTGGATTCTTCTATTCTATCAAATTTCGTTGACTTTTTTGCTGCAAGATTTCCATGAATTCATCCCGATCTTTCGGTGAGATCAGCACCATCTCGCCTACGCCGTAGGAAATCTCCAAGCGCTTCAACGATAATGCCGGGCTGGAAAGCAAACTGGAGGTTTTTCGAACCGCTTTAATGCTGGCAAGGGGAACGATTTTTTTGAAAGGGCCATAGTGGATAATCAATTCTCGCTCGGCAAGAAGATAGCGAGTAGAGAAAAACATCCACAGAAAGAAGAGGGAGAGCGCCACTAACAGGATAGCGGGTACGATTCTTTCCCCGATACTCCGACCTCCCCCCAGGAACATCAACCAAAGCCCGAGTCCACACATCGGCAGCATTGTTCCTACTACGACAGCCGCCAGCCACGCATCGATTTTTGAACGATAGATCACGTTTTTCTCCACTCCCTTTATGGTCTTCTCTCTACCGAGTGCAACCGAAAGATCGGCACACATCCTACTTTATATAATAACATACACATCTTACATATATTGACTGCAAACTATTTGAAAGTGTAATCCTGAAGAATCAAATGAAAAAAGCCGGTGTTTTTCACCGGCTTGAAGGGGAAGCTTCTTCAGGGATAGATCAACGCCCCGCTTTTGGCATCAATGGAAAGCGGTTTTTCATTTTGCTGCGGATACGGATAGACCAGCTGCATGCCTGTGTCCGACTGCTCCTCTTGCTTCCCTGTGCGGTAGACAGGCTCCAGCTGAACGTGCGCGGCAAAAGCCTTTTTCGCTTCATCCAGTGACAGGATACCCTCGGCCTTTGGCAACTGAGGCATGCTTTTTCCAAAGGGACCTGCCAATCCTGTAACGATCCCCCGGTTTGTGTCTACCGTTACATCGTACACGTGATTCACTACCGGAATCCCCTGATGCAAGCGATAAAACCGGAAAAGCGTCTGCTGCTGATCCTGCGAAACTGTGACGGACGCCAACTGTTCGATCCCAGCAGGCAAATACCGGGAGAGGTGACTGACAGCGATGCGCTTCGCCTCTTCTTCCCCCATTACATGCCCTTTCGAGACTGATGCGGCAGACAGTTTGCGCGTAAACGAAAGGAGATTCCCCTCTCCATCCAGCAAAATTCTCGCCGTATGCCCTCCGTCCCACTCCCAGACGTATTCCTTGTTGGCGCCGTTGATGAGGATAAACGGTTTGAGTCCGGCTTGCATTTCCAGGCCAAACTCCTCTCGCAGGAGGAGTGCAGCCCCCTGTGCATCTCCTGCATACAGCCTCTTTCCCTTTGGCTCGACAGCGTGGGTTTCTACCGCAGGATTGGCGTTCAAAGCTCCCGTGCGAGCATCTACCGCGTCCACCTGCAAGGGCTGATATCGCAAGGCATTTTTCTCTCCGGCCACATAAACCAGACGCAGCGAATCTGCCAGCTTTTGGGCCGCGTCAGCCGGATTGATCAACGCCTGCTTCGAGGAGGTGAGAGGGGGAGTTTGCGGTTCGCTTGCCCCGAGCGGGTGTAGCTCCAGCCCAACAGGCTGATTTGCTTTGTCTACCGTGACAATCAGGCTGCTCTCGTCCAGAGAAATCCCATGCAGGATTTGGCTGAAGGCGACAATTCCCTCCCCCAGCCGTGAGCGAGCCGGGTTAAAACGGTATTCTTTGCTGTCTTCCCCCAGCTTTTCCCGCAAGTATTGCTCTGCTTGCTCGACCATCACATTTTGGTTTCCCTGCTTTGTTCCCTCTGCGGCTGCTACGACCCCGGCAGGATTGGGGTGCTCCTTCCCAATTCCTTTTCCTGATTTCGGAAAAAGCGGATTTTCGCCCGGGGCTATGCCTTCTTTCGGAAGCTGGCCTTCTCCCGGCTGACCGGAACCGGATGACACCTCTTGAACAGGGATGGTGCTGAGCCCCTCAGGTTGCGGAATCGTCGCGGCAATGTGTGGACGCTCGGCCGTCGTGACTGTGTCCTCCCCTGTCTGTATCTGCAAAGTTCCGCCCTGTATCCACACGCTCAGCAATATGGCTGACGCTGTGCAAACAGAATAGGCCGTCACTTTTCTGACCCGCTCGATTCTCGCCACTTTCCTCGCTTGTCTGGCGAGCTGTTCTTCTCCCACTCGGACCCATTCTGTCCGCGGGACCGGCACCGTTGTCCGATAGCGCCGGAGGTACTGCTCAATTTTCTCTTCATCTGGCAAACTCACCAAACACCCCTCCTTTCTCATCGCCTAGGGATTTTTGCAGCATTTTCAAAGCCCTGTGGTAGTCGACCCTGACCTTGGCTTCTGTGATGTTCAGCAGCTCTGCGGTCTCTTTGATGGAATGCTCCCTCACTCCGCGCAGGATCACCACCATGCGATAGTGGGGCTTTAGCTTTTGCAGGGCTTCATTTACCATCCGCATCTCTTCTTTGCTCTCCAGCGACTGTTCGGGCAACCCCTCGCATGACTTCATGTCCTCCAGTTCATTTTTGGAGAACAGGCTGAACAACTTCTGTTTCCGGTACTGATCAATCGCTGCATAGCGGGCAATCGAAAACAGCCATGTTCTCATGGACACACGCCCGTCATAGCGGGGCAATGCTTTCAGGAGACGTGTAAATACCTCCTGCGTCATATCTTCAGCGTCCTCCCGCCGGCCAGTGAAATAATAGAGAAACGAATAAACGTCCTCGTAATACGTCTGGTAAATGTCCCGGATTCGCTGTTCGAGATCCTCTGTCACCACTCCCCCTCCTTATCGTTTTGGTATAGCGGCAGAGGTGACTTCCTTTTGCCCTGCATGCCAACCATCGCCGCAATTACTCTTTCCAATCCAAAATTTTTCCTGTGACCGCATCAATTCTCTGCCCGCGAATCGTATCGATCCCCTTGTACACCAGCTTTGCTTCTTTGTCCGTTGCATTCTTTAGCTCATAGACGAGCGTCAGCGGGAACTGCTCCACATAGCTGGCTGCGGCTTGCTCCGGCTTGATTGCCTGATTGGCCTGCGGGAAGCTTTTCGGTTCCGGGTTGCTGAGCGATACTTTGATAATCTTTCCAGACTCAGCATTCACGACGATGACGTTGCGCCACTCTCGCACCGGAATTCCCTCACGCACGAGAGCAAACTCAGCCTGATAGCTGTTGCCGTTCTTCTCATAACGCGGAGTTTCCAGCAGTATGATCTCCTTTTCGTTCTGCGGGAGATAGGTTTCCAGCTCCTTGATCGCAAGCGCAGGTACTTGCTCCGGGGTTATCTTTCTTTCCGAACTCTTCCCTTCTTGCATTCTCGGGTACTCCTCGAAGTTAAGCAAGCGGTTGTCCGTCGTATTCACCCCGATGATCGCGATCAGGTCCTCGTCTTTCCACCATTCATAGTTTTTTCGGTTCGCCTTTGCCAGCGATTCCTCTTTCAAGCTCGCCCCCTCAGTCTTGATCCCCTGTTTTGCAAGGAACGACGCGGCTTCAGCGGCATTTCGGATCAGCGGGGTCTGTCCCTTGGGCTGCACCTTGATGATTTGGCGGTATTCGCCTCCTGCTGCATCTTGACCTGTCAGAGCATCCAGCTCGCCGGAAAAGGCAAACGCGTAGCGCAAAAGCGGCCCATCCTCCTTCAGCTCATACTGCAGTTGCAGGTAACGGGAAAGCTCTTTTGCCACCTGTTCCTTTGACAGAGCATCCTCCGGTTTTGGAAATACATAGTTGTCCTGCGGGCGCCCCTTGGAAAGGCCGCCTGTTTTGCCGATCACTTCCCCGCTGTTGTCTACTAGAATCGAGGTGCTGTCATTTTGAAAAGGGATGCCGTTGACCACCCGGGAGAAAACGATGGTGTCAGCGGAAGTGGTCATGCTTGGGTTGAATTGATAGCCTCCCATATCGTTTCCGTACCACGTCTTCATAAAAGCGGCAGCCTTCTCTTTTGCCTGGTTCAGCGGATAAGTGGAGAAGGGCGTCGTTCCTCCATTGTTGCGGCGAAAACCGGTCCATTCCCCTGTGCTGCCGTCTACGAACAGGCTGATGCGGGGATATTCCACGTCTTTTGCTTGCTGCAGTTGGATCACAAAACGTCCATCCTCTCCAGGCTCAATGCTCTGGTGCGGGAATTGGGAGAGGTAAGGAAGCATTTTTCGGGCCTCCTCCACCACCTTCTCGGTATGCTTCGTCAGCGCTGCCACCTTGATCGGCTGACTGGCTGCCGGCTGGGCTTGCTTTGCCATCGCCTGCAGCGGGGCGGCGACTGTCATGCCGGCCAGCACGGCCAGAATGGTATATGTTTTTGCTGCGCTTTTGTAACGTTTCATGTTTGAGTCCTCCTCTTTTTCCTTCATTTTTGCTTCTGAACCAATATTCGGATGAAGGAGGGGTTTTGTTACAATCCAGACAAAAAAAAGATCCGGCTTTCCTGAGAAAACCGGATTTCATCCTCAAAAGGCAAGGGCATAACCGCCAGCAAGCAGGTATAAATAGCTTTCGGACACCTTTTTTCCGACGATCTGCTCAACTGCTTGCCTGTAGAGCCGCATTTGCTCTCCATAGCGATTTGTCATTTCTGTGGTTACCCACTCGGTTTGCTCGGCGGCCACCCTGTCCGTTTTGAAATCAAGCAGTGTCAACCGATCTCCCTCTTCCTCCAGCAGGCAATCGATCACCCCTTGGACGATGATTTGCGCGCCGTCCGCGTGTTCCAGCTCCGGCTCCACCGCCGAAGCAGGGAGAGCCAGGGTAAAGGGCAATTCCCGATGGACGACACCCGCCCGTTTCATCCGCTCGCCCAGCGGCGATGCGAAAAAGTGAACGATTTGCCCGATCTCGACAGCCTGCGCCTGCTCCTCGGTGAGAAAACGGCAGGCCAGAAGCGAAGACAATTGCTCGCGGATATCCTGTTCGTCCAGCGGGCGCTTGAGGTCAAGGCTTTGCATGATCAGGTGGGTCACCGTGCCTCGCTCGGCAGCCGAGAGGGTTTGCGGCCCTTCCTCCAGCAAAAAGCGCGGCTTCTCCACGATGGTCGGCAGATGCAAAGGATACCCTCTGGACACAGCCTGCTCTCTTCGTTTAAGCTCACTGACCGTCCATTTGGTCATAATCTGTGAAGCGGCCTGATGCGGATAGCTCCAGCTTAGACGGCTTTCGATCAGCCCGGCGATCTGCTCATCAAAGGGCCGCTCGGGAACCGGCTCGCGGCGCGTGATCCGCTCCCAGGCAGACTGCTCGCCTGCCAGCTCCTCCGCTTCTTTGGCCAGCTCGTCCGCCCGGTGAAAGGCAAACGACCAGAGAGAATCATCCAAAACGGTCCTCACGCTTACTTCATCGCCGCTTCCCCGCTCTCGCGGATAAGCGCGGAGCGGACCGGCAAGCGGATGGCGGAGCAGCGCTCTTCCGACCCAATCGAGATAGCCTTTGGCCTGGATCAGGTCTTCGTCCAGCAGCCTTTCTCCGTCTCCCTGCCTGCCCCACGAGATGATGCTTTTACTTACATCCTTGGCCGTCCCGACCAGCACCAGCTTTTCTCTGGCCCGGGTCAGCGCGACGTACAACACCCGCATCTCCTCGGCGAGCATCTCCCGCCGGAGCTGCTGGCGAATGCCCATGGCAGCCAGGCTGGGGTAGCGGACCTGCAAGCTCGGCTCTACCGCCATCGGTCCAAAGCCAAGGTCCTTATGCAGCAGAAACTGGCTCTTCAAATCCATCGTATTGAACTGCTTTCCCATCCCCGCGACAAAGACGACGGGGAATTCCAGCCCTTTGCTCTTGTGAATCGTCATGATCCGCACGACATCTTCGTTCTCACCAATCGTGCGGGCTTCTCCCAAATCATTGCCCGCTTCGCGCAGTCTGTCCACAAAACGCAGAAAACGAAACAGCCCTCTGTACGAACCCGCTTCATACTGTCGCGCCCGGTCGTAGAGGATGCGGAGATTGGCCTGCCGCTGCTGGCCGCCCGAAAGAGCAGCCACGTAGTCGAGATAGCCTGTTTCGCGGTAAAGAGCAGCAATCAGCTCGGCCAGCGAATCTCGTCTTGCCCTGGTACGCCACTCTTCCAGGCGAGAGAAGAAACGGCGCAGCCTTTTTTCCCAGTCTGCTTCCCCGGTTTGCTCGGCTGCGTACTGATGGACCGCCTGGAAAAAGGGAATGGCCGGGTAACAGATGCGAATTTGAGCAAGCTGTGGCTCCGTCAGATTGACGATCGGCGACCGAAGCACGGCAGCGAGCGGGATATCCTGGTAGGGATTGTCGATCACCCTGAGCAGGGAGAGCATCACCTCTACCTCTGTCGCACTGAAATAGCCGGCATTTTGCTCGGCATACACCGGAATTCCGGCTGCCCGCAGCTCCTCCATCATCACCTCGCCCCATGCCGAGGTGGCACGAAGCAGGATCACGATATCGCGATAGGCGAGCGGACGCAGGCCTCCCGCCTTTTTATCAAAGACCAGTAGCGGCGCTTCCCCTGCTCCCGGCTCCATCCAGCGGCGAATGCGTCCGGCGATCAATCGCGCTTCCATCTGCGCCGCGCTGGCTTCCTCCAGTGTATCTGCCTCTTCCGCCGGAATTCCTTCGTCTGGTGTAGTCTCTCCATTTGCGGGTGGGGCACTTGCGCTTGCGCCTGCGCCTGCGTTCTCGTCGGACTCTTCCGGCAGATAGCGGTCAATCAGATGCAGCTCCACCTGCAGCCTTCCCGGTTCCACCTCCGGGTAGGACGCCCGGCAAATCAATTCTGCCGACCGGTCGTAGTCGATTTCCCCCACACCCGGGGACATGATCTGCCGGAACAGGAAGTTGACGGCGTCCACCACCTCCCGCCGGCTGCGGAAGTTGGCCGCCAGATCAATCCGTCTTCCCGGCGCCGAAGCCCTCCGTCCATCATGACCGGCCTCCTGCTCAGCGCCTGTATCATAATGCAAATATTTATCCAAAAACAGATTGGGCTCCGCCAGCCGGAACCGGTAAATGCTCTGCTTCACGTCTCCGACCATAAAACGGTTGGCTGTCTCATGCGTGTCCGGTTCCCGCGATACCATCCGCAGGATCGTCTCCTGCACCAGGTTGATATCCTGATACTCGTCGACCAGCACTTCCACATACTGTTCCCGCAGCTGTAGCGCGATTGCCGACGGCCGCTTCTGGGCAGACTCGGCTGCCTCATCGCTGGCAAGCAATCTGAGGGCCAGATGCTCCAAATCGCCGAAATCGACCAGTGAGCGCGCCCGCTTTTGCTGGCTGAAGGCGGCGTCAAATTCGCTCACCAAACGGGCCAGTGTCTCCATCGCCGGGGCCAGATTGCGCAAATCCGCCAAATACTGGTCAGCAGGGGTGGAGAAATGTTGCTCGATCAAATCGCCCAGTGTTTTCTTGATTTCATTGCGCAGCGCCTGCACCTGTTCTTTGAGCGCCGGGTCAGTATCCTTGACCGCTGGCAAACGGGCAAAAGCAACGCTGCGCAGGGCTTGCTCCACGGCTTCCCACCCCTCGCGGCACGCCTCTGCAGCTCGGACAATTCCGGCTGTCTCCGCTTCCAGCAAGGGCTGATAAGCGGCCGGGCCCTCTGGAGAAGAGGCGAGCATGATGGCCCGTTTCCCTTTTCCTGCCAGTCCCTGCAGCTCCAGCTCCAGCGATTTCAAAATACTGCGCGTCCAGGTCAAATGATCGATGCTGGCGTCTGCTGCCGTTGCGAACATGTTTGCCGCTTCCTTCAACCACTGATGCGGGTCGGGATTGCTGCGGGCAAACTCGTAGAGACGCAGCAACAGATTGACCAGCACCTGATCATCCTGCCCGTCCAGCATCAGATCAGCTAATTGCTGAAAGCCGGGGTCCCGCTCGTACCACTCTTCCAGCAGTTCCTCCAAAATGTCCTGACGGAGCAGTTCCCCTTCCATCTGATCGGCGATGCGAAAATCAGGGTCCAGCTCTACGAGGTAGTAGTATTGTCGCAAAAGCCCCAGACAAAAGGAGTGGATTGTGGTAATCGAAGCGCGCTGCAGCAATGCCAGCTGTCTGCGCAAATGGGCGGAGTGCGGCTTGTCTTTGAGCGCCTTGCGCAGGGCATCACTGATCCGGTGACGCATTTCCGCCGCCGCTGCATTGGTGAACGTGACGACCAGGAGCTGATCGACTCCGACAGGATCGCTTTCATCCATAATTCGTCGGATAATCCGCTCGACCAGCACAGATGTTTTCCCCGAGCCTGCAGCCGCAGCCACCAGCAGATTACTGCCTCTGCCGGTGATGGCCTGCCATTGCTCGTCCGTCCATTGCTCAGGCTTGTTCTGCGCTTGTTGTGGTTGCTGTGCTTGCTCCGCCATCACTCATCCCTCCTCCCGTTTGGCAGCTCCCATTTTCAATTTTTCCCCAAACCTCTTTGCTGTTCCATTTCGGAAGCTGCCGCAGCGAATTGGCATCTCCCTCCGGATCGAATTGGCAGACAGCCTGATAAGCGCAGCGCTCGCATGCGGTCAACGTTCCGCTTACATAGGGCGAAATCTGGATGTCCCCATCTGTCATCCGGGTACTCAGTTCCTTTACCGTGTCGCGGACAAACCCTTGCAGTGCCTGAAACTGATCAGCCGTTGCCACGGAGGATCGGGACGACAGGCTGCCGTCCTTTTTCAGTTCAAACGGCAACAGCTCGGAAGCCCCTTGCTCCACTTGGGCGTCCATCATCCGCGCCAGTTCCGGGTCGGCCAGCATCAAGCCTTTCATCCGCAGCTTCTTGGCCCGCTCCTTGGCTGCTTCCTCACTGCTCAGCAGCCGTTTGGCCGTGACAAACGGATCGGCTACCTGGTAGTAAAAGACACCCGCCATTTCGGCCTTTTTGCCCAGCCATTCCTCTGCATGGGTCACCACCACGTCCAGGTAAACCAGCAGTTGCAGATTCAGACCGTTGAAGACATCCGAGAGGACAAGCTGTTTGGGACTTGATTTATAGTCGATCACCCGCAGATAAGGCACCTCGCCATCCAGTGATTGATCGACGCGGTCAATCCGGCCGATAAGCTGCACGTGAACTCCGTTGGTCAAACGCAGGTCCAGCCCCGGCAGTTCGCCTCCCGGACCAAAGGCAATTTCCAGCCCGACCGGAGCGAAGCGGCTACGTTTGGCGTGTTCGCCCAATACATAGATGGCCCTGCCAACGGCTCGTTTTAATTTCCCCGCCAGATAACGGTAGCGGGCGGTCCGGGTGAGAATGCTGCTGCGTGTCGCAGGGACTAGCTCGTCCACTACATCACGAGCGAGCTGCATGCTGTTTTCTTCTGTCAGCCGTCCCCACTCCAGGTTGTCCTCATTCATCTTTTCCACGGCCCGCTTCAGGGAGGCGTGAAACAGCTCGCCGACGTCAAAGCGCTCCAGCTTGTACAGCTGTCGTTCCTTCAGGCGCAGTCCATGCGAGGAAAAATGGGAAAACGGGCAGGTCTGGAACCGCTCCAGTCGGGAGACACTCATCTTCAGCTCTGTCCCGTAGAGCGCCTGGCTGGTATTCTTGTCCAGCAGCGACGGACGGTTGGTGTAGCGAAGGCCGGACAGCAGCCACGCTTCCCTGCCGCTGGATGGGGAATGACGGAGAAACCAGTCGTACACCTCCCACCAGAAAACGGGCAGATTCCCGCTCTGTTTCATCTCCCGCACCAGGGTGAGCAGATGGCGAAAGACGCGACGGGGCGTTCCCAGCAAAAAGAGATCCTCCTCGGCATTTCCGCTCGGCTCATTGTAGAAAAACCGGTACGAGGCATCCGGCAGCACCTCCCTCACACGGGTAAAGACGGAAGAAGGCAAAAGCGCTTTTCCTTCCTCATCGGCGAGGGCGCAGCTCAGATACAGCCGCTCTGATGGCCTGCTCATCGCCTGGTACAGCAGAAACGGCTCGGCCATCAGCCTCTGCTTGGCTGTCGGCGCCAGCTCCAGCCCCAGCTCGGCCAGCCTTTCCCGCTCGGCTTCATCCAGCACCCCGTCTTCTTTCGGCCGCAAAGGGATAACGCCCTCGTTTACCCCCAGCAGAAAGAGTGCTCGCACATCCGGCTGGCGAGAGCGTTCCATCGAGCCGACCAGCACCTGATCCAGCGCTGGCGGAACCAGTCCCAGCTCGATGCTTTCCAAACCGCTGTCCAATACACCGGCAAATGTAGTGAGATCCATCTGTTCTTCGCCCATCACTTCCACGATCTGATCAAAGAGCTTCATCAGCCCGTTCCAGACCTGGCCGTGCATCTGGGCATCCTCCAGCTCACCGGAGCCCTCCGCCTTCTGCTGCCATTTCTCCAGTTTGCCGGGCACGTCGAGATGGACGAGGAAGCGGTAAAGAGCCGTGGTCAATGACCGCACATCCTTGCTCTCGGCCTGACTCAGTTCCAGCTGGAGCTGTAGCAGCGGCGCTGAATAGATTTTCCGCATCACGTCTATCGCCTGATCCTCAGCCGCTTTCTGCTCCCCGCCAAAGCGCCAGGGCTTGTCGTCCATCCAATAGGAGCCAAAAACGCCATGAGCCAGCACGTAATTTTCCAGCAAATCGATGTCCCGCCGGACTCTTTTCAGCAGGCCTCTCTCCGATTCCCCGCTCTGCTCGTCCCGTTCCACGGGTGTAATCAAATCCGTCTTCAGACAGCGAAACACCGCTTCGTAGCGCCATTTTCCCACGACAACTTCCAGCGCAGAACGGATCAGCTCCATCAAGGGATGATGCATCACACTGCGCTTCTGGTCGAGGAAAAAAGGGATGCCGTAATCGGTAAAGACAGTGGACAGCTCGTCCGCATAGGTACCCAGCTCGCGCAGAAGAATCGCCATTTCCCCCCAGCGATACCCTTCCTTGCGGGCCAGCTCAAGGATTTGCAGAGCGACAGCCTCCACCTCGGCCCGCCTGTTTGCAGCCGACAGCAGACTGACTTCATCCGTTCTACCGGAAGCGGGCGGCATTCCCGGATCACCCCAGGCAAAATACTGCTGCTCCAGCTGGCGAAGCCACGGACTGCTTGCAAAGCGGCGCCCTTCCGTCAACAGGATCGGCAACCGTACCTCGACGCCCGCCTCCTTTGCCATTTTCTCCAGGTTCTGATAGGTACGAAGTGTGGGGTGAAACAGTCCCAGTTCATCGGGCGAATCATTCCGTTCAGCCGGATCGAGGCAGAGCGCAATCGTCACCTGTTTGGCATGGATCATCAACTGTTCGATGACGCGCAGCTCCTGGTTGGTAAAGCCGCTGAAACCGTCGATATACACTTCAGCCTGCGCGATGTAGGCAGAATCCTTGACCATTACGGCGATCCGGTTCAGGATGTCGTCGGCATCCCAGTATCCCTGAGCCAGATGCGCCTCGTACGCGTTCATGATCAATCTGAGGTCATGGATTTTCTGATTCAGCGTCCCGCTGCCCCAATCGACATTTTCGGTATGGGTAAAGCTAACCCCGTAGGACTTGCACTCGCTGATCAAGCGGCCCAACTGTGCCGTAAAGCCCGGCTGCGAGGCGGCACGCTTGAAGACCTGCAATTCTTCCCGGTAGCGCTCCAGCATCAGACGCAGCACCATCTGTTTTCCCAACTCGTCGACCGGTACAAGCGTGAGATCCCCCATCTCCTGCAGCAGCCGATGGGCCAGCCGCCCGAAGCTGAGCACCTGGGTGCCGATCACGCCGCCGAGACCGGGAATCGTTGCCAGCGTATACTCCGCCTGAAAGCTGGCCTGCTCGGGAACCAGCAGAATCATCGGCGATCCCAGTGCAGACTGTGTCAGCCGAGACTTTATCTGATTCAAGATGGTTTGTGTCTTGCCGGTCCCTGCACGGCCCAAGACAAATTGTACCGTCATGCGTCCCTCTCCTCATCGTTCATTCGTTTATTCCGTTTCCATGCGTATGACGCTGCCTTCGCCCATCGGCTCAGCCGGAGTGATCACCAGACGGCGCGGCATGCGTACACGGATGTCCGGGACATGGCTGATTACCCCGATCGTAAAATCATCCATGCGCAGCCTCTCCAGCGCGTCCATGACAACCTCCAGCAGCTCTGGATCCAGTGTGCCGAAGCCTTCGTCCAGGAAAAAGAATTCCAGGCGCCCGCCGCGCATCTGAATTTCCATCGACAGCGCGAGCGCCAGCGAAAGCGAGGTGAGAAAGGTCTCTCCGCCGGAGAGCGTGCTGACCGGTCTGCGCATTCCTCCGGCCCCCTCATCGCGCAGGACAAATTCGCCGCCATCGCCGATCTCCAGCGCGTACCGATTTTTGGTCATGCGCATCAGGTGATAGGAGGCATCCCGCGCGATGGAAGACAGCTTTTCCTCGGCGATAAACTGGACGAATGCCTTCCCCTCCAAAAGCTTTTTCAGCTCCTCCAGACGGCTCTGCTCATCCGCTTCTTCATCGAGGCGAGTCTGCAAGGCTACCCATTTTTCGTGATTCTGCTCCACAGCCGTGAATGCTTGACGAGTCACTGCCACCTGTTCCTTGGCTGATTGGTGTCCTGCTTCTGCCTCTTCCCAGGCGAGCTTGGCCGCCTGCCACTCTTCCTCGCTGATCATTCGTCCGTCCAGGGAACGGAGCAGACGCTCTTCCTCAAACCGCAAGCGGGCAAGCTCCGTCTGATACGCCGCAAGCTGTTCCTTTAAGGTTGAAAGCTGATCGCGGCGGCTGTACAATCCGACTGCCTGTTCCACCGTGCCCAAACCACTCTCTGCCAAAGCTTTTTGCAGACTCTCTGCCGCCTCTGAACGCTGTCTCGTCAGATAGGCATACGTTTCCGTCAGTTTGACGACGGTATTTTGCACCTCTTCCCGGATAGTCCCCGTCTGTTTGCGCCGCTCCTCCGCTTCCGCCAAAGACGTGCGCAGCGAGAGCAGGGTTTCTTCTGCTTCCCGCAACTGTTCCTGCGCTGGTTTTCCTCCCGTGCGCTCGTGCCACAGGCTGTGCTTTTGCTCCCAGAGACGTTTGCGCTCGCCGATCCGCTCGCGCAGCAGCGTCTCCTGCGACTGCAGTGCGGTCTGACGCGTGGCGGCCTCCTGGTACGCTGCCAGCCTTTGCTGGTAATGAGCTTCCTTTTGTGTGCGCACTTGCCGCAGGTTTTCCGCATCGCGGTCTCGTTTTCCGATTTCCTGCCAGTGGCCCTCGATCTCCTCGACCGCTATGTCGCCACGCAGATCGCTCAGACGCTGCTTCTCCTGCTTGGACTGCACAAGGGCGGCATCCAGCCGGGTCTGTGCCTCCTGTACTTTTTTCTGAAGCTGTTCTCCGAGAACTGTATACCGCTCCTGCAGACGCTTCTGTTCTGCTTCCCTGTCGCGAAGCTCGTCCACGATTTTTTGCAGGCGTTCCCGTTCCGTACGATACAGCTCCCGCTTTTGTGATTCACGCGTGAGCTGCTGTTCTTCCTCTTGATACCTGCGCAGCAGCTCGTCAATTCCGTTCACAGCCCAGCCTTCACCGCATGCTGCACATGCCAGGTGAATGGCACGAACCCGCTCCTCGATCCCTGTCCGCTCCTGGCGAAGGGCGTTCAGCCGTTCTTCCCGGACGGTATCGGCACTCTTGGCTGCATGCCATTCTTCCACAGCCGTTTTGGCTTTCTGTTCAGCCAGGCGAATCGCCTCGTCCGCCTCGCGCATCCGTTTGCGGATGGTTTCGCTCTCGCTGACCTGCTCTGTGTTATGTACGACTCGGTCCGTATCCTTCTGCTGCAGAGGATGATGCGCTGAACCGCAGACCGGACACGGTTCACCCTCTGTGAGTCGTTCACGCAGCATGCGTGCCATGTTGCTCTCCTGCCACTGCTCCCATTCGGCCCGAAGCTGTTCACGTGCAGTCTGCTGCTCGTGCAAGGCTGCCTCTTCTCTTTTCCTGGACTGCTCACAGGCTTGCAGCCGGGACCATGCCTGCTCTTTATCGTGCGTCGCTTCCTGCCATCTCTTCTCCCAGTCGGCAAGGGCTTTCTCTTGTTCCCGCCACTGTTTCCCCCACTGCTTGATCTGGGATAAAATGTCCAGCTTTTCCTGCCACTCGGCGTCCGTCATCGGCGGGTTGGCATCCAGCTCGGCCAGCTTTTCCCGCGCCTCTGTTAGCTGGGCAGCGCTTTTCTCCCACGCCTGTCTGGTGGCATTCAGCTCGGCAGCAGCCTTTTTCTGCTCGTCCAAGGCTGTGTCCAGGTCGCCAGCCAGCTCCTTGCGCTTCTGCTCCGCCCGCTCCCAGGTCTGCCTGGCTTCCCGCAAACCTGTGATCAATTCCCGCCATTCTGGCTTAACCTGCGCCTTTATCAGCGCTGCGTCCAGCTCCGTCCGTTCTTTTTCCCAGAGCTCCAGGGATTCCTTGTCACGGACAAGCTGTCCCTCGAGTACAGACAGCTCTTCTCCGACCTTCTGCCACTCTTGCTCCCATCTGCTCCATTCCTCGCGCAGCGCTTGCAGTTCTTCTTCCCACTCCGCGGCCTGGATCAATCTGGACTTCCGCTCGATCAAGAGCGGTTCTTCCCTATGCAAAGTGGATTGGCTGTGCAAATAGGCTTCCTCCGCCATCCTGTTGGCAAGCATGGCTTCTTCCTGCTTCTGCTGCCACTGTTTCAAGTCGGCTGCCGTCTCGTACCATTCCCGGTCCAGGCGCTCCGCTTGCTGCACCTGCGGCCACAGCCGGATACTCGCTTCCAGAAGCTGCGACTGCTGCTCCCACACGGCCGCCTCTTCCTGCCACGACAACTGTTCTTCCAGCCGCAGACGGACCTGCTTCAACTCCTCCTGCCAGCGGTACAACTGCTCTGCCTGCCGGACAGACTGCTCCATGCTCTTCCGCTGCTCGGCAAAGCCTTGTGCATGCCGGGAAGCCTCTTCCCATGCCTGCCGGGCTGTTTCCAGCGCTTCCGGTCCTGCTTCCCCGAGAGCCGCCTTTTCCAGCTCCAGCAGATAAATGCGTTCCCGTGTCGCCTCCAATCCCGCACGTACCCGCTCACTCAGCTTTTCTCCATAGATATGTAAATGAAACATGCGCTGGAGCATCTCATTGCGGTCGCTCCCCTTCAGCGTCAAGAAGCGGGAAAATTGCCCCTGCGGCAGTACAACCGCTCTGGTAAAATCCTGCAATGTCAGGCCGATCAAATCCTCGATCGCCGCTGTAGCGGAAGTCGCCTTTGATTCCAGCACGACATCCTCCTCTTCCGCATCGGCTGCGTACTGGATGAGACGCACCTCCGGCTGTTTCCAGTTGCCATTTTTATTTAAGCCAAATTCCCGCTCGATGGTGTAGCGTTTCCGCTCCGCCCCTGACCCCAGCTCAAAGGTGAAGGACACATAGACACGCTGCTCCAGTTGGTTCAGCACTTCTTTGGGATGGCTCGCTCCGCCTGAACGCACCACCTGCCCGTAGAGTGCCAGCGTGATCGCATCGAGGATGGTGGACTTGCCGCTCCCCGTGGGGCCGAAGATTCCAAAGAGGCCGGCTTCACACAGTTTTTCGAAATCGACCACCTGCAGCTCACGGTAGCTGTGCAAGCCGGCCAGCTTCAATTGAATGGGCTTCATTTTCTCTCCTCCCCTTCGCCAGTCTCACTGAGCAGACGCTGAAACAGAGCCACCAGCTTCTCGTCCGGCTGCGCCCCCCGTTTTCGCTCGTAGAAGCGGCGGAAGAGCTGATCCGGCAAAAGCTCGCTCAGCTCCGTCCGCTGCTCGGATATCTGCTCAGCCGACTCCTCCCGCACGACAACACGCTGTATTTTCAAAAAATCATCGCTTAATTTGCGCAATCGCTGAAACTCTGCCGGATCAATCACATCGGAGACGTGCAGCTCCAGATCAATCCAGGCTCCGGCGTCTCTGCCCTCTTCCAGCCATTTTTCCACCTGGGCGATCCCTTCTGTGGCCTTCCATCTGGCTAACGGCCTGCCGCTCGTCAGATAGACAATTTCCTCCTGAGGAGGCTCTCCGGGAATCACCTCCACGATCACAACCGCCTTGCTCTGCCCTGCTTCCGAGAACGAGTATCCGAGCGGAGAGCCGCTGTAGCGGATGAGCGGTTTTTCCCCCAGCTTCTGCAGACGATGCAGGTGTCCGAGGGCCACGTAATCTGCATTTTCAGGGAAGGCGGACGGGGACACGGTCAATGCCCCGCCAATCTGGATCGGGCGCTCCGAATCGCTCTCCCTTCCACCCATCACGAACAGATGGCTGGTCACCAGATTCACCGTATCCTCTCTAAAATGAGCGGAAAGCTCCGCCAGAAGCTCCTTGATCCGCTCCGAAAAGGCGAGCTGCAGCTGCTCCTGGGTAAAGCTATCGCTCAACAGCTCTTTCAGCCGTGCTTCGGAGGGATAAGGCAAAGCCAGAATCACGGCATGATGATCCACCTCCGGGACAGCCAGCTCCATCCAGGACGGTCCTCCCTTTACCACACGCACCCGCTCCGCAGATACGTCATCTACTGAAAGCAGCGGCGCTTCTTTCGGCAGCCCCAACAGAACGATTCCCTGCTTGGTCGCAAGCGGAGCCGCTGCACGAACGCGCTCCGGCTGATCGTGGTTGCCCGCAATCACCACAACTGCGCGCTTCCCTCCGTCAGAGAGCCGTTCCAGGGCAGCGTAAAACAGCTCTTCTGCCCAAGCTGGCGGATTGACCGAATCATAAACGTCCCCTGCAACCAAAACCAGATGGACTTCTTTCTCCTCAACAATGCGGCATAGCTCATCGATAAACTCCGCCTGTTCCTCGCGCCGGTCCCGCCCCTCCAGCTGCCGGCCAAAATGCCAATCGGCTGTATGTAAGATTCGCATGAAACCACCTGCTTCCGATCATGTGTTTGCGTTTATTGTAACACAGATACCCCCGCAATTGCGGAGCCATCCGCAGCCGGCAAAGTTCTCCGGGTCGTGTAACTTTTCCCCAATCTGGACGTCCTATCCAGTAGAATATTGAAAGGAGTACCCGGAATCCATGAAACTTCGCCCTTTCCTTGCCGTTGTCCCGGTACTTATGCTGGGTTGCACGCTCTCATTCTCTGCAAATGCCTCGTCTCCTTTGATCGGCAAAAATCAAGCAGACTCCACCAAGACAAGTACCCCTGCCGCTCCTGCTACTCCCGCCCAAAAAGCACCGGCCCCTGCCAAAAGTCCATTGACCGCCGCCCAGACGGATATCCGTCAGATTCAGTCCTGGATCAACGCCGTCGCTACTACCAAAGTAACAGACGAGCTCCTGAAGGATTTGCGTTTTACGTGGGTACAATTGGACGATGACCCGGAACTGGAGCTGGTCGCCAAGGTAAACAGCAGTGTGCATATCGGGTATTTTTATATTCTGGACCGACGCCCTGATGGCAAATATGCGCTTGTGACCGAGCAGCCGTGGAACGCTCCCCACCTGCAGCTGGATCGCTGGGATTACATGCGGTTTGATCCCCCGGAGTGGTCGACAGTTCCTCCTGAAGACGTAGGCAAAGTGGGAGGAAAACGTCTCTTTGAAACGCTGGACAGAGGAGGCGGAACAGGGATTAGCAGCAATGTCGCACATCTGTGGTATGTGGAGAACGGAAAATTTGTAGAGGCCTGGAAGGGAACGCTGCTGGAAACCGCGTCTATTCCCGGCGGAAAGATGACGCAAACGATTGGTCAATACCAAATCGTGCAGACCGGTCCCGTCCCACTCCTCTACTACTGGAAAACGACGCGCGAACTGGACCCGGAAACGGGCAAACCCGTGTCCTCCCTGCAAACCGAGGTGCATACCTTTACCTTTGACAAAGGCACCTTTTCACCTGCTTCCTCGTCCGCTTCCGGTTCTTCGTCCGCTTCCTCTTCCGCCTCCTCGCCCGCTTTGCCGTCAAATTAGATGCATGCCGGGCTTTTCTGAAGCAGTGTTCTGAACAGAAGAAGGCTTACGCTGGCGGCAAGCCTTGCTGTATATTATGGCGACGGCTCCGCAGAAGCCTGAACATCAAACAAAGCCGCCCTACCGGTTGATTCCGGCAGGCGGCTTCCTTTTTCATGCAAACTCTTTTTTCTTATGAGCGGCGTTTTGTTCTTTCTGGCCCTTTCAATGATTGCAAGCACATGTAACAAATAATTCCGAAGAGGCAGGTGATCACAGCCGAGTGAAAGATGGTGGAGTACAGAGTCAGGCGAGATAAAACCACCCAACCTCCGCTAAGCACCTGAACCACGATCAGAATAAACGCCCAGATTCCGGCAACATACAGGTCACGGCGCTTCTCTTTAAAGTGACGAATCACGTAGACCATCACCATCGCAAGTGCGATAAACAGCACAAGTGCTGCCACCCGGTGCAAAAAGTGAATGCCGGTTTGTCCCGATAGCTGCGGAATGAGCTTGCCCTGACAGAGCGGCCAATCGCTGCAACCCAGGTTGGAGCCGGTGTGTCTGACATACGCTCCCAGGTAAACTACCGCATAGGCGTAAACGGCCACTGCCCAGATCGTTTTGCGGAAGCCGGGAGACACGGTGTCTTTCACCAGACTCTCGACCTTGTCCCGCTGCAGAACGAAGATGCTCAATAGCAAGACCCCGCTAAAAGCCAAGAGGGAAAAGCCAAAATGCAAAGCCATCACACCGGAGGATTGTGGCCAAATCACGGCCGAAGCCCCCAGCAATGACTCCAGGATCAGGAAAAACATGCTAAACATCACGAGTCCGCGTACTTCCCGATTGCGCGGATAACGCCGCCAAGCCATAATCGAGAAAATCAGTACCACGATACCGGTAATTCCGGTGACGAAGCGGTGCATGTATTCGATCATTGATTCCAACGTATATTCGGGTACCCATCTGCCGTTGCAGAGCGGCCAGTCATTTCCGCAGCCCAGAGCTGAATCCGTCTTGGTTACCAGAGACCCTCCGATCATCACAAGGAACGTAATGAAAGTGGATGCGATCGCAAATCGTTTCAGCCATTTATCCATAATTGTTACACCCAACTTCGAAAGAGTACGGTCAAAAAGAGAATTGCTCGTTTTTGCCCCTTCTCCATATTTTATCGTGCACTTGTTCATTTACCCAAGCGGTTTGCTACATCATCACAGTAATAAAACATCCCCTGCCACGCAAGGGATGTTCAGTTGCCATTTGTGATCGTTACGTGTCAAAAATAGTAGAGCATCGCGCTGACCACAATTGCTGCGCAAAAAACAGTCAAATAGAGAATCGAGTATCCAAACAGCTTTCGCGCCCAGGCCAGATCGTCTTTTGTCTGGAATCCCTTGAACAGCAGAACCAGGTAGATCACACCCATCACTGCCATGGTGACGAGGTACAGGTAGCCCGTCTTTCCGTAAAAGAAAAGCAGCAGAGACGCAGGCAGAAGAACAGCTCCCCAGATGAACATCTGCCGTTTTGTTTCCGCAAATCCTTTCACCACCGGCAGCATCGGAATATTGCCTGCGCGGTATTCCTCTGTCTTCAGCATCGCCAGCGCGAGGAAATGTGGCGGCTGCCAGAGGAAGAGAATCAGGAACAGCAGCCATGCAGCCGGGTCCATGTTATTGGTGACCGCTACCCAGCCGATTACCGGGGGAACCGCACCCGATACGCCACCCACCACAGTATTCAAGGTAGTAATTCGCTTCATCGGCGTATAGATCAACACATAAAAGATATGACCGATCAGGCCCCATACAGCAGCCAACGGATTGGCAAAATAAGCGAGAACAAAAAGTCCAAGGAGCAACAGGACAATCCCGAGCAACAGGGCGTTCCGCGGAGAGATCCGGCCAGACGCAATCGCGCGGTCCTGGGTGCGCTTCATTTTCTTGTCGAGATCGCGATCGTAAAAGTTATTCAGGGTTGCGCCCGACATGATAACCAAAGCCGTTCCAAGCATGGTCCACAGGGCAAGCAGCCAATTGGGATGACCAAATGAAGCGAGCCACAGACCAGCGAAAGTGGTCATCAGATTGGACAGCGTAATCCCCGGTTTGGTGACCTGGACATAATCATTCCAAGTGGCCCTTTGTGCTGGTAAGGACTGTACAGCGGAATCATTTTCGATCGATTCCTGCATCGTCACTTGCTGGTCCACGTTTTTACCTCCTATCTCTCGAAAAAATCCCGTACACACTAGCGCCACTTCACGAGGAAGTGGGCTTTTGCACATCTTATCAACCGCTGCTATTTACCAGCCAAAGATGACATCCAGAACGCCAGATGTCTCTCCGCCCGGATAAATCAGATACAGCAGGGTATACACCGTTACGCCTGTCACAGCAGATCCAAACCAGACCACGGACGTCCACGGTCCAATTTTCTTATGTTTGTCGTATCTTCTTTTATAACCGTAATAAAGCGTGACCAGTCCCATAACTCCACCCACCGTCGCCAAAACGATGTGGAAAAGCAGGAAAATCTGATAGAAAATCCGGACGCTGTCTGGACCGCCAAACAGGGTATTTCCGATAAAAACCGTACGGGAGACATACGTAATAAAGAAAATCGTGGCACAAATCGCCGCCCATTTCATGGTCTTGATGTGTTTCTCGGTTTGACGGCTACGAATAAAATACCAGCCGATCGCTACCAAAATCCCGCTCGTAGCGATAAATGACGTACTGATCGTAGGCAGTAAAAAATGCATAGCTACACCTCATATCACAGCTTCTCTTTCTCTTATCCTACACTCTGCTTTGGTCTGTCGCCGGTGAAAGCACAGAAAGCGAGTGGTCTTGCTGATCCATCGGCAAGTCGTTCTGCTTCTCTTCCTGGCGCCACTTTTTAAAGATATGGGCCAGAACAAAGCCGTACGTTACTTCCTGAACCAGCTTCATCAGAATCCCCCCGAGACGTTGGTCCATGAACGGGGTGTAATCATTAAAGATTTGCGGTGCATTGATGTAATGATTGTAAACCGGTTCACCGGCAAAAATAATCAGTGCACAGGCCGGTGTAATCAGAATTCCGTTTGCAAACAAGTAGGCCATTTTTTTCAAACCAACTAATTGAGCCTCACCATGCGGGAGCGGAGCAATGATCGGCCACCACATGCAGAAAGCCGTAAAGAACAAGAACACATGGAAAGCATTCATCGCGTTGTGATTCAGCGATGCAAAATCAAGAATAAACGGCACGTGATAAAAAGAGAGAAACGCGTTAAACACAACGGCTGCTACAATCGGTTTCGTGAAAAAGCGCAGCACTGCGTTTACCTTCTGATTTCGGAAAATAACAGCCCACAACCATCCCGGTATGCTGACCATCAGCAGTGGAGGCAGTACAAAGAACAATAGTGCCATCTGCAGCATGTGCATGCTAAACAGGTAATGGTGACCGACAAAATTGATGGGACTTCCTGCACCTGCGTAAAATACGAGCATGCTTAAAATGAACGAAGTCTTCTGCTTTCCATTTGCCGGACTGGAATCAGAAAAACGATGACGCAGCGGGCCAGTAAGTGCAAAGTACAAAATCAGAAATAAGATCGTAATCAGAATTACACTGGGGCTCCACATATCTGAAAATGAACCAATCCCGCCGTCAACGGGATTTCCAAGCTGATGATGATCATGCATCTGATCCCTCATCCTCCTTTCACCTATTAGAAAGGTTGCCCTTTATACAATCTCTATTATACCGTCAATCAAGGGAACTTCCTCTCCAAAAAATGAACAATATGTTGACAATCGGCTGCTAGCTTGAAAGCAACGCCTGGCCTATGACTGCAAGCCAAATTTCCTGTTGTACTCCTCTAAAGAATCACCGAAAAAAGACGAACCGAAACACGCGACAAAAAACCTGGGGAATTGATAGGATCTATCCCTGCCTTTTCGGTTTGCCCATCGCCTTTATGCTTCAGGTCCTGTTTTTAAAGACGCTTCCAAAAAAGGGAATTTTTATGTATAATCCAGAATACGAATTGTATCTCAAAATAGCGCCAAGCCAAGAGCGCTGTGTTGTTTGGCAAGAAAAAAGGACTGCTCCTTAGCAAGAAAAAAGCACTGCTTCTCAGCAAGAAAAAAGCACTGCTTCTCAGCAAGAAAAAAGCGCCGCATCTCTGGCAAGAAAAGAGGCTGTTCGCTTATAGCTCCCAGCCCCCGTCCTCGCTTGGACAACAGCTTTGCTTTTTACTCGTACCAGGAGTAAAATTTCACATTCGGCAAATCTGTTTTTGTCCATGCGTATGTGATTTTTGTGTCATTGAAGCATTTGTAGCCGGCCATGGACATGTACAGCTCGGATACATCGCTTGGCGTATTGCCATGAGGATAAATGATAACGATGTGATCGGAGGTGATCCCGATTGTCGTATATCCCTGGTTGGCACGGCTTTGCGCTTGGCTGTACGTCACAGAGTACCAATGCGGCGTATTGTTTCCCGCCAGGGCTTTCAACATCGTCGCACATGTACCCGATGGCAAAGGTGTCCCATAATCCGATGCTACATCCTGTGCAAAGATATTGCAGTACGTGGTTCCGTTTGGCGATGGTTGATATTTCTTGGTGTTTACGACATCACGGTCATCAATTGCTTTCTTATACGCACTCTTTGAGAAAGCCATTTCAATTCCCCCTGTTTTTTCCATACTCTCAGCAATGAGGCTAAAATAGAAAGCTGCCTCGGGCTCGCTATTTTATTGGTTGCTGATAGTACATAAAGGGAGATTCGCCAGCTATTTTACAACCTCCATTTTAAAAAGTTTCATTTTTGGCTGGCTTGAATCCGCAAACCATCACAAAAAAGGAGTGAGTTTATGAAAAGGAAAACGATCAGGTCATACGTCGTGTCCATCCTGATGTGCAGCCTGCTGACAGCGCTTGTACCATTCACAGCTTTTGGAGAGACAAAAAACAATACCTGGTACCGTTGTACGATTGATGCGGAGCGTACCGACTTTGAAAACGGGAAGTATTGGATACAGAAGGTTACGTATGAGAATGGGGCGACCACTACGATTAATCCCGTCGATCGCTTTACGTTTCTGATGATCAACAACCAGTTTATTCCCAATGTGAATATCAAAAATGAAAACGGTCATACCCTGGTTCCGATCAGACTTATCACTGAGGAATTAGGGGGAAAAGCAGGATGGGACGCAAAAAAGAAAACAGCAGCCATCGACTATCAAAACAAGAACATCATCCTGCAGGCCGGGGACAAACACGCTGTCATCAACGGTAAAAATGTCGTGTTGCCCATCGCCGCTCAAATCGTTGACAACAGCCTGTACGTTCCTTTGCGAGCCGTAGCGGAAGCTTTTCAAATTGAGATCAGCTATAATCTCGGCTTGATGCCCTTTGAAAATCCGCTGATTTCGCTTGATGGCCGAGCGAAGCGGGTCACAAAGGAAGAGGCTCTCAAAGTGGCTAGCGATGCCATGAAACAGGCTTATACATCCTTCTCAAAGAACCCTGCTTACGCAGATGGCAGTGATAGCTCGACGAAGGCATTGGCTGAAATCAAACAAAAAATCGATCAGCTTGCCTACAAGGATGAGTCTGCCGGTTACTGGATTCTGATAGGACCCTATGACATTCTGGTGGATAAAGCTACAGGGGCTCTCTTTTTCAAATACGGTAAAAAAGGAACGAGCGTGAGCGGCTCCTATTCGGAAGGGATTACTCCCGTAAATGTGAATGATCCTGAGGTGTTTGCCAGAGACTTTTTCTTAGGGTGATACTGGGTAGATCGTGAATGAATAATAAGAACGCAGGAATATATAAACTCCCGCGTTCTTTTTTTGTTCATTCAGTTGTGTTTTCATGTTGCTACCTTGTGGTAGTCCTTGGCTGGAGTCCGTACAACGAGGCCACGGCGAGAAGAATCATGTTCCCCTGCTTGGTTCCGTGCAACGAGGCTACAGCGAGAAGAATCATGTTCCCCTGCTTGGTTCCGTGCAACGTGGCCGCGGCGAGAAGAATCATGTTCCCCTGCTTGGTTCCGTGCAACGTGGCCGCGGCGAGAAGAATCATGTTCCCCTGCTTGGCTCCGTATTCCGCCCTGCCGGATGATTCACTGTCCGCTCCACAACGTTTGACGGGGGTGCGCAAAAGCCGCTTCGCTCCGAGGTCATCCCAAGGTTGCGCCCCTGTTTCCCGTCAAACGCCGTTCCGCTGAGTTGGGCTACACAGTCGCACTGCAGGGAAACATGATTCTTCTCCGGACATACTGCTCCATACACGCTTTTGAATGAAGAAAATAATAAGAAGATGAAAAAATAAAAAGGATGAAAAGCACAAAAGCAAGTATGTTAAATATTTTAACAAAATATTTTTGGTCAGACTCTTCAATCAAAATATCATTTGGTCAGACTCGTCATGCATACTATATTAGATCAAAACTCTGGTAAAAATGCTGTCTATATATAATTCTTACCTCTAACCATCGGAATCGGCTGTTTATCTTTGAAAGAAACAAAATATCATGCTTAGCCCCTGCCTGCACTTTCATCTCTACTTTCATCTTCATTTTCAACGTCCTCATGTTCTTTTCATTTCATTTTTATTTCTCATTTTCTTTTTTATCTTTCTCTCTTCAGGGATTCAAATCTTTAAAAAGCAACGATAACGTTGAAGAAGCATGTTTTCCTGCGTGCGACTGTGGAGCCCTGACCCAGCGGAGGGGGGATTCGCGGGAAAAAGGAGCGCAACCTTGGGATGCCCCCGAAGCGAAGCGGCTTTTGCGGTCCCCCGCGAATCACCCTGGAGCGGACAGGGAACACTCCTTTGCGGGCGTAATACGGAGCTAAGTAGGGAAACATGCTTCTTTCACCCACAGCCCCTTTCCTACATTCTTTTGGCTCCCTGAATGAGTAAATAAAAAAAGAGAGCAGACGATAATGCGTCTGCCCTCTTTGCTTCTTACCACCAAACCCAGAATACGAATACGATGATTGCGACCAAAATGAAGGATGTCCCCGCAAAAATCGAAATTCGTGCAAACTCGTGTCCTTTTTGATCCATGTGCATCCAGAAGAACAACTGGAACAGCGCCTGGACAAAGGCAAGACCTACGATAAACGGAACGGTAAAACCGGTCGGCACCACTTCAAAGCCTACGGCTGCAAAAGCCAGTGCAGTTAGAACCAGTGATGCAATAAAGGCGATCACATGCTTTTTCGCACCATCCTGCTTTACCTTTGGCTTGCGCGGTTCATCATGAACATGTGCTCCCATCGATTACCCCACCTTTCCACCGATCATACCCATGAGGTATACCACGGTAAAGATGAATACCCATACGACGTCGATGAAGTGCCAGTACAAGCTAGCTAGATAGAACTTCGGAGCCGTAACAACCGTCAGACCTTTTTTCACAGTCTGAAGCTGAATCGTCGCAATCCAGATAATCCCGAACAACACGTGCGCTCCGTGGAACCCGACTAGCGTG
The DNA here is from genome assembly GCF_023746555.1 of Brevibacillus ruminantium. Lineage (NCBI taxonomy): Bacteria > Bacillati > Bacillota > Bacilli > Caryophanales > Paenibacillaceae > Brevibacillus > Brevibacillus ruminantium. Next base: position 4,636,628 of record NZ_CP098755.1, read on the forward strand.
TAAAAGGCGGAACCAAATGCACCTGAAGTCATCTTATGCCCCATATGCACGTAATGAACAAACTCGTAAATCTCCAAAGCCAGGAAGCACAGACCCAGCAGAACGGTCACGGTCATCCATACTTGCATTTTTTTCAGGTCATGCTTGTGAAGCGCCAAGATCGCAAACACGCTGGTCAGCGAGCTGGTCAAAAGAATCAGGGTTGCTGCTGCTACGAGCGGCATGTCAAACAATTGCTGGGAAGTAGGCCCGCCATTTGTTTGATCACGCAAGGCGATAAAGGTAGCAAACAGAGAACCGAACAGGACCGTCTCTCCTCCGAGGAAGAGCCAGAACCCGAGAATCTTATTTTTCCCTTCGAGGGTGGCTTTTTCCGGTTCATCAGGCAGAACCGTGGATACGTGATGAGTTGCCATTACGCCTTAACCCCCTTTTCATCCATTTCAACCGGATCAATATGATAACCAGGGTCGTCTTTCAAAGAACGAATCATCATGCAGGAGAAGAAAATCACCATGCCAATTCCGACCAGCACGTATTTGTGGTACATGAAGCCGTAACCTGCGATAAACAGGCCGCCAGACATCAGGAACGGCAGGATGGAACCAGATGGCATGTGGATCGAACCCAGCGGTTCTGCTGGCGTCATGCCTTTGTTACCGGCCATTTTCTCTACCCACAGGGCATCGAGACCGCGTACAAGCGGAGTTTGAGCAAAGTTGTACTCAGGCGGCGGAGATGGAATCGACCATTCGAGCGTACGTCCATCCCACGGGTCTGCAGGAGCGCGTTTGCCACTCTTCGCTGTCACGTAAGCGTTCAACAGGAAGAGGATCGTTCCGATTGTCATTCCAAATACACCGATCGTACTGATAAAGTTACCAAATTCCAAGTTCTGTCCAGGCAAGAATGTAAATACGCGGCGCGGCATTCCCATCAATCCGAGGAAGTGCTGCGGGAAGAAGGTCAGATGGAAGCCGATAAAGAATGTCCAGAAGCTCCATTTGCCAAGCGTTTCGTTCAGAACCTTACCGAACATTTTTGGCCACCAGTAGTACAGACCTGCAAAGAGACCAAACGCCATACCACCGACGATTACGTAGTGGAAGTGAGCAACAACAAAATACGTGTCATGGTACTGGTAGTCTGCAGCCGGAATCGACAGCATAACCCCTGTCATACCACCAATCGTAAAGGTAGGAATAAATCCTACTGCGAACAGGTTCGCGGTGGGGAAGCGGATTTGACCGCCCCACATGGTCAACAGCCAGTTAAAGATTTTAATACCTGTCGGAACGGCAATCAACATCGTTGCCAGACCAAACAGTGTGTTGGCGACAGGGCCCATACCGGTCGTAAACATGTGGTGAGCCCACACCATGAAGCCGAGGAAGCCGATCAGTGCGGTTGCAAAGACCATGGAGCTGTATCCAAACAGACGCTTCCGGGAGAAGGTACTTACGACTTCGGAAATGATACCGAAAGCCGGCAGAATCAGAATGTAAACTTCGGGGTGACCGAAGATCCAGAACAAGTGCTGCCAGATTACAACGTTACCACCCATATCCGGGTTGAAGAACGCTGCTCCGAACAGACGGTCAAACATCAGAAGCACCAGACCAACCGTGACGGCCGGGAAAGCAAACAGAATCAAACCGGAAGTAACAAATGCGGACCAGGTGAACATCGGCATACGCATAAAGGTCATACCTGGAGCGCGCATGTTGATGATGGTTACCAGGAAGTTGATACCCCCGATCAACGTACCAAGACCGGCGATCTGCAGACCAAGGACGTAAAAGTCAACCCCTGATCCCTTGCTGTATTGGTTCAAAGCAAGCGTTGCATACGATGTCCAGCCGGCATCCGGCGCACCGCCGAGGAACCAGCTTGTGTTGATCAGAACTCCCCCAAAGAAGAAGAGCCAGAATCCGAGTGCGTTTACAAACGGGAACGCAACGTCGCGGGCACCAATTTGCAACGGAACGATCGCGTTCATCAGTGCAAAGATGACCGGCATTGCTGCCAGGAAGATCATTGTAGTTCCGTGCATGGTAATCAGTTCGTTAAACGTCTTCGCACCAACTAAGGAAAGATTCGGATACATCAACTGCAAACGAATCAGCAGTGCTTCAATACCGCCAGCCAAGAAGAAGAACCCACCGGCAATCAGATACAAGATCCCGATTTTCTTATGGTCAACGGTAGTGAGCCAATCAGCAATTCCCGACCGCTTAGGTGCATGAGCATGTGCAGACACGGTTTTACCTCCTTTTTAGCGTCACTGCCTCAAGACAATGTCATACTAATACTAGAAAATCTAACTTTGAAGATCAGACTATTTTTGCTCGTCTTTTACGCTAAGAGTCGACATGTACTCGACCAATGCTTTTACCTGCTCGTCATCCAGATTCAGGTTTGGCATGAGGTTGCCTGGTTTCACCTTTTGCGGATCTTTCAACCATGCGGCAAGGTTTTCATCATCGTGATTGAGGATACCCGCGATGAGGGTACGATCAGCGAAGTTGGTCAGGTTTGGCCCCATTTTTCCACCTTTGCCGGCTACTGCGTGGCAACCCAAGCAGCTCTTGTCAAAGATTTGCTGACCTTGAACCGCCAATGGAGTTTGAGCCTTTGCCGGTTCAACTGCTTGCACGCCCTTCATTTTATCAATCCAGGCTGCAAATGCATCTTGTTCCATTACCTCTACTTTGAAGTCCATCAAAGCGTGAGACGCACCACAGAGCTCCGCGCATTTCCCGTAGAATGTACCTGTACGGTCAGCTTGCAGCCAGAATTTGTTGTCCAGTCCCGGGTTGGTGTCGATTTTACCGCCGAGAGCCGGAATCCAGAACGCGTGCATAACGTCAGCGGACGTCAAGGTGAACTGGACCTTTTGGCCAACAGGCATAACCAGGTCTTGCGCAGTCGCTACACCCAGATCCGGATACTCGAATTCCCACCAGAACTGGTGAGCGGTAACGCGAACCTGAAGCGCTTCTTCGCTGTTGTATTCTTTCCCCAGTGTAAATCCTGTGGTTACGGTCGGCACTGCCATGATGATCAGCAGCAAGAACGGAATGACCGTCCAAATGATTTCCAGAGTGTGACTGCCTTCCACTTGCTTCGGAATGCCTTCCTGTCCAGGACGCTTACGGAAACGAATAAGAACGTAGGTGAGGATCAGTACAACGACGATAAAGACCCCGATCATGATGGAGGCCGTAAGCTTCATCAAGTCGAATTGCATCGCGGCAACCGGCCCCTGCGGCGTCAGTGCAGAGAGCTCTTCTTTGCCACAACCGGACAGCGCCAGCGCCAGCAATCCAAACAAGAAAAGCTGACGCCAAGATTGTTGCCAACTCTTCATACCAATGAACCCCTCTTTCTTTCATGTTGATTACGCCCTGTCGCATCATATCGACACAGCGTATATTTCATACTCCTCCACCTGCCAAAAACAGCCCCTGTTGCTACTTTCCACCACCTATGATAACCAATCGGGAATTGGATTAGCAACCTTGGCCTGCTAGCATTTGCTCGTTGACATATGTATAGAGGAGTAAGGGCCACAGCAGAATACTATCTTTACGAGATAGCTCTTTCAGTATACATAAATTTATCCCGATATCGGAGGCCATTTGTTATAATTCTGTTAACAAATTTATGAACATTTTCGTAAAATTTATTTCCCAGCCGTGGAGATAGTGGAAATTGAAGGGGAGAAAACATGAGAGATACGAGAAAGGCAGCTGCCAAGCGGGTAGCCATGCTCACCGGCTGTTCCAGCGGATTTGGCCTGCTTGCTGCGGTGGCGCTGGCCAAGGCTGGCTTCCATGTCATCGCCTCCATGCGTGATCCCGCCCGCAGCGGGCAACTGGACAAGCTTGCCGCAGACCAAGGCGTAGCCGATACTGTCGAAGTGGTGCGAATGGATGTCACCAAGCCGGATAAAGTCTCGGCTACTGTAGACGACGTGGTGACACGCCACGGGCGGATTGATCTTCTGGTAAACAACGCGGGTTTTGCAGCTGGCGGCTTTGCCGAAGAAGTCGAGCTCGGCGAATGGCGAGAGCAGTTTGAGGTAAATGTCTTCGGCCTGATTGCCGTTACACAGGCGGTCCTTCCCCACATGCGCTCCCGCCGGTCGGGTACGATCATCAATATCAGCAGCATCAGCGGAAGAATCGGCTTTCCCGGCCTGGCCCCCTACGTCTCCTCCAAACACGCAGTGGAAGGATTTAGTGAATCACTCCGCATGGAAATGCTCCCTCACGGTGTTCACGTCGTGCTGATTGAGCCCGGATCTTACCGGACGAGCATTTGGGACAAAGGCATGGAAAAAGTTGTATCACGCCCGTCTTCCCCCTATTTTGCGCAGATGAAGGCACTCACAGTCATCATTCATAAAATTGCTTCGTCTGCCCCTCCCCCGGATGAAGTCGTCAATGTCATCGTACGGGCTGCGCTTGATCCCCGTCCCTCGCTCCGCTACCCCGTCGGACGCGATGTCAAGCTCTCGATCTTGGCCAAGCAATGGCTCCCCTGGCGCTGGTTTGAAGCCGCCGTGACGAAACGCATGAAGCCGCCTCGTTCATGAGACGGCTTTTTTTGATACCTGGAAAGGCATGCTCCTATGTACAAAGCCTAGATTTTCTCAGCTCGGCCGCTCTTTAGCAGCCAGATATGCTGCAGGTATTCAGCCACCCCCAGCAGGATCGCGACAAAGCCGGCGCCGATCGGTGCAATGCTTGCGTGTGAAAAGAGCATCCCGCTCAGCCAGACGATGAGAAAACCCGCGATCATATCTACCGCCGTAGCCAACCAGAGCATACCCGGACGCAGCAGCAGCAGCTCCAGTAAATATCCGGCTACAGCAATCACCAATCCAACCCCGATCGATTGGTAGAGATTGGCGTAGTTGACCTCGGGAAACAAGGCATCCGCTACGATGACCGCCAGCGGAGTTACAATCAGCTTGACCAGCAATCCGTCCACAGGCACGTTTCCTCCTTCTTTCAGGTGTCCACAGTATGCCCGGGTACACGATTACCTACTCAGACAGGAGGCTGCAACCTTTTCCTTGCCTTCTCTCCGCGAATCAGTTGGCTGCTTCCTGCATGGTCTCTTTGGGATAGGCCCACGTCACGATCCAGCTGATCGCAGCCAAAACGGCAAGGATTACAAATATCTGGTGAAGTCCGCCGGCAAGCAATTCTCGCACTGTCCCCAGCAGCTCAGCCGGAAGCTTGGCCGCTTCATGCGGATTCAGTATTTTATTGACGTCAATATTCTCTAAGCTCTGCGCCTGTTTTACGGCCGAATTCAACAGGGTTCCGAACAGCGCAATCCCGATCGTTTGGCCCAGCGTGCGGATAAAGGAGTTCGTAGAAACTGCTACACCGCGCAGATTCCACGGCACACTCAACACAGCGCCGGTAAAAGAAGTGAAAGCAAACCCAAATCCTAGCCCCACCAAAAGCGTGATTCCGTACAGCATGGCATGCGGCGTTTCGGGGTGAATCGTGGCCAGCCACCCGGTCGCGACAATCAGCAGGGTCACACCGATCAGCGAGGTCGTCCGAATTCCGATTCGCGACAGCAACCGTCCGCTCAATGCGGCTCCAATCGGCCAGCCGACAGACATAGGGATCAGCGTCAGACCTGAACCGGTTGCCCCTTGTCCGTAAACCCCTTGAATCCAGAGCGGCAGGTAAAAGGACACAGCTACCAGCACCGCGGCCAGCAAAAAGCCAGCCACATTGACGATGCTCATCGTCCGCATCGCAAACAGACCGAGCGGAACCATCGGCTCCGGCGAGCGTTTCTCCAGATAGAGGAAGAAGAGAATCCCCAACCCGGAAAACACGAGCAGCCCGATAATCAAAGGAGAGCCCCACGGATGCTCCGTCCCCCCGCTCAACAGCGCGTAGAGCAATGCGGAGACGCTGATGGTAAATACCGCAGCACCGGCATAGTCAATATGCTTTTTCACTTTCTCGATGTTCTCATGCAGATAGAACCAAATCAAAGCGACGGAAATAATGCCAAACGGGATGTTCATATAAAAAATCCAGTGCCATGACACATAGTCGACAAGCAGCCCGCCGGTCAACGGCCCCAGGATTCCCGAGATCCCCCAGATCCCGCTCATCCATCCCTGAACCTTTCCCCTTTCCTCAAAAGGATAGATATCACCGACAATCGTATACGTAACGGTTATAATCGAACCCGCTCCCAACCCCTGAAAGGCCCGGAACCAGATGAGCTGCTCCATGGTCTGGGCCAAACCGGAGAGGGCCGAGCCTGCCAAAAAGATAAGGGCTCCCACGGTAAAAACAATTTTGCGCCCATATAGATCGGCCAGCTTGCCGAAGATCGGCGTCGTTACCGCCGAGGTAAGCAAATAGATCGAGACGACCCAACTGATCAAATGCATACCGCCGAGATCACTGACGATCGTTGGCATCGCCGTACTGACTATCGTCCCCTCGATCGCTGCCAAAAAGGTGGCGATCATCACGCCAATGGTGACATTTCGTTTATGCGTAACTGGTTTCATTTCCATTCGTGCTCCTTTACACCCGTCCAGCCGTTCCAGAAAGGCAGGGATACGGCATGCTTGAATTGCTCTATGGTACGAGCATGCGCAATAAATGTCAATATCCCCTTCCTCCATGAAAAAAACCTGTGCCGACTGTAACCGGAACAGGTTTGATTCAAAAGCCGAATCATTATTTGCTTTTTGGCGCTTCTGCATTCTCTACATAATAATCTGGCGCCAGATTCAAGTCGAGAAACTTCACATTGAACTTTTTCTCCAGTCCAATCAGCCACTCATCCATGTATTTCTTCCGTTTCTTTGCATTGAGCTCTTCGACGATTTCCGGTTTTACCTGCTCCAAAGCTGGTGCGGGATTGCCAAAATCGCTTTTATTTTTCTCGTAGTAATCTTGAATCTCCTGGTCGGTTACCGGGTAGGCCTTCTCAAACAGCTTGTCCCGCAGAAGAAGCGTTCTGATCGTGCCACGGAAGCCTTCCTCGGTGAGCCCCTGTTTCTTCAAGGTTTGCTGAAAGACTTCCTCAGAGCCCAGCTTCTCTCTTAGATTGTTGAGTTCCTTGTCGACTTCTGCCTCTTCCACGAGGACACCCTGTGCCTTCGCTTCTTCCACGACCAGATTGCGGCTGACCATCGTATCCAAAACCTTTTTCCCGTAGCTTTGCTTCATCTGCTCGTAGAGTTGGGATTTTGTGACATTCGTTGATCCTGTTGTGGCGAGCACAGGATCATCCGGCTTCATCGTCGCTACCCCCAAGATGACGAGCGCCAGTAACAGAATCGAAATGGACAGCATGGAAATATCGAACTTCTTCATTTGAAATCCTCTCTTTCTTATCGAATCCCTTGTTCATTATAATAGACAGCGAGTATGGAAGAAAGATGGAATGGTTTTTCACAAGCCTTCCACAATACTGAAAATCCAAAATTTCACAAAAAATACTTGGTGAAAAGGGAGGAAAGAACGGAGGCAATTACAGGGCCCAGAACAGCCCATATCTGCAAAAATCTCTCCTGTTTTCTGCCTTTGTCTCCCGCTATGAGATGTGTCAGCTTCTCCCTGTCGTGTTTGTCGTTATCCAGCATTTGCAGGATGATCTCTTTATCGGTCGTGCCTCTTTTCAGCTCCAGCTCCGTCTGCAATTTGGTCATCGCTTTTAATAATTCTGCACGTGCTTCTTCCATCCGCTCCAAGCGATGCTCGATCCGCTCCAGCCACTTTGTTGCTACGCTCATCTGCACTTCTAGCTTGTCGATTCGTTCTTCAAAATTATCCAATCGTCGGTTCATCTGCCGCAATGGTTCCCATATCTCTGGTTGCTCTGGTGTCAATGCCCCCACCTCCCCGTCCTCTACTTTCTTTATATGTTTGCTGGAAGGACTTGCTTGTACCATTGACATGCTTCCGCTATTTTTCGGACGCTTTTGAAACTCCGATTCTCGTTTTCCGATGCCTCAGGGACAGTCAGGATGATCCGGTGTGAGCGGACGCTGCACCCAAACAGTCCGATACCGGTATCCTGCACCTGACTTGATTTACCAGAAAGCTTGTCGCTGAATTCTCATAAAATAGCTGTTTGGCCCTGCTGCGTTTCTAGTATGATAGTGCTAGTGAGCAAAAAGGGGGCCTATTTTTTTGAAACAGCGAATTGCCTGGATTACAGACAGCACGGCTTATATACCCGAGGATTTACGTGAGAAATACGGCATTCACATCGTGCCTCTGGACGTTATCTTTGATGACGGTGCCTATGAAGATGGAGTGGAACTCACTTCGGAAGAATTGTATGAAAAAATCGAACAGTCAAAAACGGTGCCCAAAACGTCGCAGCCCGCGATCGGAAAATTTGTGCAGCTCTATGAGACACTGGCGAAGGAATATGATTGCGCCATCGCGGTTCACCTGTCCAGCCAGCTTAGCGGCACCTATCAGACGAGCAAAACAGCTGCCGCGCAGACGGCCTTTCCCGTCGAAGTGGTCGATTCTCAGATCGTTTCCTATCCGATTACGACCCTGCTTTGCAAAGGCTTTGAGCTGGCCGAAAAAGGCGTGGACTACCGCGAGATTGCAGAGACGCTGAGACGCGAGGCGAGCAGAAATGAGAACTACATCGTGATTGGCAAGCTGTCCCAGCTCCACAAAGGCGGTCGCCTGACGAATGCACAGCTCATCCTCGGTACACTGCTGCAGATTCGGCCGATCTTCACGATCAAAAACGGCGTAGTGGAATTATTTGAAAAGGTGAGAACAGAAAACAAGGCCTTTCGCCGGATCTTTGAACAACTGGATCGGGCACGGTCCCTGCACCGGGTTGTTCAGGTGGAAATCCTGCACGGGAATGTGATCGACAAAGCATTGGAACTGAAAGAAACGATCAAAAGCAAATACGGGGATCTGGAAGTATTGGTATACCCGCTTAGCCCTGTGCTGGGTGTTCACGGCGGGCAAGGCACGATTGCCCTCACCTGGACCAACGAGGAGACCGAATCGTAGTATCGGTTCGGGCCGCTTCTCCAATAGAAAGGCACCGCTCGAATGGAGTCGGTGCCCTTTCTATTGGGCCGCATGTGGTTCGATCGCCAAGCAGCACTGCAACGTGTGCCGAGAGCCGGGAGTGGCTCCCTCCATCAAAAATTCGTATAAGCTCAAAGCAAAGCATTTACCTGCGAACCGCTTCGATCAAAAAGCGATGGCTGGGGATGTCGATGTACCCGTCTTTTTCAATCTGTTGATGCATCTGCCATAAGCCGTCCGCATACACCTCCGGAGCAAAGTCCGGGATTTGCCAAGGAATGGCGCGCAGATAATAAACCACGGCCCCGATGTCGTAAAAGCGGGAAGGTACCGTCTCCTCACGAGATTGGGCGATGACAAAGCCAGCCTCTTCCAGTTGACGGACCGCATAGTCAGCCCGCCAATGCAGGTAGTCCTGCGGAATCGCCGCTCCCAGCAAGCGATTGAGGAGCACATCGTTTTCTCCACCGACCTGTTGTGTCAGAAAAGTGGCCCCACTTTTGGCGATGCGATACAGCTCGTGTGGATCAAATGATTCGTGCCGGTTGATGATCAAATCAAAGGTTTCGTCAGGAAACGGCAGGGTGTCTTCCCCATCTGCTTCCACTACCGTGATCCCTAATGGTTCCAGCCTGTTCCTGGCAACAGCTACATTGGGCTGGTAGCCTTCTGTCGCATACGTCTGCCGGGGGAGCGGTCCCAGCAGGGAGAGAAATTCTCCTCCCCCTGTTCCCATGTCTAGCAGGGTCGTTATCTTTGGCAGTTTCCGCGTGACCAGACTGGCGTAATTCCAGCTCAACGGCGCTTCTTGCAAACGTCCCGTTCTCCCGACATAGGAAAAGTCCCAGCCCTCAAAGGGAACCTCTGTCTCTTTCGACAACCATTCCAACCATTTTTGCCGATCCATTTTTTTCTCCTTTTTTCCCATTTATCTCTGTTTTCTTTTTTTGGCCGCCAACAGTCTGTTTATCGTCTCATCCTGCTGCCCATCGCCAGACGTGCTGCCTGTCTGATGGGAGGCGCCTGTCTTCCCTGTCGGGGACGCAGCGGCTTTTCGCTGATCCGCCTGGGTTTTGCCTTGTGGAACCGCTTGTGCTCCGTGCTCGCCTTCGTCTTTGGACGGTCGAACTGCTTGTGCGCCGCGCTTGCCTTGGCCCTTTGACTGTGGCAACGCTTGCCCGCTGCGCTCAGCCTGTGGCCGGCTTTGAACGGATTGCCCGTCACTTTCACCGGGCCGTGCCTGGGGATCATGCTGAAAGCGTTGATCGCGTTTTTCTCCCAGGCGGGCAAATACTTCCGCCCTCTCTGTTTTTTCCGTACCGACAGCACCCGTCTTTCTTCTGCGCAGTAAACCGCTCAACCGCGCCCACCACTGCTCCGGGAGCTGCAAGCGTCTTGCGGCAACATCCAGCGGCCATAAACACGCTGCCAGCATCAGCAGCCATTCTCCAATCGGCTGCGTCTCCCATTTGGCCGGGAGTTTGCCGGTAAAGACCTCTTTGGCGTCGGCAATTTTGGTCCCGCCGCCAGCGGCAAGCCACTCCTCCATCTGGGCAGCTCCGTCCTGCGGCAAGCCAAACTCAGGTGAATACGATACGCTAAGTCCCGCTGTCTGACCCGCGATGATCTGTCCGTTTGCTTTTTCTGTCACCTGAATCAGGTAGCTGCCTGGCTCTGAGGCTGAAAAGCGGCCCTCCAGCATCCCGGGCGCAACCGGCTTCAACCGGACAACTTCCCTTTTCATCTCCCGGTTTACCACGACAGCCTCCAGCTCCTGCGGCAGCTTCTCCCCTTTCGGCAGGGAGACGCTGACTTTCCCCTCCGAACCGTCCAGCTTCGTTTCCACTTGCCAACGCCCCGGCGAAATCTGCGGCAGCGTCCAGCCGATGATATCTGTCCAAAGTCGGCTATTCCCCGGCCATGCGATCCAGTCCGGCGCCCATTTTCCTTCCAAATCACTCGTCCAGGCGACTGCCCGGCCCAGGCCATACTGCCAGCGGCTGAGAATCGGGTCTGCATCCTGACTCATCAAAAGAGGCTCGGCCGTCTGCTTGATTGTCGTTGCCACATAGGCGCGAAGCATCGGCAAAGGCTGGCGCAAACCGGTCCAGTCTCCGGTGCCGGTCCACTCGGGTACCTGCGGCTTTTCCACGATGAATGTCCGGCTGGCCAGCGCTGTCTCTTTACTGAAAATCTGCGGGATGGAAGCGCCGTCGGTAGCGAAGTAATAACGCCCTTTTCCCCACTTGGCGATATCCTCCAACAATTCCGTATCCGAGTCATCCCCGACAGCGACAGTCGAGACCGTCACATTTTCACCGATCATCTGCTCGAGCAGGCCTTGGTAGTTATCCTCCCGTCCTGATTGTCCGTCGGTCAACAAGATGACGTGCTTGCGCTTTGTTTTCATCGTCTTGATTCGCTCTGCGGCCATTTGCAAGGCGGGAAAGATATCCGTGCCCCCATCCGCGAAAATACTGCCGATTTGACCCTGGATGGCTTTCACATCGCTCACATTTTGCGGGGGAACCACTTCCCAGGGGGTGCCGTCAAAGGCAATCACGCCGATTTCGTCTTGCCGATTGAGCATGGCCGTTGCCCGAATGGCTGCTTCTTTCGCCAATTCCATCTTGTCCAGCCCATACGAATCGCCGGACATGCTGCCTGATTTGTCGATGACCAGGATCAACCCCAGTGTTGGCAGTTCTTCCTTGCTGCGCAAATCCATATGCACGGGGAGCGCCTCTTCAATCGGCGTCTGGAACCAGCCTCCCATGCCAAAGCCATCCGGTCCGCCTGTCATGATCAAACCGACACCCAGATCACGGACAGCTGTTCTGATCCGCTCCATATCCGCCTCGCTCATCTCTGTTGCCGAGAGGTCAGCCAGGACGATGGACGCGAACTGCTTATAGCCTTCCAGCTCTTTCGGCAGAAGCGCCACATCCTTGTTCTCTACCCGGATATGACCGGCCTGAAGCGCGTTGACCAGATTTTTCGCCGCTCCCGGATGTCCTTCTACAACCAAGACGGATGGTGTGCCGGTCACTTGGGTATACGCGAATGCCTGGTTATTAGCCTGAACGGTATCGCGCACTGCTTCGATTTCTACGCGATAGCGGTGAAAGCCCTCATTCATCGCTTTCTCCGAAAAGAGATAGCGATTCTTTCCTTTCTCCACCTGCACAGTCTGGGTGCCCACCTCGCGATTTCCTTCGTACAGACGGAGTGTCGCACGGGTCGCCACTGTGCTTTCCACGTCCACCTTGATCGTGTATTCCTCACCGGTGTAAAGCTGGTCAGGCACCTGCACAGAGGAGAGGACCACCTCGTCGCCCTGCGGCTGTTCGAAGAGGACGCTCTCCACGGCGATTCCTCTCTCCGTCGCCAGTTTGATTTCACGAGCGGTATCCCCCTGATTGGGAAGACCGTCTGTGACCAGAACGATTTTGCCGCGAGCGTTGCTGGGAATCATCGCCTGTGCGAGACGGATTCCTTCCGCAAGATTGGTGGCGTGCCGGTTTACCTCAACGCTCACCCCCTGCACCTGCCCATTCATCGTCAGGGGTTGGTCCACTGCCGCATTTGCCGCTGCGGCAACGACGCCGTATTGATCCTCTTTCTGTTTGCCCGCCACCGCATCCCGCAGAAAACGGAGAAAAGGTTGTTCATCTTTGATCGATGCGGAGCTGTCATACACGAATACAACCGTCTCCGCTCGCACCGGGTAGAGAAGCTGGATGCCGGCCAAAGCGAGGATCAGGAGACAAAAGACGGCTGTCCGAATCGCGGCAATGACGCTTTTCCGGCTGACAGGCATCTGCTTTTGTCCGCGCCACCAGTGAACGACCACGTAGATGGCGGGAAGGAGCAAGAGCAGGAGCCATGGTTGTTGTACGTCAATACCCACGTCGATACACCCTCCATTCCACAAACACGGCCAGAAGCGCCAGCGCCGCAATCCAGTAGGTCAGTTCTCTTGCCCCGTTCAAAGGCAGGCTTCTGCCCGCAGTGCTTCCCTCTTTTGACTGACTCTCCTCGTTGCCCCCCATCTCTTCGGATGAGCTGCGGCCTCGGCCGCCAGCCACACTTAGCGGGCGCGGCGTGATCAAAGACTCTGCATCGCTCATCTGAACCGCAAAGTATCTGACAGTGGCAGAGCCCTGCCCTCCTGTTTCCTCCGTCAAGCGGCACAGGCCTGTTTGTTCCGGTACTTGGTAGAGCCAAGTCGTACCCTTGACATCCAGCACCTCCGTTTTTCCATCGGGCAGGGTGAGCACCCGTTTTGACGCCCCCGGAGTCAGCGAAATCGAGAGTGCCTCGCCTGGCAATGCCGGGCCGATCGGCACTGCTTGGGCCGAAGAGAGCCAGGAGACGGCATTTTGCATCAGGATCGGGAACGCAGGGCGCAGCGGCAGATCAGAATCATGCAGGTCGAAGCCGATCACAAGCACTTTCCTGCCCGATACGGTGCCCGCTGCAATCAGATCTGTCTCTCCGGCTTTTGCCAACGCCCGCAGGCCGGGTACCGCTCCCCAGACGGCAGTTTTCACCACATGCACGTCCCGCAAATCAACATGCTTCATCACAGGATCATCTGCCTGGGTGGCTTCCGGTTTGCCGGTCACTTCTGCTACGCCTTGGTACGGAAGCCAGTCCGTCTTTTGATTGGGCGCGATCAGGAGAATATTCCCTTCCGGCAGCTTTTCGGGTACGACTCCGTCAAATATCCACAGGTCAGCCGCACCGCTTTTGGCCGTAGGCAAGGCTGTTTCTGTCTCCACTTCCACATGGCCGACCGTCTGCAGGGCCTGGTGCAGAAAGCGATTGCTCTGCGGACTGACCAGCACAGCCCGGCCTTTTCCGGAGGCATACGGCACACTCCAGCTTTCATTATCCTCCGCAAGCCCGTCCTCTTCTGCTTCAATCACGGCCCTGTATGCCGGCTTAGATGGCAAGCGCTCAAAGGTGACGGTCTGGGAGGAGCCTCCCTCTACAGAGAATGTGCCGACGTCCACCAGCTCCTGATCCAGTCCAAAAATGGAGATCGTGCCTTTCTGAGACTGGGAGCCGTGATTGTCAATCCGCAGCAGCCCTTCCGTATTCCCGGCGCCTGCCTGGGTCACGAAGGCACCGATTGCGACGTTTTCTTTGGTCTGACCCATCTGGTAAAAACGGAAAGGACCGGATATCGAAACAGGGCCGCCCTGCTCTTGTCCTTCGCTCCCGCCATCCCCGAACCACATCACTCCGCTTCCCTCTTCGGTAGCTGCTATGGCCCCGGCGAGGGAGAGCGCCGCACGCTGGTCAGCCGTTCCCGGGCGGGGAGCCAGCGAATCCAGGGTCTCCAGAATGGCCTGCTTGTCTGTGCTGCGCGACAGCCAAATTTTCGGTTCGCGTCCCGCTTCTATCAATGTTACTGCCTGTCCGCTGCCCAGCTCTTCCACGATGCTGCGGACTTCCGTGATTGCCCGCTGAAAACGGGTTTTCTCGCCGTCCGGCCCGGACTCTCGCGTCAACATGCTGCCTGATGTGTCCACAACCAGAATCGAGTGCTCAGCTATCGCCCCCGCCACGGGAATGGCCGGGCGAATCAGGGCGAGCACCAGCAGGAGCGCCGCCAGCAATTGCAGGAGCAAAAGCAGATTGCGCTGCAGCTTTTCCCACGGACGAACAGCTTCCCAGCTCTGGAGTGTCCGCTGCCACAGCAGTGTGCTGGGAACCTCGATGTCCTCCACCTTTCGCTTGAGAAGATAGAGAGCGACGATTGCCGGGACGATCAGGAAAAAACCGAGATTGCCTAAAGCCATCCACTGCATCTATGCCCCTCCTTCCTAGCGAATCATTCCCGCCTGCCGGAATACCCGAAAGACGACTTCCTCCAACGGCCTTTCGGTTTCAACATCAAGCACCGCGATTCCCCTTTTGTAGGCGAACTGCGCTAATTCCTCTTGGTAATCCCGAACAGCTTTGCGGTACTGGTCCATCAGTCCGTGCGTGACGGAGATTTCTTTTCCTTGAGTCGTTTCGCTGTCAATCAGCCGCAGCTCACCCTGATAAGCCGGGTCGCGTTCTTCTCGGGACAGAAGCTGGACCAGCGCCACGTCCTGACGGGTCGCCTGCAAATAGGCGATTCCTTCTTCATAGCCAGACTCAAACAAAAAGTCAGACAGAACGAGCGATACACCCGGCTTGCCGTGAATGGCTCCCGGCGAGCGCATCGCTTGTTCCAGATCTCCGGCGCCTCCGACGGACAGCGAGGAGAGAAATTGGAAAAGCTGGGCCGCTTTGTTTTTCCCCTGCAAATTGCGCAGAGAAGCGACAATCTCCCGATCAAATGCGTATACAGAAACGTAATCGAGATGGCACAGGGAGATGTAGCCGAGTGCCGCAGCCAACTGCACGGCACGCTCCAGCTTGGTCGGTTCTCCGTAGCCCATTGATTTGCTGCAATCGATGTAGAGCGTGACGTGAAGCTCCTGCTCATCGAGAAATTTTTTGACAAACAGCTTGCCCGATCTGGCATAGGCATTCCAGTCGAGCTGGCGCAAGTCATCGCCCGGGGCATACACCCGGTAATCGGCAAACTCCAGCGAGCTTCCCGTCTGTCTGGATCGGCGTTTTCCCGCCTGTGTCCCGCTTGCCAGCCGCCTGCTCAATATCTGCATCCGCTCAAGCTGGCTAAGCCAGCCCGGGTCTAACAGTGGCTTGCTCATGCCCGCTCATCCTTCAGTCCGACCAATATCTCCTGGATGATCCTGTCGGGACGTATCCCGTTGGCCTCTCCCTCGAAGTTGAGACCGAGACGATGCCGCAGAGCAGGCAGTGCCACGGCGTCGATATCGTCATAGGAGAGATTGAAGCGGCCCCCCAGCAAGGCTCTCACCTTGGCGAGCGATACCATCGCCTGTACCCCGCGGGGACCTGCACCCGTGCGGACGTAGCGGTTGACCGACTCATTTGCGCCTTCGCCTGGATGGGTTGCCAGCAGAAGCTTGACCGCATAGCCCAGCACAGAATCAGCTACCAGGATGTCTCTGGCCGCTTGCTGGATGTCGGCGATTTCTGCGGCGGAAGCCACCTTTTCCACGGCGGAGATCTGTCCCGCTGTGGTTCGGAGTACGATTTCCTTCAATTCGTCCTCTGTCGGAAAGGGCACTTCGATTTTCAGCAAAAAGCGGTCCATCTGCGCTTCTGGAAGCGGATAGGTCCCCTCCTGCTCGAGCGGATTCTGCGTCGCGAGGACAAAAAAAGGATCGGGCAGTGTGCGGGTTACGCCGCCAGCGGAAACCGTTCGCTCCTGCATGGCCTCCAAAAGCGCACTCTGCGTTTTCGGTGTCGCCCGGTTGATTTCGTCAGCCAGGACGACGTGGGCAAAAATCGGCCCTTTTTGAAACTGAAAGGACTGCTGTCCCGTCTCGTCTACACGCAAAATATTGGTTCCGGTAATATCCGTCGGCATCAGGTCCGGCGTAAACTGAATGCGCTGAAAGGAAAGCTCAAACGCCTGGGAAAGCGTCTTGACCAGCAAGGTTTTTCCCAAACCCGGCACTCCTTCCAAAAGAGCATGCCCTCCAGCGAAAACCGCCCACAAAAGCTGGTCCACCACATCCCGCTGACCAACCAGGACCTTTCCGATTTCCTCCCGTACTTTTTCCACTCGTTGGAGGCATTCTTCCCATGCTTGCTGTGTCATGTGTTCACGTCTCCTCACTTGGACTTGCTGTTCAACTGCTTCCAACCGTATCGGCATGCCGTACATGGATATTGCCCGCTGCACATCCCATTACGGCTCAATGCTGCTGAAGTACTCTTTTACGACGTCCTGGTACTCGCTGGGGATCGAGCCTTTCTCCATGCTTTCCCGGGCAAACTGTGCGTACTGCCCATACACTTCTTCGTAGGGAAGTGCGCCGCCCGACGTCACCGGCGCATTTGTCTGGCGCGACTGAGAGGCTCCGGCTCCAAGCGGTCCGCCTACGGTATCAGTCGGCCCCTCGCCCTCAATGCGGGCAGAAGGAACAGTTACCAGCTCGTGACTTCCTGAGCCGAGCCCCGCTCCTGGCCCTTTTCCTGAGCCGTTCCCGTTTCCGTTGCCATTGCCGTTGCCATTTCCACTGCCGTTTCCGTTTCCGTTGCCGCTACCGTTCCCGTTGCCGTTGCCGTTCCCGCTTCCGTTGCCATCACCAGAGCCGTTTCCTTCACTTCCCTGGGCTCCCGGCGAATTTCCTTGGCCGCCTGTGCCATCACCGGGGGCAGATGAACCTGCATTGTTTCCCTGGGCACCGCCTGCAGAAGCCGACGCCGAACCCGTTCCAGCAGCTCCTGCCGCTCCACCAGCGGTTCCTGCACCAGCCGCGCTGGCGAGCATCATCTGTGACTGCTGCATCGCCGCCATTGCCTGCGTGGCCAACAGAGCACCTGTATTCGCCTCTATCATCTGCTGAAGAGCTTGCGCCATTGCCGTTTCCAACGGAGCGAAGGCTTGCTGGACATTTCCCTGGGCCAGTTGTTCGGCTGCCTGTTTGATCTGTTCAGCCGCTTTCGCCAAATCCTGCTCTCCTGCTGCCTGCGCATCTTTTGCCAACTGCTCCGCCGCTTTTTCCAAAGCCTTCGCAAGCGCCTCCTGCTCTTCGCTTTTCATCGCTGCCACGGCCTTAGCCGCTGCCTGCAGGGCGTCGACCATCGCCTGACGATCTCCGCTGCTCAGCGCTTGGGCCACTTGCTGCATCCCCTGCTGCTGGCCCATTGCCTGTTGCAGCCGTTGGAGACTGGCTGCATTTCGCTCCTGGGTTTGCTTCCACTTTTCCAGCTTTTTCTCCGCCGCTTTCAGGGCCTGCAGCCGCTCTGTCGGGCTTTTCGCCTCTGCCAGCGCTTTTTTGGCTTGCTCAGCCATTTCTTCGATCTGCTTTTTCTGTGCATCACTGAGACCTTCCTTGGCCTTTGCTTCCTCTTGCAGCGCAGCCAGGACTTCCTGGGCCTCTGCCTGAGCCTGCTTCTCCTGGGCCATCTGTTCGAGGCGGAGATCCTGGGGATTGGGCCAGAGCCACAGCACGAGACTCATAGCGAAAGCGCCTCCCAACAGGTACACCTGTCTGCGCACCAGCGGCCAAATTTCCACCTGCTCCAAAATACGGGGCAAGGACTGCCGCAGCCTGTTCACCGTATCTTCCCGTTGAACCGCGGCAAGCGGCGAGCTGCTGTCCCGATGTTCCAAAGCCGTCACGACCCGCTCTGCCAATCCGTGCTGGTCCGCGAACCGGGCCGATTCCAGTTCGCCCGGTCTGGCCGCCCACAAACGATACGCGCCCAGCGCAACACCGGCAAGCAGAGCCAGCAGCACCAGCAACGGGTAAGACGGGATGGGAAAAAGACGAGCCAGGAGGAGAATCGCCAGACTTCCTCCCAGCCCCCACAAGGCACCTGTCGTCAGCCAGTGAACGCTCTTCTGCACCAAGAGCCTCTTTTGGATAGGCTTCAGCAATGTTTCCACATGATCCTTGCGTTGTGGACCAAACACGCTCATCACTCCTAGGCAGCCGTTTTTCTTCTGCGCGATTTCACCGGTTTAATCAAATAAATAGACAAACTCAAGCAAATCAAGGTAATTGCTGCAAAAAACAAGCAGTAAATCACATACGGGTCTAAAGGCAGGATCGTATAGTTGGTGCTCCCGCTTCCCCGAAGGCCGCGGAACGGCCCTTCCCCGAAGATACCCAGCATCGCAAACAGCGGGTTCAGGCTGTGCAACAGATCGGGCCAGATCGGAAAGATCCCGTTGGTGATATTCTTCACCCTCCATTGGTAGCGAATCATCTCCCGGATCACCTCAGCCAGCACACTGGTCCCTGCAGAGTAGCCGAACACGAGTGCATAGCTGACTACCGTCGCAATCCCGGTCCGTTTGATCAGCGTGGATAAAAGCACACCCACGCTCCCCAGACCCAGCATGGTTACGACATAAAAACCGAATACCTGCAGCAACTGCACAGGGGAAACGCCGCCGTACAGAAAGATGATGGCGTACAGAGGGATCGTGGCAAAAACAAGAAAAGTCATGAAACTGAGAGAAGCCAGCCATTTGCCCAGAATCAGCTTGGTCGCACTGATGTTGGTCGTCAGCAGGATGGACAGCGTCTGTCTTTCCCGCTCCCCGGAGATCACTCCGGCGGTCAAGCCTGGCACGACGAAGCAGATCATCGCCAGCTGCAGCAGGGACAGCATCATGAACAAACCGCGCGTCTGGTTGGGATCATAGTAGCTTCCCGCTCCCGTCAGCAGAAATATAAAGGTGAGCGCCACTGTTCCCAGGACGAGCAAATACAGAGTAATCACCCAAGGCGAGCGCTTGGTCCGCATGCGCAGTTTCAATTCGTTCAACAAAACGGGGTTGCGCAGTCGCTGCAAGATGTTCATGAGCCCACCCCCTTGGTGATTTCCAAAAAGATTTCTTCCAGATCTCCTTCGGCTTCGTTGAAGGCAGCGACAGGAAAACCGGCTACGGCGAGATTGTGAAGCAGTTCAACCTGCCCTTGGTCATCCCCGGAAAAACCCGTAACCAGCCAATTGCCCTCCCGCGTCACATTTGCAACTGCGGGTTGTTCCTTCAAATACGTGACCGCTTCCTCCAGACGATCCAGGAGGCGAATGCGAAGCACCCGTTTTTCCTGCATTTTGGCGTAAATTTCTTCGACTTTTCCAAAAGCAATCAGGCTGCCTTCCTCAATCACACCGATCACGTCACACATCTCCGCCAGCTCGGGCAGGATATGAGAACTGATGATAATCGTTTTTCCCATGTCCCGCAGTTCCTTCAAAATCTCCCGAAGCTCGATCCGCGCTCTTGGGTCGAGGCCCGAGGCCGGCTCATCGAGAATCAGCACCTCAGGATTGTGCACCAGACAACGGGCTAATCCAAGACGCTGCTTCATTCCCCGGGAGAGCGAATCGACATAGGCATCGCGCTTGTGACTGAGATTGACCAGCTCCAAAAGCTGCGGGATGATCTGCCGGCGCTCGTGCGGCGGGATGTCGTAGTTGGCGCCGTAAAAGTCCAAATACTCTTCGGCGGTCAAATTGTCGTACACGCCGAAAAAGTCGGGCATATACCCAATCAGCTTCCGCACCTCGCGGGGATGCTTGGTCACCTCGTAACCGCCCACGTACGCACTGCCGCTGGATGGCTCCAGCAGGGTGGCCAGGATGGACATGGTGGTGGATTTTCCTGCTCCGTTGGGGCCGACAAATCCAAAAACCGTTCCTTTGCCAATCTCCAGGGAGATTCCTTTCAGCGCTTCCATTTTTCCATAGCGTTTGCGTAATTGATCAATCTGGATCACGGACGGCTCACCTTTCCTTCCACGCTGATCACCGGCGTGCCCAAGTGGCGGTGATCATTAAAGCTGTGCGAAAACTTGATTCGCAGCACTCCCTCCGAAGAGAGGTATGTCGGCGTTTTGTCACTGGTCATCGTGTTGTTGGCAAATGCATTGTCGTACGCTTCAAACGCTCCTGTTTTCCAGTTGAACACCTCTTTGTCAAACGTCGTGTTATCTTCTGACCAGGTGTATAGGTAAATATTTTTAATTTGCAGGTTCTTTTCCTTCGGTTTGATATCAAAGTCGAAGGTCACATCCCCCGATCCGCGCACTATAAAGCCATCGCCGACGTCATCCACGCCTACACTGCTTCCTACCCGAATCGCGGGAAACTCGTCAGCCGGATAGTAGGCGTAGCCTTCCGGTGACGGCTTGATCGTGAGAGGCGAGGCCATCAGCGCGATACTGTAGGGCTTGAACCCTTTTTCGTTCACATCGATCTCGACGACAGGCTGATCGACCCAGCCCACCAGCTGCACCGGTGCATTTCCCTTGCCAGAGCTGCGCCGACTCTCCTCCATAATATCCACCATGTACTCTTCTCTGGTGCTTTCGTAACCGGGGTTGGACTGGTATTGCGCAGGCAGGAACTGATAGCCGCGGCTCCGGTTTCGAGCGGGGCGCGTCTGCAGGGTCGGATCAAATTTCAAATCAACATCGATGGTTTGTCCCGGTGCCAGCTCGGGGAATTTCTGCGTCTGCGTGTCGGATGCGACGGTGACATCCCGAAGCGTATAGACCGTTTTATTGGTCACTGTCCCTTTGAGTGCTCCTTCTACATAGCGAAGATCAGATTCCAGGCTGCCGACATCAGAGAGGAACTGCTCGGTCCCCAGCTTTCGCATCGACCAAAATTCCACGTCCTTGAATTGGATTTGCGTCTGGTCAGGCTGTGCCCATACCCAGGCTGTCGGTTCCGTCCTATCTGTGCTTCGAGAGAAGAGCGGCCAAACCCGGCCGTTTCCTTTGACAGAAACCTCGTAATCGCTGCTGCGGGGAACAAACATGGCGGCTACCGCCTTCGCATTGGCCTTGCCATCGCCGAGCAGCTGGACAAAACTCACTTGATGGAGCAATGGCGTCGTTCCGCGCTGCATGGCGCCCACCAGGAAAATGCCGATTCCCGTCACGATGGCAAGCGCGGGGACGGCTCCCCACATCAGGCTCTGCTTCCGCTTGCGGCGAAGCAGGAAGAACAAAATGGGTCCCGCGATGAGCGCATACACGCCGAAAAAGAGGGCCAGCCATTTGATATCCGGCATTTTCAGCGCAGGAATCCGGTCGGCTGCGTTCTCCAGGGACCACATCCGGTCCATAGGATCACGGTATGCGTTATTGATGGAAGACCCGAAGCCTTTGTTCATTACATCCGCCCAAAAACGGCTGTTTCCGCTCCAGCTTGCAACCGGTTCCTCGGCTAAATCATAGGCAATGTACAGCACTTTTCCCTCGCCTACCGAACGGCTGGCGATCAGCGGGACGCCTGCTTCACTGTACAAGACACTCCCGCTTTTTACGGTACCGGTGCTTACCGTAAGCGGTTTTTCCAGTACCGGTGCATTGTTTTTGTCTACCGTTAGGGCCTTCAATGTCGGAAGCGACGTGACCCCTGTCACTTCTACAGGCGAAAGGTCTTTCAGCTCACCTGCTGTTTTTCCAAAGTGAGCCCCGCCCGACAGCATCAGCATGCCGCCAGCGGTTGTCCAGTCGCGAATCGCCTGTACCTGCTGCGCGTTCAAGCTGTCCAGGGCGAAGTTGTTGAGCAAAAGGATATCGATCATTTGCAGCTGCGAGCTGGCCAGTGGCATTTGCTCTGCCTGCAAGGGCAGGACGCGAACCGGATTGGAAAAGGCGGATTTTGACAGCGCCCCGAGAAAGTTGGCGGTATCCGGATGAGCCGCCAGAACTCCCACAAACAAGGTATCACCGCTGTATCTTCTCCCGCCAATTGGGGACTTGGCGATCACCGTATTTCCTTTCATCATAGAAACGTAGGTATTGGGACCGATCAGGTTTCCCGGCACGGAAATCGTGATTTGTTTGGTCGCACCCTTGGCGATCGAAATAGGCTGGTAATAGGCCGTGGTATATTGGTCTCCCCTGTCGCCAGCCGAGACGACCAGATTTCCCTCTATATCCGCGCCGCTATTGGTGACTGTCACCTGGATCGGGACCAATCCCCGATCTTTGTATTCCCCGCCGATCCCCCCTGTTACCGCCAACTGCACAGGCGTCTCTGCCTGAACCGCAGGCAACCATTGGCCCGGTAAACCCGTGAATATCAGCAGGCAACTTAAAAAGGCGAAGAGCCATTGCTTGGACTTCGTCACATTCATTTCTTCTACCTCCACCGACGACTTAAGCTGATCCAGCTTGCTAAGGGTTATGACGTATAAAAGGGGGGAAAGGCTACAGGTTGATTCAAAATGAGGAAAAATAATAGCTTCCCGATCCGAGGTGGATGGGAAGCCACTAATTTCTTACGCTTTTACTTCCATAAAAAAGACAGACAAGAACTTTCTCACGCTGATGCGGCACTTGGTCGTCTTTTCGCCTGCCTCCAGCTCTTGCATGCGTTGACGGACCTCTTGAAAATCAAACAGCCGCGGGGCGAAGTGCTCAAAGGTAGGATTGGCATAATCGGTTAAACCAAGCGATGACAAATGGCTAAATGCTTGCAGCACCATGCGCCTGATCCGCTGCTCCATGGCGCGCACTTCTTTTCCCATCGTCTGCTCGTCCAAAGTACCGTGCAGCTTCAGCAAAATCTGCGAATACAATTCCTTAAGCTGAATATCGCGCAATTGATCTCCCCTGCGCTCTTCTTGCGCGAGCCACTGGATGATCAAAAGCAGGTCAGGGGCCCCCGCCTCGCTTGCAATCCCGAGCTGGAGCAAAAGCTGCTGTCCTCGTTGCACCAAACTATCCTGTTCCGAAAAGGACTTTTTCATGCCGCTCTCGGACGGTTCCTGTTTTCCTTTGACATCCAAGATTTGCAGGGATTTACGAATCGATAAAAGCGATGCTTCCACCGTCAAATAGTCGGATACACGTTTGAGTACAGACATGACTTCCAGGCGGTTAATCGGCTTTTGAATAAAGGTATCGATCCCTTGTAAATACGCTTCCCCAATCATTTCTTTATTTTCTACCTGTGACACCATGATGAATTTTCCTGCAAAGCCTTCCGCTTGCAGCTTTTTGATGGTCTGAATACCATCCAGCTCTGGCATCAACAGGTCGATTAAGATCACGTCTACCCCATACAGCTGATCGATAGACACTTGGTTCCCGTCACTCGCCTGACCCACGATCTCCCCCAGACCGCTATCCTGAATGATTCGCTCGAGCATCCTTCTCACAACCGCATCGTCCTCAATCAAAAAAAATCGGATCACGAGTCGACCTCCTTTCTCAGCAATTGATCGGTTGGAATTTGCACTTTAAAATGCGTCGTGGCATCCCGATCATGCACGATACGCAAAGTGCCTTGCAGGCTTTGGACAATTCCTCTGGCATGAGTAAGCCCGATCCCCGTCGATGAATTTCCCTGCGCATCGTATTTCGTCGTATATCCAGGCTGGAACACCCATTCCCTTTCCTCATGGGAAATCCCGGGCCCGCTATCCAGTACGTGAAACACAACATTGCGACCTACCAGACCGACAATCAGTTCAACACTGCCTTTTTTGCTGATGGCCTCTACCGCATTGGCTACCAGGTTGTTCAACACAGAAAGCAATGCATAAATTTGACTCGTCGACAATTTCACATGACAGTTGAAATGAAAGTGAATTTCCTTGCCCAGCATAGCAGCATATTTCTGGTTTGCCCGAATCACCAGTCCACACAACTCCGCTATCGGAAGTTGCGGCGACAAGCCTTCCTGATTCATGAGATTGGATAATCCGGCGAGCATCCGTTGCGAGTCTTTTTTCACTTCATGCACATGTTCGGCAATGGTCAGAGCAGTCGGTGATTCTTCGTGTTCGGACTCTCGCAGGCGCGTGTACAACTGGTAGCTTTCCCTCGTGATTTCTTCGAGCTCCGTCATCGATTTGCGCAAGTAAAACGCCTCTTCATACAGCTCTGTATTAATCATGCGCAGCCTGTCCAGCTCCTGTTGACGCACCTCGGCAACGGCTCGGACCTGTCGAATGGAGACACTATTGTATAAGCCCACCACAAAAAAGCTGCGCAGAGCGCCGAAGAAGAGAAGGATGAAAGCACTTTCTAAAGTGAGCAGCGGCGTATCACTTATCATTTGCCGCACTTGCAATTCTACGACATTGGAAAGAAAATCTACGGAAGCCCCAACTAAACCTAGTAATAACGGAAATTCCAAGTACTTTCTCGCTCGGATAAGATGGATGAGCAGCGAAAAACTGAAGTAATAAAAAGCAGAAGGAAGATGAACGAAAAAACTGTCTGCCACCGTCCGATAATCTACCAGTACATCAAGAGCCACTCGAAAGCCGAGAATGAACGTCCCGGTCAAAAATCCAGTCAGCAGTACGGGTACAGACTGAAACCAGATTAATCCGAAGAAGAAAGCGGCGATCCCGAGAGAAAAGCGAAAAGACCCTCCAAAGGGATTTACCTTCATTTCTCCAAAAAAAGCGGTTGCCAGCATAATAATGCAAAGTATCAACAGACGCTCGCGCATAATTGCCCCTTTCTGAAAACAAAAGATCTCCTATTCCTAATTGTATAAAGAATCGGAGATCTGCACAGGTGCAAAAATCTAGGCTGGTTTGTTTTCCAAACGCTTGGCAATAATTGACAGGGCGTAGTTGACCACAAAATACATAACGGCCACAAGCAAAAACGTCGGAATCACATAATTGACATTTCGGCCATTGATGATTTGCGCATGGTTCATCAGCTCTGGAAGAGCGATGATGACAGCCAAGGATGTATCCTTCAACAACGAAATAAATTGACTGACGATGGGCGGAACCATGCGTCGAAGCGCCTGTGGCAAGATGATGTGCCAAAGCGTTTGTACGTAATTAAGTCCAGACGAACGAGCAGCTTCAATTTGTCCTTTTTCCACTGACGTCAACCCGCTGCGGACAATCTCGGAGAGCATGGCCGCCTCGAAAATGACCAATGCCAGAATGGCCGCATAATATTTATCCAGCTTGATCCCAATTTCAGGGAGGGCAAAATACGTAAAGAAGATGATGAGCAAAAGCGGCAGATTACGAATCAACTCCACCAGTACGGCAAGCACCCGGGAAACGACCGGGATGCGGGCGTACCGCAGAACTCCGACGATGATCGCAATCACAAAGCTGAACACAATCGACAGGAATGCCACCTGCAAGGTAATCCAGAAACCTTCTAGGAGGAAGGTCAAATGACTTGGCGTATAAGCCCCGAGAAAATCCATGGTGTCCCCTCCTTGTTAGCGGCCCTTCGCCAAGCGTCGTTCCAAATAGCCTACGAACGAGCTTAACGGAAGCGTTAGAATTAAATAGAAAAGGCCCACGAAAATATACACATCAAACGTCACGAAAGTATCTGCTGCGATCAGGTCACCAAAATACATCAGGTCTAGACCAGCAATAACCCCCAGCACAGAAGAGTTTTTCACCAGGTTGATAAACTGGTTCCCCATTGGCGGAATTACCACTTTAATCGCCTGCGGCAGAATGACGTAACGCATCGTTTGCAAATAAGTCAGGCCAGAGGAGCGTGCGGCTTCTGTTTGTCCCCTCGGAACAGCCTGTATCCCGGCGCGAATCGTCTCTGCAATAAAAGCAGCGGTATAGACGGTAAGACCCATGGTTCCCGCAACAAAGGGGTTTAGCCTGATTCCAATGGCCGGCAGTCCCACGAAAAAGAGAAAGACAACGAGGATCAACGGAATATTGCGGACAAATTCTACGTATGCGGCGCCTATCCAGTTGAGTGGACGAATCGGAGAAATTCGGAAGATAGCAAAGATCGTTCCCAAAATAAGGCTGCCAACAAGAGCAAGCAAGCTCGCTTTTATGGTATTCCCAAATCCTTCCAGATACATGTCCCAATGGCTGAACAAAATGGAAAAATCAATCATTTCTGTTGCGAACCCCCTTCGGCGTAAGAAAATAAGGGAATGAGCGGTAGCTAAAACCGCTCATCCGTCATGGAGTCGAACAGCATTATTTTTTCGGCTTTTCGCCAATCCATTTCTCGTAAATCTTGTCGTATTCGCCGTTTTCTTTCAGTTCTTTCAACACATCATTTACAAACGTTACGAATTCTGCATCGCCTTTGCTGATCGCGATTCCGTATGGCTCTTCGGTAAAGATTTCATCGGTTACCCGGTAGTTTGGATCTTGTTTTGCCATCCCGTACAGAAGAGCGTTATCGGTCGTCAGCGCATCGCCTTGACCAGCTTTGAGAGCGGTGAAGGCTTCCGCATAGTTTTCAAATTCAAGAACTTCTGAATCTGGTGCTTTTTCGCGAATGCTCTTCGAATAAGTAGAGCCTTTGGCTGTCAGAACCTTCGTGCCTTTTACCAGGTCTTTGACACTATTGATATTGCTATCTTTTTTTACAAGCAAGGCCCCACCTGCCAGGAAGTACACATCGGAGAAGTCTACTTCTTTTTTGCGTTCTTCTGTAATCGTCATCGTTGCCACAATGGCATCAATTTCGCCGTTTTTCAGCATCGGGATCCGCGTCTTGGACGTGACTTCCTTCAGTTCAATTTTATTTTCATCACCAAGCGCCTTTTTGGCGATGGCCTTGGCGATATCAATATCAAAGCCTTCTACGTTTCCCGTGTTCGGGTCTTTTAGTCCAAACAGGTTCAAGTCATACTTGACGCCGACGACGAACTTGTCTCTTTCTTTGATTTTTGCCAGTGTCCCTGTGCCGCCTGCTCCCGTAGATTGTCCCCCTGGTGCTGCCCCATCTGAGGTTTTGCCGCCCCCACAGCCTGCCAATGCTGCTGCGCTGAGCATCAGAACCAATCCCATTCCGGTGACTTTCTTCCATACGCGATTTGCTTTCATCTGAATTCCCCTTTTCTCTTTCT
Source organism: Brevibacillus ruminantium (assembly GCF_023746555.1). Classification (NCBI taxonomy): domain Bacteria; kingdom Bacillati; phylum Bacillota; class Bacilli; order Caryophanales; family Paenibacillaceae; genus Brevibacillus; species Brevibacillus ruminantium. The sequence goes on from NZ_CP098755.1 coordinate 4,664,110, forward strand.
TGGATTTTAGTGGTTCAAAATACGGCTTAAGAATAATCTCGCACGCTCTTCGCCCGGATTGGCAAAGAACTGCTTAGGTGTTGACTCTTCCAAGATCCTGCCCTGGTCCATGAAAACGATGCGATCGGCCACTTCACGGGCAAAGCCCATTTCATGCGTCACTACGACCATGGTCATGCCTTCTTGAGCCAGCTTCTTCATGACGTCCAGCACTTCTCCAATCGTTTCTGGATCAAGCGCCGAAGTCGGCTCATCAAAGAGCATGATTTTCGGCTTCATCGCCAGCCCTCGCGCGATGGCGACACGCTGCTGCTGTCCTCCGGAAAGTTGGGTCGGGTACTTGTCGGCCTTTTCCGGAATCCCTACTTTCTCCAAATAGTACAGCGCTGTTTCCTCGGCTTCTTTTTGGGAAATGCCGAGCACTTTGATGGGAGCGAGCGTGATGTTTTCCAATACGGTTTTATGCGGATAAAGATTGAAGTGCTGGAAGACCATGCCGATGTTGCGGCGCAATTTGTTTATATCGGTGCTTTTGTCGTTCACTTGTACGTTGTCGACAACCAGCTCTCCGCTTGTAACCGTTTCCAATCTGTTGATGCAGCGAACCATCGTACTCTTGCCTGAGCCCGACGGACCAATGACCACGACGACTTCTCCCTGGTTGATATGCAGGTTGATATCCTTGAGGACATGAAAGTTGCCATAATGCTTATTCACTTGATGAAAACGAATCAACCAGATTCCCCCTTGCTCTCTTTTCTATGTTTGTATCGTAAGGACGCTCTACCCAAAACTACTCAAAAAGACCGAGAAAATATTATCTCTCTTTACAATTTTCTAATAATGATGTTTATTTACCAAAAAAAACCTTTTATTTCGCTGTGACGACTTGCTTGGAGACAGTAAAACGAACAGGGCCCCTCGTCTACGTATACGAAGGGCCCTGCTTTATTATGCCATTCCATTCCATGCTATTCACCCGCGCACACAGCGCAAAGCAAAGAACCGGCTACATGTTTGTTTACCGATACACTTCCATTCCCACCCGGTCCGGCTCCAGCATATCAGCCAGCGCACGGTAGAGCTGAGGCGGATGCTCGGCAATCCGGTGACAGAGGTAAAGATACCACTCCGTGCCGTAGGTTACGTACAGCCGCAAAGGAACCCCCTCGTCCCTGATCATGCGTGCTTCCTCTTCGCATACGCCGCAGAGCATTTCCAATTCTACCTGACTCTCCGAGAGAAACCCCTGCTCCCTGACAGCCTGAACGATTTGCTGGTCATGTGTAGCGATAGAGAGCGGATGGCCGGCCTGCACGATCTTCTCGGTCAGTTCAAGATACCTTGTCTGCAGCTCTTTTGAACGGGGCAAGGCAACCTGCGGTTCTTCCCTGAACGCGCCCTTGACCAGCCTGATTCTGCCCGGCAAGTCGAGAAGCCTGGGCAGATCATCCCATGTCCGGTGCAGATGGGCCTGCACCGTAATCCCTACATGCTCATGACGGCTCGCCAATCTTTCATACAGACGGTAAATGGCTTCGGTTTTGGCCGATTCCTCCATACTGATCATCAAGATCTGACCGTTTTCCCGCGCTGCGGCGGCCAGCTCTTCCGCATGCGAAAGGGCCAGTTCCTCGTCGATCATAAGCCCGATGTGCGAAAGATCAAAGCAGATATGTACGGGCAGGCCCCTCTGGCTGCTCTCCCTGATCAAAGCGAGAAATTCATCCGTTGCTTTGCGGCACTCCGTAAGATCAGCCGTGTTTTCTCCGATGTACTCCAGGGAAATCGCATAGCCCGCTGCTTGCAGCCCCGCAGCCCGATCGAGCGCATCGCCCCTGGATTCACCCGCGATATATCGCTTTGCTGCCGCAAGCAGGAGCTGATAAAGCCAGGGTGTGTTCATCACGAACTCTTTCAGCTTCAGATCGCGGGCAATCGTCCGCAGCACAACTGATGCCTGCTGTTCATTGCTCTGGCTCTCTGTTTTTGTTCCTTCGGCAAACTCTTTTCTGTCCATGTGGCGCCTCCCCATCTTTTTCCCCAAGATAACATGGAGAATTGGTTTCGATGAGATCCACTTTTGCTATCGATGGACAGTACCAGTTCAGGAAAAAGGGGCTTGCCGACAGCCGAGGCTGTTAGCCGTTATTGGCAACCGAACTCATTTCTTCTTTCATCATGTCGTATCCCATTTTTTCTCGTTCCGCTACATCCTCTTTGTTATTTTCTTCGAAATACCCCTTCGCCGGACGCAAGGTTTCGCTTTTCATGGTAATCTGACTTTGGCAAAACATGTGTCTGCTTGCTTAAAAATCGCTACAACCACTTTCCCAAAGGAGGACTTCCTTTGCTCTGGATCACAATAGACCGCAGTCAGCCGATGCCGCTTTTTCGGCAGATTTACGCTGAAATTCGCAACAAAATTTTAAAGGGAGAGCTGCTCGGCGGAGACCCGCTGCCTTCTACTCGAAGGCTTGCTGCGGAGCTGCACCTCTCCCGCAATGTCGTGCTGGAAGCCTACGAGCAGTTGCTGGCCGAAGGGTTTCTGGAAAGCCGCCCCGGCTCGGGACACTATGTTGCCGCGGGAATTGATCCTGCTCCTCTCTCGCGCGGGGAAAATGACCTGGACAAGCATGCTCTGTTGAAAGATACAGAGGCAACGCGCCTCCATCCCGCTGACCCAGCCACTGTAGAATCCGCCCCGGCTCTCATCGATTTTCGCTCCGGTGTCCCTTGTCTCGACCACTTCCCCCGCGCACTCTGGGGAAAGCTCCTGCAGCAGGTCTGCCGGGAAGCCCCGCTCGCTGCCTTTGGTTATGGACGTCCCGAGGGACGGGCGGAGCTGCGCCAAGTATTGAGCCGTTATCTCTACCGGACGCGCGGCGTCCAATGTGCGCCTGAGCAAATCGTTATCACATCAGGAGCCACGCAGGCTTTTGTGTTGATCGCCAAGGTCTTGCTCAAGCCTGATTCTGCGGTGGTGCTGGAGGACCCGATTACCCGTGATATCCAGACGATTTTTGCCTCGACCGGAGCCAAGCTGATCCCTGTTCCAGTCGACGAATACGGACTGAAAACCGACGGTCTCCCTGCGGACGCCCGTCCGGAATTTGTGCTGGTTACCCCCTCCCACCAGTTCCCGCTCGGCGGTACGCTTCCCATCCAGCGGCGCATTCAGTTGATCCGCTATGCCTCGCAGCAGGATTGCTACATCGTGGAGGACGATTACGACAGCGAATTCCGCTACGACAGTCCGCCTGTTCATTCGCTGCAGGGCCTGAGTGGAGAGCGCGTCATCTACATCGGCTCTTTCAGCAAGATTCTCTCCCCCTCCCTGCGTCTGGGGTATCTGGTGCTGCCACCCGACTTGGTGGAAAAATATCAGGCGGCCAAATGGTTCACGGATTTGCACACGCCAGCCATCGAACAACTGGCATTGGGCCGCTTTATTGAGGGAGGACATCTCGACAAATACATCAACCGTGTAAAAAAGGTGTACAAGCGCAGAAGGCAGGTACTGCTCGGCGCTCTGCAGACGGCATTTCCCCATCGGGTAAAGATTTGGGGAGCATCGACAGGCCTGCATATCGCAGCTTCCTTTCCAGGTATCGCGTTTACGGAAGAAAAACTGTCCTCTCTGGCGGCCGCCGGGGTCAACGTGTATCCGGTCGAGGAACACACCATGGTAAAAGGCAGGCATCAGGACAAAGTGATCATCGGATACGGCAATGTAGACGAGGCTGACATCGCGGCAGGGATTGGGCGATTACATGAGGTTCTCGGTTAGGGTTGTTCACAGAAAAGAGGCTGCCCGACAAAATCAGCAGCCTCCGCTTTACAAAACCTTCCATTATATAGACTATTCTCCCGGTCCTTCCCCTTCGCTCCTTCCCTGGTTTTGATACATCCACACCGCCAGCTGCAGAGAGACGGCATCGTGGAAAATCTGCGGATCGTAGCCTGTCCGCTCTTTGATTTTTGCCAGCCGGTAGATCAGGGTGTTGCGGTGAATAAAGAGCAGCTTGGCCGCTTCGCCGATGTTCAGGTTGCTGTCAAAAAAGGCTTCCAGTGTCTCAATCGAGGTCTGCGGTGTATTGGCAAAAATGCGATCGACAAACTTTTGCTTCACCTGCGGGTCCATGCGATTAATCAGGGCCTTGGTCTCCACATCCAGATAGGAGATCAACCCTTGCTCGCCCTCTCCCAGCAGCAGGGCCAGCTTCGCTTCCTCCAGCGACATGCCGATTTTTCCCGTCTCCGTCACTTGGGACCCCATGCCAATTTTGAATGCGATCCCTTTTTGCCGCAAATAGTTCTCCACTTCTCCAAGCTTTCCCCGGACCAGCTGCTCCTCCAGACCGGTCGCCAGAATAAACATGCGGTTCACGCTGCGAAAGCCGACTAACAGCTGCTTGTCATTCAGAAGATCTTCCACTTTTTGGATCAGCTCTTGTCCTTGCTTGGGCAGTTCCCGCAATTCGATCAGAGCGACCTGGTAGGGGGCCCGCAATTTCATTTTTAAAAGCGTTAATCGCTGCACGGCTGACTCGATATTGGGCTCTCTTCTGATCAATTCCTCGAAGATCATCTCTTTCATTCTTTGCTTCCATTCGAGCTGGGAAGCCAGGAAAGACTGGTTGATCATCATCTCCGTTATCATTTTGACAAGCTCACCGAACTCCAGAATTTCTTCTGGATCACCCGTAATCCCGATGACTCCAATAATCTTGTCTTGAAAGACGATGGGCAAATTAATGCCCGGTCGCACTCCTTTATATTTCTGTTGGTTGTCCTCCGTAATCATCAGGGGATGGCCCGTGCGGATGACATCAGCCGCCCCTTCATGAACCTCGCCAACGCGCGAAGGGTCTCCCGAAGCCATAATGGTTCCGGTGTGATCCATAATGTTAATATTTCGATTCAAACGGTTCATGGTTTCGCGAACAATCTGTTTGGCAATCTCATAGGTCAGCATATATGAATCTTACCCCGCCATCTGTAAATTATCCAGTTGTTATATACAATAAACAAAATTATGCGAACATTTCCATTGAATTTTTATGGATGGTAACCGATGATTTAAGAACCGCAGACTCTATATAATGAAAAACAAGTTTTGAAAGCGCTTAATCAAAGGAGTGGTATGTCAGAGTGAAGGTTGTGATTGCACCCGATTCTTTTAAAGGAAGCCTGTCTGCGTTTGACGTTGCCACTGCCGTAGAATCAGGCATCAAAAAAGTACTCCCTGAGGCAACAACCGTTCTCGTCCCCGTTGCCGATGGCGGAGAAGGAACCATGGAAAGCTTGGTTGCTGCCACTAAAGGGCGCAAGGTCGAAGTAACCGTAACCGGTCCGCTTCACACTCCTGTTGAGGCCGCGTACGGCATTCTCGGAGACCAAGTCACCTGCGTCATTGAAATGGCGAGTGCATCCGGTTTGTATCTGGTTCCGGCCGAAAAAAGAAATCCATTAATCACCACCACTTACGGTACCGGTGAGCTGATCAAGCAAGCTTTGGACGACGGCTGCCGCCGATTTATCCTCGGCATTGGTGGAAGCGCAACCAATGATGGCGGAATTGGCATGCTGCAAGCCCTCGGCATGAAGCTGCTCGATTCTGAAGGCAACCCGGTCGGCTTCGGTGGCGGCGTACTGGAACAGATCGTCACAATCGACGACAGCGAATTTGACTCTCGTATTCTCGAAGCAGAATTTCTGATCGCTTCTGACGTCCAGAATCCTTTCGTTGGTCCGCACGGGGCTTCCCACGTGTTTGGTCCGCAAAAAGGGGCGACACCTGAGATGGTGGAAAGATTGGATCGCTCGCTCGGTTTATGGGCTGATCTGGTCGAAGCCAAAACGGGGATCAGGCTTCACGATATGGCAGGAGCAGGAGCTGCAGGCGGACTTGGCGGTGCATTTCAAGCGTTCTTTCCGGCACGCATGAGACGCGGCATCGACATTGTGATCGAGTACACTGAGCTTGGCAAACACCTCGACGATGCTGATCTGGTCATTACCGGGGAAGGACAAATTGATTTTCAAACAGCCTCTGGCAAAACTCCGATGGGGGTAGCGCAAGAAGCCCAGCTACGCGGCGTCCCTGTTTTCGTCCTCGCTGGTTCTATCGGGCGCGGCATCGATACACTTTATCAATTCGGCATTCATAGCATTCATAGCATTATCAACGCGCCGATGTCCTTGGAAGACGCGATGAAACGGGCACCGGAGCTGTTGGAGCAAGCAGCGGAGCAAGTGTTCCGCACCTATCTGGCACGTGCCCATCAAAAATAATGGAATAGGGGGGTTTTTCATGCAAATCAAACGCACCATCGAGAAAGTTCCAGGCGGGTTAATGGTTGTTCCTTTGCTGCTCGGCGCTTTGCTCAACACGATTGACCAAATGCATATTTCCTTCATCATGGATTTTCTGAAGTCTCTGGGTGTTGCTGCAACCAAAGATGGCAACTACGAGTTCTTGCGAATTGGCGGCTTCGCCGAAGCTCTCTTTAAAAACAGCTCGATTATCTTGATTGCATTATTCCTGTTCTGTTGCGGAAGCCAGATGAATCTGCGTGTCGGCGGAACTGCCCTGAAAAAAGGCGTTTTGCTCACGGCCAGCAAATATTTTACGGGTGTTATTATTGGTTTTATGTGGGGCAAGCTGTCCGGTGACATGATGAACGGGTTCCTCGGTCTTTCGGCGATGACGATCATCGCTGCGATGACAAACGGAAACGGCGGGATGTACGCCGCCCTCACCTCTCAGTACGGAAACCGCTCTGACGTCGGTGCCGTAGCTGTGCTGTCCCTGAATGACGGTCCTTTCTTTACCCTGATGGCTCTGGGTATGCTGGGAGCAAACTTCCCGATTATCGCCTTTATCGCTGTTCTCTTGCCAATCGGTATCGGTATGCTGCTCGGCAACCTCGATCCGGAAATTCGCGAGTTCTTGAAATCAGGTGAGCTTCTCCCTGTACCGTTCTTCGCATTCTCTCTGGGCGCAGGCATGGACTTCGCGACCTTCCTGAAGCCTGAGGTACTGCTGGGCGGACTGGCTCTCGGATTCATGACGACGTTTTTGACCGGCGGTACCGGCATGCTGGTGTTCAAAGTATTCCGTGAAAAAAGTCAAATCGCTCCGATGGCCGAAGCCTCTACTGCCGGTAACGCAGTAGGCACACCGGCTGCCATCGCTGCAGCGGCAACGGTTGCTGCCGGCTCCGGCATGATGTCCGCTGCCGATGCACAAGCATATCAAGACATTGTTAACATCGCGACAGCGCAAATCTCGATTTCGACGCTGAGCACAGCCATCCTCTGCCCGATCGCCGTCATTCTCGTCGATAACTGGCAGAAGAAGCGCGGCATCAACGGCAAACTGGAAAGCCATGAAATGAACCATACAGTCAACACTTAAGAGAGTGAACAGGCTGATGTGCCTGGAGATGCTGCCCCTGACACAAAAGTCAGGGGCAGGAGAGTTTCGTCTTCATCAAACGACATGCTCCCTGCTGTTTCGGTCAGTGGCATGAACTCAATCAGATAAAAGGAGAGAACGATGAAAACAACATTACTCTATGGAAAGCACGGTTTGGATGTAGAAATTCCGGATAACTCCCTGATCCTGGAGCCGAAAAACCTCCCTGCACTGGAAAATGATGAAGAAGCCGTCATCGAAGCACTCCGCAATCCAATCGGCTCTGCTCCTCTGCGTGATCTGGTAAAAAGTACAGACAAAGTGGCGATTGTGATCAGCGACATCACACGGCCAACTCCGAACCACAAGCTGGTTCCGTGGCTGATCAAGGAGCTGTCCCACGTGCCCGTGGAAAACTTCGTCGTGATCAACGGTACGGGTACACACCGCGACCAGACGAGAGAAGAATTCGTGCAAATGCTCGGTGAGTGGGTTGTAGACAACGTCCGCGTGATCAACCACCACTGCCATGAAATGGATGAGCTGGTCAAGGTCGGCGAAAGCCGCTTCGGTTGTGATGTCTATCTGAATAAAGAATATGTGGAAGCCGATTTCAAAATCGTGACCGGCTTTATCGAACCGCACTTCTTCGCAGGCTTCTCCGGCGGTCCCAAAGGGATCATGCCCGGTATCGCCGGCATCGAAACGATCCAGACCTTCCACAATGCCCGTATGATCGGCGATCCCCTGTCTACCTGGGGCAATATGGTGAACAACCCCGTACAGGACATGACCCGGGAAATTAACGGCATGTGCAAGCCGGACTTCATGCTGAACGTAACCCTGAATCGCGATAAAGATATCACGGCTGTATTTGCCGGCGAGCTGTATGAAGCGCATGACCGCGGATGCGCCTATGCCAAGGAGCACGCGATGATCCGCTGTGACCACCGCTTCGACGTTGTGATCACCTCCAACTCGGGATATCCGCTCGACCAAAACCTGTATCAAGCGGTAAAAGGCATGAGTGCTGCTCATAAAATCGTAAAAAAAGGCGGCACCATCATCTGCGCGTCTGAATGCTCGGATGGCCTTCCGAACCACGGAAACTACGCCGACATTTTGAAAATGAGGGAGACGCCGCAAGAAATCCTGGATATGATCAATGATCCGTCGTTCAAGATTTTCGACCAGTGGCAGGTCCAAAAACAAGCCGTCATCCAGGTCTGGGCAGACGTCCATGTCTATTCCATGCTGTCCGATGAGGATGTAAAGCTGGCTAAACTGATTCCGACTCATGACATCGAAAAAACATTGGAAGAATTGAAAGCGAAGTACGGGGAAGAGATGAGCGTAGCTGTCCTGCCTCTCGGACCGCTGACCATTCCTTACGTGGAAGAAGACGAAGGGAACACGCCATGATAGTTGATCAAAAGCTGGATACACTCCGTACGATTATCAAAGACCTGGATCGCGTCGTAGTCGCTTTCTCCGGCGGGGTGGACAGCACGTTTCTGCTGAAAGTGGCAGTAGAGGTCCTCGGAACAGACCGTGTGCTCGCTGTTACTGCCGACTCGGAGACATATCCGTCGTCAGAGCTTTTGGAAGCGAAAAGGCTGGCCGAGGAGCTGAACGTCCATCATCGAGTGATCGAGACGTCAGAGCTGGCCATCCCCGGTTATGCGGAGAACACCCAGAATCGCTGCTATTTTTGTAAAAAGAGCTTATTTGAGCATCTGCTTCCGATCATGAAGGACCAAGGCTACCAAAACGTCGTGTACGGACTGATTGCCGATGACATGAGTGAACACCGGCCAGGAACCCGGGCTGCCCAGGAGATGGGCGTCCGGGCCCCGCTGCAGGAAGCAGGATTGTACAAGGAAGAAATCCGCGCGCTGTCTCGCGAGCTTGGCCTGTCCACCTGGAACAAGCCTTCCTTTGCCTGCCTCTCCTCCCGCATCGCTTACGGCGAGCACATCACGATGGAAAAGCTGACAAAGATCGATCAGTCGGAGAGCTATCTGAAGCGTCTTGGTCTGGGACAGGTACGTGTGCGGACACACGGGGAAATCGCCCGGATCGAGGTAGAGCCAAAAGAGATGCCGCTCGTGCTCCAGCATCATCAAGATATCGTCGAGAAGCTTCGTTCCTTTGGCTATACGTACGTGACGCTTGACTTGCTTGGCTATAAAAGCGGCAGCATGAATCAGGTATTGGTTGGGTTGAGCAGTTGAAGAAATCGTAGTAGGCTGCGAATCATCACGTGGATAAACATAAAAGCCTGTGCACGGCACGCAAACTTTCGAGCGTCGTGTACAGGCTTTTTATTTCTGTTTTTGGGCGTACATCCGGGCAGGAGTCAGGGAATATCCCTCTACTCCTTCTCCGCGAAAACTTCTCGAATGAGACGCTGGAATTCCGGAGTGGTGACAAAGGCATAGGTCCTCCCCTCGTAGCGAAGCTTCACATACGAACCGTCTGAGGCGACCAGAAAATCCAGCTTGCGGAAGCCTTCTTTTGCCTGATCGGTATCCTGAAACAATTGCATTTCGTACTCTTCTTCACTTCGTATGTCCAGCGGAACCCCTTTTTGGTATACAGACTGCCGAAGTGCTTCGTAAATCAGTCGCCCCCTGACATCTTTCTCATTCACTGAATAAAAGAGTTGTTGATCAGGGCTGGCAACGTGCAAATTAAAGCCTTTGCCCGTCAAATCCTCATTCAGATAAGTGGACATCTGAGTACGGGGATGGAGCGCATTTTCCACCCAATCCGCCATCGGCAACAATCCAACGAGAAAAAGGATAGCCCCCAGCCAGACAGCACGCTGCTTCGCCAGTTTGTTTATTTGCGTGCGCTTCAACAGAAAAATCGCAATAACCAGCCCCAGCGGAAGCGCCAACTGATTTATCGAAAAACGGAACATCGCCAGGAACGTATAGCCAAACAGCTTGAGAGAAAGCCCTGGCTCCTGTTCTTTTTGTGTGCGAAACCAGATTAGGACCAGCCCGAGTAGCATGGTGCCGTATCCAAGCACATTTACGAGAAGCCGCGTATCACCGCTATAATTCAACCAGCTTCCCCCCTTCCTTTCGCTTGATAGAACGACTCTTTTTCGCTATGGTAGTACACGAGGAGTTCCGCATACGAGAAAAAAATAGATAGAGGAGGCCCTCTCTATGAAGCTGTTGACAGCTATCACGTTTATCCTCTTGCTGGTTTCCCATATTTTTGTCTTTCTTACCATTCAGAAGAAAACGACAGCAAAGCTCTTTTCCTTTTTGGTCTTGTATCTGGTTCTGGCTAGTCCCTTGGTCTACATCCTGGTGGTTGCGCGGCAAAATGGGTTTGTCGATGTAGATATCAGCCTGGGGATCGGCTTTTTGCTGACATGGGCTGCCATTATTGTGATGTGTGCGATCGGTTTTTTCCGGGTTGTAAAGAAATACGTAAAGCCGGATGAAATCTGAGAGCGGGGAAACAGGCGAGCTTTACCTCGATTCTCCGCTGCCGCTCAAGTGATCGACGCTTTGTTTGGCCGGGCCGCTGCTTTGATGGCTGTCACTGTTCAAATTCAGCATGACACAGCCTGCGATGATCAGCAAAATGGCAATTACTTTTTGGGCGGAAAAGGATTCCTTAAACAGATAGACACCAATGACGGCAATCGCCGCTGTCCCAAGGCCCGACCAAATCGCATAGGCCGTCCCTACCTCAAGCTGCTTGAGTGCCAAGCTGAGTGACGAAAAGCTGATGATATACAAAACGAACATCATGACCGAGGGTACGGGCTTGGTCAGGCCCTCGGACAGTTTCATACAGGTAGTGGCCGCTACCTCTAATCCAATCGCGACCAACAGATACACCCAGCTCATGATTTATTCCTCCTCGTTGGTTGCCGTGTGACGTCGGACAATGCCATGGAGCAGAATCTCTACCATGGCATCAAGCGCATCGGATACGGTCATATTGATTGCTGCGACGAATTGCCGATCCATCAACTGCTTGATGGCGGCTATATACATTTGAAGAAAAACGGGGATCGACACCCGTTCAAACTGTCCCTGCTCCATCCCTTTTTCCAACAAGCTCCGGACATTGTCCCAGCCTTCCTCCAGACAATCTTCGACCAGCTTCCATTGTTCCGGATAGTATCGCTTCAACTCCTGCCATAACAGCGGGTGGGTATTGCCAAATCCGTTGGGGACATGGACCAGTACTTGCCTTAGCTTTTCAGCCAGATCGATCTCCTCTTGTCCCATGATCTCCTTTTCTTTCTCCTGCATCTCTTTTAACGTCTGCACGATGATCTCTTCGATTAATTGTTCTTTGGATGTATAATACCCGTATAATGTTTTTGTGCTGACACCCGCTTGCCGGGCCAATTCCGCCATCGTGAATTTCAGGCCTTTTGTTTGGATTTCCCGAGCGGCCACCTGTATGATCCTGTCCTGCAAAGCGGATACCTCCCGTTGTGAATTTAGGAAAATATAATATTTTTTACATTTTCCTAACTACTCTGAGTGTACTCTCCGCCAAATCATCCGTCAAGGTTTGAAGAAAAATCCATCTCGCCCCACCAGACTTCCGCCAGCTTTTTGATTCCTGGCTCGATTTTGTCCAGGTCTATGCCGGCAAATCCCAAGATAAACTCCGCTTGCGCCTTTTCATCCCGCGGTGTCATCCATGTATACGCCATGGAGCTTAGTTTGATGCCCGCCTGTTTGGCCCGTCTGGTCAGCTCGCACTCCCCCTGCGGGTGCTTTACTCGCAGCACCAGATGAAAACCGGCGTTTTCACCGATCAGCTCCGCCTTCTCTCCCATATGCTTCTGTACAGCCAGGACTACTGCGTCATGTTTCTTGCGGTAGGTATTGCGCATCCGTCGCACATGCCGCTCAAAATGGCCTTCTTGCATAAAAAGCTGCAGTGTGTGCTGGTGCAAGGGGGAAGACGGCTGTTCCAGCAGCAGGTCCCTTAAAAGCAAATCATACGATTCCAGCAATGATTCTGGCAAAACCATGTAGTAGACACAAAAGGCCGGGGCCAATACTTGTGAAAATCCGCCCATGTAGATCACGTTGGCATCTGGCTTCAATCCCTGCAAAGAGGGAACAGGACGCCCGTGATAGCGGAACTCGCCATCGTAGTCATCCTCGATGATGTAGCTGTCTGTCCGCATCGCCCAATCCAACAGACGCAAACGCTTTGCGATGGGCATGATCATCCCGCACGGGTATTGGTGTGACGGGGTGACACAGACAAGCTGGACATCGCTTTTCTCCACTTGTTCGATGCTGAGACCATCCGCTTCGAGGGAAATCGGCACAACCTCATATCCGTTGCGGCGAAACGTCGAAGCCATCATCGGATACCCGGGATTTTCAGTCCCCACACGGGTAACCCGCCCCCGAAGCAATTGAGTCAGCAGCGACAGCAGGCCGTACTGATCCGCTCCGATCACAATCTGCTCCGGTGAACAGACGACACCCCTGAGCTGCCGCAGATAGCTGGCCAGCTCTTGGCGAAGTCCAGGCTCTCCCTGCGGGTCCCCGTAAAAGAGACGATGCCGCTGTTCATAGCAGAGCACCCGATGAAACAGCCTGCGCCACAGGGAAAAGGGAAACAGGGAGAAATCATTTTTCGAGAGGTGAAAATCGTACGGATACGTGGCGTTGTCCCGATGCTCCAGGCGTGCCACGGTCAAGTCTCTGGTTGCAGGATCTCCGTGATTGCCCCCATCGGTCTCTGCCAGAGATTGAACGTAATAGCCGCTCTTTGGTTTGCTGGCGATAAACCCCTCTGCGAGAAGCTGCTGATACGCTGTTTCAACCGGTGTGGTGCTGAGTCCCAGGCTATCTGCGAGTTTGCGGATGGAAGGGAGCTTGACCTGTTCGGAAAACGTTCCCGAAATGATCTGCTGCTTGATCTGCTCGTAGATTTGCAGATAATGCGGCTCTCTGCTTGAATAGTCGATTTGCGGTGTATATAACATGCCCACTACTCCATCTGTCCTTTTATTTTTTTCAAATCTGTCTATTTTTGAGTATACACTTTTCCGGTATCCTATACGTAATCAAAAGGAGGCATTTGCCATGCATACACCTGTAAACAGACCGGTCCGATTTCTCGAAGGAGAGCGCGTCTATCTGCGGCCGATCGAATTGGCCGATACAGACCTGTACTTCCGCACGCTGTTCCATCCCGAAGCGCGTCGCCTGACGGGAACCCAAAACAGCTTTACCCGTGAACAAATTCACCGCTACATCGATGCCAAATCGCAGGATTCATCCAGTCTGCTGCTGCTGATCGCCTTGCGTGAAACCGATGAAGTGATTGGCGATATCGCGCTTCAATCCATCGATCATACGAACCGCAACTGCAATATCCGCATCGCTATCAACGAGCCTCAGTACCAAAGCAAGGGACTGGGCAGCGAAGCGATGCGACTTCTGCTCGGCTACGGATTCGGGATTTTGAATCTCCACCGGATCGAGCTGAATGTCTTTTCCTACAACCAGCAGGCAATCCGCGCTTACGAAAAGGTAGGCTTCACGAAGGAAGGCGTGCAGCGCGAAGCCCTCTACTACAACCATGAATACCATGACTCCATCCTGATGAGCATACTGGCCCGCGAATACCGCGCCAAGTACGGAGCGCCGACACCGCAAGCCTGAGTGTTGTTTGCGCCGAATGTTTTGGCGACACTCGGAACCCCGATTGGCTTGGTCTTCGAAACCCCACTTGTCTCTATTGACACCCCGCTTGTCTCTATTAGAACAAAACCCGCGAACGGCTTTCGCGGGTTTTGCATTATCCTGCTATCTGGTTACCGAACCGTAACCGTATCACGCTGACCTGCTACACCAGGCCGCCTCCGTAATCCAAAGCCTCCTCCGTCCACTGCTTGCCCTTCTGTTCCAGCCGCTCGATCCGTTTGCGGTACGCCGCTTCCTCTACTTTGGAGCGGCGGCGCAGCAAGGCGGCTTTTTGCTTCCAGCTTTCAAATCCGCTTTTCGCGCAGTGCAATGCCCGATCATAGTCTTTTACCTGATGCTCGTACAGCTTGGCCATCTCGATCCATACATCCTCGGGGAGGGGAACGCCAGACTCGTTGACCCGCTCCCAGAGCTGTAGCGCCTGACGCCAATTCTTCTGCTTTTTAAAGCAGCGCCCCATTGCAATCTGTGCTTTTTCATGCAGAGGGCCCTGACTTGCAGCAACCAGCTGATAAAACTGATTTGCGCGTTCCAGATCACCCAAAGACTCATACCATTGCCCCACTTTGAAACGCTCCTCGTCGGAGATTTTCGTGCGCTCGCGGGACAACAGCAGGGATGAGAGATGGATGTAGAGTGTAATCAAGGAAAGCACGTCGATTTCGTTGTGCCGGAGAACACCAGCTACCGTATCCGGGTCCTGGTCTGTCAAAAAGTCAAAATAGCGGATCGGAGCCAGGTATCCGGGGACGTCATCTTCCCTTACGACACCCAGCTTCTCCCGCTCAATCAGCGAAAGCCGGCAGGATTCCAAATCCTCTCGCCACAGGCGGCGAGCCCCGTGGAGCAAATCATAGTGACCGAACGTCGGCAGGCGGGGAACCAGATCGCGCAAAAGCGTATGCCGGGTCGTTACCTGCGGCCAGTCAAATGATTTGCCGTTGTACGTGACCAGATGAGTAGCGGTTCGAGAATCCTCCAGGAAGGAGTGGTAGAGAGCCGCTTCCGCTTGTGGTGCGGCCAGAAAATGCTGCCGGACGACGACATGCTCCCCCTCGATCCGGCTATGCCCCAGCAGAAAGACCGTGTTTCCGGCACCGCCATGCAGCCCGGTCGTCTCTGTATCAAAAAACAGCAGATCCTCCACCGTTCTGCCAGAAGTGGACAAAGGGTGCTCCAAACCAGCCCGCTCCCATGCCTCGATGGCCTCATGCAAGCCGGAAAAAGGGTAGCGGCCGTGGCGCTGCGAGATCGGGTAGCGGACCTCCCGCACCATCACGTATTCGTCTTCCAGGACATAAGGCTCGGCCCCCAGCTGCTCCCACTTTTGCAGAAAGGGAATGTCCCCTGAATAACCCCCGGAAGAAATGGAGAGGTGCTGAGAAGGAGGCGCGGAGGACGCTCGTACAGGCGCGGGTGCTGGCGATGTTTCTGTAGCAGAGGAGGACTCAGCGCGAGAGAAAGGCGCTTGCCCAGTGGCAGACGCTGCATGATCCGGAGCCTCCCGCGTCAAATGCCCTTTGAAGCGGTTCAGCTTGGCTTTAAGAGACATGGATGCTGCCCCCTTGGGCCACGCGCAAAAGCGAGAGCGCCAGTTCCTTTGCACCGTCATCAGCAGCACCGACGCAGGACGGACAACCCGATTCACAAGGGCAGGAGAGAATCAGCTCCTCGGCTCGCGACAAGATCGTGTCCATCTCTTTGTACACCTGCTCACTCAGGCCGATGCCGCCGGGATAGCGGTCATAGAGAAAAATCGTGGGTGCTCCGGAATGAACCGCTTTTCGCTGGGGGATCACATGCAGGTCCATCCGGTCGCACATGACAAACAAGGGCGCGACGTGCTGCAGGACGTGTGCCAGCCCGACCAGTCCCCGCTCGACTTCACTTTTTCCCACAGCCTCCAGCACCGCCTCCGAAAAGCTGAGCCACGCCGCATTCGTATGCAGCTCCTCCTCCGGCAGATGAATCGGACCGGAGCCGATGTTTTCATGCGTCTCGAACTTGATCTTTTTGAAGATCGTCGCCATGGCGTTGACGGTTACCTCACCATAGGCAAACTCGGTCTGGGCAGCCTGCCGCAGCCGGTCTTCCTCCAACACCTTCAGCTGCACCGCCAGATTGGCGTCTGTGTAGTAATCGACCTGCACTTCCCGGACGTACGCCTTTTTCTCCTCATAATCCAGCTTCTCCACCTGGTATTGGACTCCCTGATGCAGATAGATGGCTTCCTCATGCAGCAAGGTCATGGAGCTGAAGCGGTCCATCTCCCCGATCACCTTTTCATTGCCGCGCTCGGAGATGTCGATGATCACGACGTTCTCCTGTGATGCGGAGCGCAGGCTGATATTGTGAGCCGGGAAAGAGTCGTTCATCCAGAACCACTTGCCCTTGGCGTGGTGAAGAATCTGCTCCTCCGTCAAAAACTCCAGAATCTCCAAAATCTCTGCGCTGCCAAAGCGGTCGCCTTTGGCAAAGGGAAGCTCATATGCCGCACATTTGATGTGATCCACGAGAATGATCAGGTTGTCCGGATTGATCCGGGCCGTCTCCGGACTGCGTTCAAAAAAGTATTCCGGATGCATAATCACGTACTGATCGAGCGGCGTTGAGCTGCCGACGAGGATGACGACAGACTCATCCTGCCGCCGCCCTGCCCGGCCCGCCTGCTGCCAGGTGCTGGCGACTGATCCGGGATAGCCGGTGATGACACAGACCTGCAGCTGGCCGATATCGACGCCCAGCTCCAAGGCATTGGTGCTGACGACTCCGATGATGTCCCCCTGGCGCAACCCTCTCTCAATCGCCCTGCGCTGACTGGGCAGATAACCGCCGCGGTAGCCCTGGATTGTCTTTTCGCCCAGCTTTCGCTTGATCAGCTCCTGCAGGTATTTGAGCAAAATCTCTACCCGCACCCGGCTGCGCGCAAACAGGATCGTCTGAATCCCCTGGGTCAAAAACGCGGCTGTGATATCGCGGGCCTCCAGTGTGGCGCTGCGCCTGATATTGAGCTGCTTGTTGACGACCGGCGGGTTGTAAAAAAGAAAATGCTTTTTGCCCGTCGGCGCCCCGTTGTTGTCCACCAGCTCAACCTGCTCCTCTGTCAGCATCTCCGCCAGCTCTCGCGGATTGGCGATGGTGGCCGAGGTGCAGATGAACTGGGGGCGGCTGCCGTAAAAGGCGCAGATGCGCTTCAGGCGGCGAATCACGTTGGCGACATGGCTGCCGAAGACACCGCGGTATGTATGCAATTCGTCAATGACGACGTATTTCAGATGTTCAAAAAAGGAGACCCATTTGGTGTGATGCGGCAGGATCGCGGAATGCAGCATATCGGGGTTGGTGATGACGATATGTCCGGCCTGGCGGATCGTTTGCCGGATTTGCGCCGGCGTGTCGCCATCGTAGGTATCCGACTTGATCGACAGTCCCATTTCGCCAATCAGCTCATGCAGCTCGCTTTTCTGGTCCTGGGCCAATGCCTTGGTCGGAAACAGGTAAAGAGCACGGGCGTCCGGGTCCTCCGTCAACGTCTGCAGGACAGGGAGATGGTAGCACATACTTTTTCCCGAAGCTGTCGGCGTGACGGCCACAATATGCTTCCCGCTCCGCGCATGGCGAAAAGCCGTCTCCTGATGCGTATAGAGAGCCGGGATTCCCCGCTGCATCAGCGTCTCCCGGATGCGGGTGTCCATCTCGGCCGGAAACGGCACCGTACGGGCTTCCCGTGGGGGAATCGTCTCCCAGCGCACAATGTTATCGGAAAAGCGTTTTTCCTGGCGAAGCTGTTCCAGGACTTTCGCTATGTTCAGCTTTCTTTTCACGGCTCTACACCACCTTCCCTTCTATTCTACGAATATATGTTCCGGGTGTAAATCCTTCGTATCCGCAACGAATGCAAAAAAGGCACCGAAACGACTTTTGCCGTCGGTGCCTCTTTTCGCGATATCATATGCCTCCTCAAAAGATCGGAACTTTTCCCCGTGCTCTGAGAAGCGCTGTCCGTTTCACAATGGTTCACAGCCGCTTGATTGTTTTGGCGGAAGTGCCGATGACTTACACCGACGGATTTTGACTCGTCGGCGGTTTTTGGTCATCATCGTGAGACGACTCCTCCACCGTGGCTGCCGCTTGCACATCAGCCGCTTCATCCTGTTGCTTCTTTCTCCGCCCGGTAAGGAGTTTCCACAAGCCCCCGATCGCGGCCAAAATCAAGATCCATCCTTTTTTCAGGAAGACCAGCAGTAATCCGATCAAGCCCGCTTTCTTCGCCAGGGCGACGCCCAGTCCGCCCAGAACGAGACCGGTCAAACCAAACTCGGCCACTTTATCTGTGGAGGCATCAAAATCCTCGTAACGGTTTCCTTCTTTGACATGAAAGGTAGGTATAATGGCTTCTTGCAACGTCTTTTTATCATTTGCCAGGTTGGCTGGGTCCGTAATCAGCAGGAAGGAGACAAATCCTTTCCGAGTCAACATCTGCACATTGTAGTTGATCAGTTTATTTTTTTGCGCATCCTCACCAAGCATGGACCACTCCAGCATGTGGGTCTTTTCGTCATAAGACGGTGCGACATCCCAGCCCAGCACATGCAACTGATCCTCGGGATCTCTGTTTTCGTTCGCTGCTTCCGTGCCTTCCTTGTAGCTTTTCAGAATCGCATCGGCATCAATCTTGTTCTTTTCCTCGTCCTTGATGTAGCCGACTTCTTCATATTCCAGTACAACAATCCATTCCTCATTTTCGTTTCGAGGAAAAATACTGCCGAGTTCATTTTCACTTGGGACATTGCCGATTTCTTTCTGCAGTTTGATCGTGTCTTCTCTGTTTAGAAAAACAAAATCCTCTCCCAAGTCCAAAGCAGCCAGGCCAGAGCCTACATCAACAGTCTTGCCACCTTCTACCCAGTTCAATTGCGTTTCTGCCCCTGCTCCACTCACAACCCCAAGTGCCACGGCCAGGCTCAAAATGAATGACAGGATCGGTTTTCTTTTCATCTCTAATCCCTTTCTCTCTCTACTCTTCTTTTTGAAAAGTGTTTTTAAAAATAACCACCCCATCGTACCATACATTTTTATACAGGGAAAATCATACATCTTTCCCAAATGAGAAGATTTGACTAACTTTTATGAGTCTTATTTACCGTGCCATTTCTCCTATGAAGCTTAAAAATCATAAATGCCAGACCCAAAATTCAGAGAGGTTGTTTTTTTCATCCACTCTTCTTCTTTAGTAGCTAACCCCCAAAAAAGGAGAGTGGTTTTCATGGCAGACATCAAGTATCTCAAAGTATTTGTCGACCCTGGTCACGGCGGCTGGGACCCGGGCGCGACGAATGGTACGCTGAAGGAAAAAGATCTCACACTGGTCATCGGCAAACATGTCCGGGATCGCCTCAAAGCTTTAGGTGCCACTACCCAGATGAGCCGAGAAACAGACATCGCCCTGGGTACGGACAAGGCTGCTGACCTAAAGGCGCGGACAACGGCTTCGAACAACTTTGGCGCCAGCATCTTTGTCAGCGTTCATATCAACTCTGGCGGCGGAACCGGATTGGAAACCTGGAAGCATGACAATTCGAGCCGGTATACTGGCGATCTGGCGACTGCCGTGCAGAAAAGAATGGTCGCCAGCCTGGGCCTGCCCGATCGCAAGGTGAAGTCGGCGCCCAGCGGACGAAACGGCGATAACATTTACGTCATTGATCCGGCAAACAACAAAGCGTGGGCAGTCCTGGCGGAAGTGGGCTTCATCGATCATGCTACAGACAAGGAAAAGCTCCAGAGCTCTCAATTTTTAAAAGACGCCGGGTATGCCATCGCGGATGGAATCAACAGCTTTGTAAACACCTTGCCGCCCATCGAATAAGCAGGGAAAAAGAATTCAGAAGAAGGGGGTGGGTGAACGCCCCTTCTTCTTTTTCATGTTGAATCACGCGGGGGACCATCCCCCGCTTCTCGCGCCCTTTATTCATCAACCTCATAGATACTCACAAATTTCCATTGGTCCTCAACTTTGTTAAACTGCAATGCAAAACGGTTTCTCAATTGCTTTTCCAAATCGTAAACTTGATAAAAGACTTCGATCTGTCGCCCCTCTTCATCCGTGTAGTGGATGAGATTTAATGCAAGCGGGTTCTCACTCTCCAGAACCGCGGGACGAAACTCCATTCCCTGCGCAACGTCTTTAAATAGAAGGCGGCCATCGACCAGTTGGAAGTCAACCGAGATTTTTTCATGCTGCCCTTTCTTCAAGTAGTAAAAGATTTTCCTCGCTTCTTCATCCACCCGGTACGTGTCAGCCAAAAGGTCTTTTGCATGCTCGGTCTGGATCTTTTGATTGTTTTTGGAAACGGCACTCTCGCTGGTTTCGATTGGATTCGCCATGCAGCCGGACAAGAAAACGATTGTGGCAAAGATCACTCCAGCCAGCAGCATCTCTTTTTTCCTGTACATTTCGATCCCCTGCCTTTCTTTTCGTCACTTAACAGACGATAAAGATCAGCAAACAGTTACCAAATTATGTAATTATCCACGATACGCCCTAATCCTTATGCCGCAAAAAAAGACGTCACGAAATGTGACGCCCCCTCTAAACTATCCGGATGAGTTTTTTTTGTCACTCGTAAGAAAATCAAAAATACTGAGTTGAATTTCGGTGTCATAATTTTTGATGATGGACATAAGCGATTTCTTGAGTTCCTGTTCCAGGTCCTGCTGATTCGATGGGGACGTGTATCGCAGACAACTTCTGATTTTCGGTTCAAAAATCCGGAGCAATGTGACCAGTTCCTCTTCGTCCATTTTTGCTTTCTGGATCAAATAGCGGAAGTCATGCATGGCATTCCCCTACTTATTCATTTTATTGATCACGTTGGCCAAATTGACAATCACTCTTTCCAGCCTCTCAATTTTCCGTTCAAACCTGACGAAAAGATAGACAGTGACCGCGATAGGAAAACCCATGTTCCCGATAAAGGACGCCCATGATTGAACCGTTTCAAAATCACCCACTTTCTCTCACCTCGTTCATTGCGTGTTTTAGGAACAGCAAGCATTTTTTATGCATTTTAGAAACGGCTTGTTGACTCACACCCAGTACCTTGGCGATTTCTGAATCATTGTAGCCTTTGACGTAGTACATAAAGAGGATCTGCTTTTGTTTCATGGACAATTGCGACACGGCCTGTGCCAAGTGAAGATTGTCGAGATGGGATTCGATTTGCTCACCTTGTGCCCGTTCAAACGCGCAGACGGAGCGGGGGTCAGGGATCAATTCGATCAGTTCGACGCTGCCTGCGTGTTCAACCGTCTGATTCAGGGAGAGACACTGTTGTTTTCTGACTCGCTTATCAAAATTGATGGCGTGAAAATGCAGCGTTTTGGAGATATACGAGAGGAATCGCGCATTGAAATAAAAATCTCGAAAGGCTTTGTCCAAGGCTACTTCGGTTTCCTGGGAAGGGTTGGTTAAAAACGAGTAGATTAGATTCCTATTCTTTCTTTTTTTCACAAAAGCTTTCACGATAGGAATTTCAAATATACCTGCGTTTTCATTCATTCTTTCTCCCTCCTCGAAGGGAACGAAGGTTCCCCTTGTTTTGATTGTACAAAAATTACAAATTTAGTAAATAATGAGATTATAGTATAAAGGTGTTTTTCTCCCGAAAATCACAACCTTTTTGCTATTTCCCCTTCTCCCATTTGCAAAAAAAATTCCTTATAGAGTCTTTTTGGAGTTGGCTTTCGCTGCAAAAGGCTCGACTTGAAAGGAATCGTAACCAACACAAAAAAGAACCTTAGAAGGATAAACCTCTAAGGTTCGCAGAATCTAGGTTTAAATATTTTCATAGGCAAGGTAGAAAACGATGCTAATAAAAAACAGGTCAATGATGGTGGTATCTAACCAAAATCGACCTGTTTAATGTAACTCTATTGCGATATTTAGGTTATACTTTTCGACTTTATGTGTGCGTACAATCCAATTGATTAAATTTTCATAGAGGTATTATGTGGGTTATATGTGTTATTTGTTTAATGGATGGGTTCATTCGACACTAGGTAGCCCTTTAATTAAAAGAACCTTAGAGTTCAATCCTCCAAGGTTCTCACTATTACAATGCCTTTATATCTTCTGAATTACAATTTCACACGAGCCCTCTTCTAGTGAATTAAATTCATCGTAATGCAGATGGGTATCAACAGGCACTTCATCCTGTGCTAAAGTAAGGAGGTGTTTCGCTAATGATTGAAGTCCTTCCTTATTTGCTTTAATCACTAATGAATTTAGATTATTATCTGCTTGGATGATAAAGTTGTCCTCCCAAACAAATTCGATACCATTATCCCTTGAATATGTTGGGATTTGAATTTTTATTTCCATGTTAATCCTCCAAATAAATATGCAGATTTTTATTCACTTTCATCTTTCCTGGTTTACTTGGATTCGGAACTAATGTTTCAAAGTTCATATGTGGTCCCCCTCCATGTTTTCCAAGTATATCACTATCTCCCATTCTAACAACTCTAGTTCCATCTGCAGATACAAACCGTCCATTCCCCATATCCTTATATCCTGAACCTAGAAACTGTTCCGCTTTACTTAGGGCATCATTTGTCTTTATTTTCATTCCATCTTTAAGCCCAAGCTCACTGAGAGATTTACCCGTCCCCTATGTGGTAAAGCTAAATCCCGCTAAAAGGATGGTGGCAGTCAGATTTTCCAACTACCACCATTCTATCATTAGGCAACTTGTTCAGCGAGGGGCGGGGCGATGTACGGGGTCTTGTTCTTCATCATGCCGTAGATGATGTTAACCAGCCGCCGCATGATGCAGACTAACGCTTGTCCTTTCGTTTTACCTTCCTCTTGTTTTCGTTCATAGTAAGCTAGGAAAGCAGGATTGCGGGGGAGCTTGCTTCCTTTGGAGACTTGCACCTGCTGGACAGCAAGGTTATAGAAGATGCCGTGCAAGGTGCGGTTTCCCTGCTTGCTCTTTTGTTCCTTGCCCTTCCCACCCGAACTGAACTTTACAGGAGCTATCCCCGCAAAAAGAGCCAGCTTATCTGGACAGGAAAAACGGTGAATGTCTCCGATCTCAGCAACTAAAGCCGATGCCGTTACAAGGTCGATGCCTGGCATCGTCTCTAGCTGAAAGCCCAGTTTCTTCATCATGCGGCATAGTTGATCTTCTACCTTTTGAACTTCTTCCTTCTTAAAACGGATGTCTCGGACATGGCTTTGAATCAGGAAATCCCTAGATTCTTGATACTCCCGCTTAGTCTCGCCATCAGCCGCCACCAATGCCATGATTTCCTCGGCTTTCTTAGTCGAACAGGTGTTGTGACTGGATTTCAACAGCATCTCCCGCAAATCCTCCAAACTCGCGCCTTTCAGATGATGCGGGGCGGGGTAGGTATGCCAGAACTCCAAGGTACATTTCCCGTCAATATCGCTAAAGAATTTCTTGTAGCTCGGATAATGATGGGACAACTGCATGTGAAGCTGGTTCTTGAGTGCGGTATGCGCTTTAATCAGCGCATTTCTTCTCGCTACGAGTTGCCCGATTGTCCAATAGATATCTTGCGGATTCGCATCGGGCAGAATTTCGAGCTTGCTGACAAGTATCTTCGCCACACATTCTGCATCCCAGCTATCGCTTTTCTGCGTAGTTGGGTAGCTCTTGCGCTCAGCAAAGGACAATGCTGAATTGACTTCTTTCACCTTCTGCTTATTCTCTACGAGGAACACGGCTAATGACCGCCCATAGCCACCCACGTCCTCTAATCCATAGATCGGGGTCATGCCTCTTTTGCAGAGCTTCTTTACATAGGTGAGCAGTTCCTCGAAGGCGGCGGGCTTGTTCTCGAATTGGATTTCGCCCAGCTTCTCATACCAGCAGTTTACAATCACGGCAGTGTGAGTAGCCTTATGAAGATCTACGCCTACGTAAATATGCTTTTGTTTATAATGTTGGTTCAAAAGACATCACCTCGATCAACGAATTTAAAGAATAGAAAAGAAAGTCGGCAACCTCAGTTCGAGCGTTAGTCATTCGCATGACCCGCATTGGGACGCAAGCCTATCCATTCTTTTCTGGTTTAACCTTGTTTGTTGGTGCTTCTACTTGCTCTATACGATAGTGCTACGCCATAGTTAAGTACGATGGGGGAAATTAGATAATAATCGGCTGATGCAAGCCTTTGGCTTCTATTTGTCCATAGCGGTATATTCCCCGATAGAAGTCCTCACGGTCTAGGATTCGCTTCACCTGCACCTTCGTGAAGAGCTTGCCCTGAACGGTTCTATAGCCCGCCTAATTCAGTTCTGCCGCGATTTGAGATAATGACCAAGACGGATGATCATTTTTGATCTCAAACAATCTACGCACCGTCTCAGCCTGCACAGGGTCGATGGAGAGCGACTTTTGTCCTTTGACAGCTAAATAGCCATATGCTACTCTACCGCCAGCATAGCCACCTTCCTGAGCCTTCTTGCGCCGCCCTCGGCTTAGCTTTAAGGCAATCTCTAGCCGCTGGTATTGGTCTAGCAGTTCCATCATGCCGTTGACTAGAAAGTCCGATGGGTCATGAGCATAGATGCTGTATTGCGGCCGTTCAACGGCTTTGACATCGACTTTATGCCGCTTTAGCTCCCGCTGAATCAGCACTTTCACGATGTCCGCCCGCCATAGGCGGCTAGTGTTCAGGACAACGATCTGCTTCACATCCCGCCATTTCAGGTCGGATAGCATTTCTTGAAGCCCCTCGCGTTCTATGGTTAGCTCGTCCTCATCCACCTTCGCCCCTGAAATGCCTTCATCCTTGTATATGTCCAGCAATTCAAGGTTGTGGCGGGCGCAATAACGCTCGATCTCTTCTGATTGATAGGCAAGCGAATAGCCATCCTTCACCTGTCCTTGCGTAGAGACGCGAACATAACCAACTACACGATCTTTCATGCAATCATCACCTCGTTTCAATAATTCAAGTTTTCGTAACGCCCTTGGAATCAGCTACTGCCGCCGCGCATTCCGCATACGTAAATAGGGCAGGCGGCGGGGCAGTTCACAGGCTTCAATATGCGGTTGTCAAAGGGCGAAATCAACTTGCTGTGGGGAATACAGAACCACATCACGGAAGGCATGTAAAGGGGGTTAAGAGCAATATGAATATATATTTTTAATCGTTTCGTGGAATCAGAACAGGGCAATCTAAGAACCCCCCCAGTGTCTAGGAAAAGAAGAAACCGCCCTCGCGAGCGCAGGGGCGGCGTGACTCCTACGGGAATATTTTATAGAAACTTGATGCGGTTCCCTTAACTCTGTCCTAGTCTAGCCGTATAGAGAAAGTAACAGGTCTAACAAGACACTGAATTGAATATTGAAGCTCTATCCGTGGTCGCAGAAGAACACGTTAAAAAATGCCTCGGCGTTCATCAGCCGAATGTGGTCATGTAATTCTTCCTATTACATGAACGAAGTCGCGTTAGAAGCGGAAGATTCGCCTTTGGCAAAGTAAGACGTGATGACTTACTTCAACTTCCCCAGATTTTCCGTCGTAGTGTCCGAAAGGACAGGGAACCTTGACAGAGTGATAGCTTCGGGCTATCCGCGCAGTAAAGCTACACCTGGGTGCGCCAGATGTCTCGTAGGCTCGGGATACCTCAACTTCACACAGCCTAGTCGTTCTCCCTCGCAAGAGGGGGAACTGAATCGGCTACACTGAATTGGACACTTCTCTTAAGGTCTAGTAGATTAGAAACAAATCGAAAAAGGACGGAGAGAATGTCATGGCTAAACGTGAGCGTCGAGTATTTACAGATGAGTTCAAGCAGCAAATGGTTCAACTTTATGAGAACGGCAAACCACGTGCAGATATTTTGAGAGAATACGATCTGAGTGCATCTGCATTTGATCGTTGGGTAAAACAGAGTAGAACCACCGGTTCCTTCAAAGAAAGCGATAACCGTACAGATGAACAAAACGAGCTACTTCAGCTACGTAAGGAAAATCAACGACTGAAGATGGAGAACGATATTTTAAAGCAAGCGGCGCTGATCTTCGGACGAAAATAATGGTAATCCAGCAAAACGCTCATAAGTATTCCGTATTGGCCATGTGCAAGATCCTCCAGGTCAATCGGAGTACCTACTACTACGAGAGTAAAGAGCCATCATCTATCGATGATGAGGTGGAACAAGCAATTATCCGTATTTTTGAAGAGAATCAGCGCGTTTATGGAGCAAGAAAGATCAAAGCAAAACTTCACAAAGAGGGACTGACGGTTTCCAGACGGCGCATTGGACGTTTGATGAAGAAAAACGCTCTGGTTTCGGTCTACACGGTTGCACAGTATAAACCGAATGTGTCGTCATGTAACGAATCGCCAATTCAGAACGAACTGAATCGCGAGTTTGTGAAAGAAGCACCTCTCGAAGCTGTTGTGAGTGACTTGACCTACGTTCGAGTCGCAAACAAGTGGCACTATATTTGCTTGCTTGTGGACTTGTTTAATCGGGAGATTATCGGTCACAGCTGCGGAAAATTCAAAGATGCCGCACTCGTCTATCAAGCATTTGCAAGCGTAAAAGGAGATCTGCGCCAAATTCAGCTTTTTCACTCGGATCGTGGCAGTGAGTTTAAAAATCTTACGATTGATGATGTGATCAATACGTTCAATATCAAACGCTCACTAAGTATGAAAGGCTGCCCCTATGATAATGCAGTGGCAGAGGCAACCTTTAAGCTGATCAAAGCGGAGTTCGTGAGAAATCGTCAGTTTGAATCGTTAGCTCAGTTAAAAAAGGAGCTGGGAATCTATATAAAATGGTTTAACGAAACAAGGATTCATTCCACATTAGGTTATCTGAGTCCTATAACGTACAAAGAAGT
This sequence comes from Brevibacillus ruminantium, assembly GCF_023746555.1. Classification (NCBI taxonomy): domain Bacteria; kingdom Bacillati; phylum Bacillota; class Bacilli; order Caryophanales; family Paenibacillaceae; genus Brevibacillus; species Brevibacillus ruminantium. Next base: position 4,691,145 of record NZ_CP098755.1, read on the forward strand.
TGCACTTAAGAAATCTGTCTAGTTTGGTGTTGACAATCCAAACGCTCTGTTGTCCTCCCTTCACACAGGTGAACTCCCCGCCTGCGAAGCGGGCGGGGGGTGAGACTGAAATGAACGCTGACACTGGTAAGAGAATAGATAGGAATAAGGACATGAGTAAGCTAGAAATAGAGGATAGAATAACAGAACGAGAAGAAGCTCAGAGGATAGCTCTATAGTATCAGAATAGATAGCATCGGATAGCACGAATCAAGAATCCATTGAATCATGAATAGATATAGATGATTGAGATTGTAAAGCCTCGAACTCCCCCGCCCCCCATTTTTATATCCCAACGAAAACAGCAAATAGAAACCCCGCACAACGGCGGGGGATAGGTTAGCCAAACAACGGCAAGTATTTACGGTAGTAATCTATATGATCGTCGGATAGACGCCAATCATACTGATTAAGGAACTGAGCAACTTTGGCTAAGACTTGATTCCGATGAACGACATCATCGTACTTTGATTTAGCAAGATAATGCGCGAGGCTCAGTTCAACTTGCTCCTGTGACACCGGGTCTATGACATACTTAACGAAGATTTGAGTAAGTTCATCAAGATCAAAGCCATGTCCTAGCACGTTCTCCCGTCGCATTAGGGTTAGGGCGTTATCCAACGGTAGTCGTTTCATGGATTCACCCTCCCCTCGGTGGTGGCGGGGGCGGCTAGCTTTTGCTGAACGCTCCATTTCCTCCATAAGAGATACTGCCGCTGTGCTTCCTGTTCATCAAAGCCATGCTGTACCATGACATTCAGGATGGCGCAGGGGATGGAAGCGGTGTAGCCATACAAGCAACTACGAAACCTTTCCCATGAGATGTCATACAGGACAACAAACGCCCGATGTGTTAGCCCTAGCTTCTGAATGCATTCCTTAACTGGATGAATCATGATTGATTTCTCCTTTCAAGTTGTCTTCCCTTATAGGTTAGACACTCTACAGGCAGGAATCACACCAGACATACAGAAGCATAGGGCGTTATTGAATCTTGAATTTGGCACATCGGGAGTAATCCATGAATAACAAGCCAGCCTAAATAATATCGGTAACTCCCGAATGTATTTGATTAGATTACCGTATCTCCCCGCACTATTTAGATGATTTACTGAATCGGTTTAGTCTTCGCAGTGCATGAAAAGCCGAGATACTTGGCTTCGTTATCTCCCACCCACTAATTAGGCGGTGCGCGGTGCATAGACTACGTCAGATACTGTGTATCACGCAAGCCAAGAGCCAAAATTATTCATCATTCTCTAAAACATAGGTTTTTATTACTGTATCGCCATCAAACACATAAATTCTCTCACAATTGGTACATCTCCATACATCATATTGGGGAAACGGTATTGTAACTGGGTCAATTGAATCTCCTAAATTAATAATATCGTCCCATTCTTTATCTGTATAAACCCTTAATTCAACATCATTAGGTGCATTTGAGTTTGAAAGTGTTACACCGCATTTACATTGTAATCTTGCCATTGACACCCCTCCTCTTAAGGATATGTGATAGTTCCTTCATTCGTCCAAATTTCAACCTTACCTGGAATTGTTCTGTTAGGATATGTCCCAGATGCACGGTTAATAATCTGCTTTGCTTGGTCTACAGTCAATCCTGCGTCCCTAGCGTCAATTATCACCGTTTCTGCTCCTTGCTTCAATCCCTTTTGTATCCTTGTTATACCAGTGTTAACATTGGGATTCTCTAAGGTCTTGAGTTCTGTTTTAACTCCATCAACTTTAAAATCAGGTGTTTTAACTTTAGAATTCGGGTCTTTAGGAATAATTTCGACATTTTTACCACGGGCAGTCAGATCATTTACAACTTTTTTCTCTGCATCTGTTAAGCCATTCAGAGAACCAGTAATCTTACCCGTACCCTTAGCACCCTGCAACGGACTTTTGTTACTTCCATTCACAACACCTGATCCAGTAGACGCTTCCACATTCGGAATCGTCTTACCCGTATTTTTTATCGCACCTGCTGCGGCAATTGGAAAGATAGCTCCAAAATTAGGTAACTCTCCCCCATCTTGAAAAGCTTTCACACTGACATGCGTATAAGCATTCTCAAAGGCTTCTTTCCTTAATTCTGCCGGTACAAACGTAATAAACTTTTCTGCCTCATGAACGTCCATCCCGTTCGCAATTGCCCATTCTGCCACTTTCCCGCCCCAATAGATGACGCGTTCACCATGTTCATACGTCGGGTATACGAACTCTTCAAAGAGGGCCGGATTTTTATAGGCATACTGTTCTATGAAATCCCACGCAATGTCACCATTAGCGTGACGCAATTTGCCCTGCTCATCCCGATAGATACCCCGCGGCTGGTCTCCATACCTTTCCTTCATGTACGTGGCGGAGTCCTCTATCTTACTAAGCAGATAATACTGATGTCTTTCCTTGGCTTGCGCAGCATCCATCGCTGCTTTTTGATTTTCATTATACAAGTACGCGCTTCCACCGCCGAGTACAGCGATAGATAGAGAGGCGGCTGCGATCTTTCCTTTATGTGCTGACCATTGCTTTTTTGAAAGGGCTCCAAACGATAAGGCGCCTCCGCTGGCGATAAGCCACTGTGGGACCCGTTGCAAGCTTCCCGAGCTTCCCGAGCTTCCCGCCCTTCCCCTTGCCTTGGCGGCTAGTGCTCCTCCTGCCGCTAATCCAAGCAACCCCGCTCCAGCCGACATTTCGAGCCCGTGTTTTTTTGTAGCATTCGTTACTGATGTCCAGAAAGACTGGGTGCCATATCCTTCTCCCTGCAAAGGAGCTTTCCCTTTCGGAAAAGGTACAGGTGTACTTGCCTGAGGTTTCGCTGCTGGTGGGTAGGCTCCTAGCTTAGGTGGTATACTTCCAAAACTCGTTGAAGAATTCGCCATCACACCCAGCTTTGATACACGGTGCAGGCCCCCGTCTTGGTAGATCTTGTTCAAGGTCATACTGTTTGTGAATGCATCAGATACTCCGAAGGCTTTTTGTTGATTCATACCTGGGAGTATATTACTACCCTGTGAATAACCTGCGACTGGACCAGTTCCTTGTACACTTGGGGTACTCCCTACCTGACTACTGTTGGTTGCCGCCGCCCCTAGCTTTGTCACACGGTATAGTCCTCCGTTTTGCTCGTTTTCGCTAGAATTTATCCCTGTTGGATTAATCCCTTCTACACGAATGCCTTCCGCATGAATTCCCTCTGCGTTAATTCCGCTAGCATTGATGCCGGATGCCACTACCACATTTGCATCGCTAATCACAGCGAGAGACAATATGAAAACCAAAATGAGAGCCCCGCAGCCCTTCATTCTCTCCCATAAACGAAATACCTCACTCAATCAAAGACATCTCCTTTGTAACCTACTCATCGCTAGATGGTGATTCCCAACGATCACGAAAAGGCATGCTACTTATCATCTTCTAGGATTTTTTACATGTCACTAATCATTAAATCACCATTTCCCTTTTATTGGAATATTTCCTTTTTCCTTACTTATCCACTTCATTCATGACAAAAGAAGGAGACATCTAGAATTGGTGTTGTGAAACCGAGCCCATCAGAAAAAGCCCCGGAAATTCCCTTCTTTTCGGGATTCCCAGAGCTTTACTCTGTCCTTGCTCTTTCCTTATCTTCCTTCATCCAAGCTGTCCATACGATCTTCATCTGTAAAACATCGGGAGCGAGTAAGAAACCTTACACCATGCGGGGCTTCCAAAGAAAAGCCGCTTCCTCTCCCCGGAACCACATCGATGATCAAATGGGTATGCTTCCAGTACTCATACTGCGCTGCTCCGATATAAAACGGGCTTCCTCCGCTTTCTGGAAACCTTCAGTCCTTCTTCGTGAAGTTTTGCTTGAATCATTTTTGCTCCATAAACGCGCTGATTCTCTTCAAAAATACGGATAATTGCTTGTTCCACCTCATCATCATCGATAGATGATGGCTCTTTGTCCGCTTAGCTTCGCCTCCTTTGAAATTCCTGTAACTTTTTTAAGAAAGCAATCTCCGCTCGTAGCCGCTCATTTTCATATGCCAACTTCTTCATTTCCAGCTTTCGCTGATCTGCTTCGGTTAGCTCTTCTGTTGCCTTCTTTCGACCGCGACGGTCCTGCAGGGCATCCTGCCCGCCCTCCTGGTATTTCTTGACCCACTGCTATATTTGTTGATAAGACACATGAAAATGGCTCGCTGTCTTCAGGTAGTCATTTTTTTGTGCTAGACAGAAGTGAACAATCTCGATTCGCTCCTGCCATGTTGTAGTCCGGCCCTTGGTCATAGCTTTTGCTCCCTCGTTATACGATTTTAAGCTGCTGTGACCATTATACTTGTCCAACTAGTTTTTGAGTTGGGTGGTGCTAGCGATTTTATATTTATAGATGATTTCATACTGGGAGTATTGACCGGATAGATAATCTTGAACAGCTTGAAGCTTAAGTTCAGGGGAATGACGGTTATTGTGGGTTCGAATCTCTCCCCCCTCGTAACCGTAAACCTCATAACGACGTCGCCATTTGGCCAAAGTTGTTTTGGTAAGACCGTATTTTTTGGCTACAGCCATGACACCAAGCTGACCATTTTCAATTTCTTGAAGAATAGCCAGCTTCTCCGAAGCACCAATTTTACGCATGAAAAAGCTCCCCTTACAGCAAACAGGTTTTATTATTTAACCTGTCTACCGTATGGGGAGCATATCATGGGGAGGCACCTTTTATTCTCATCGTATTTCCGAAACTGGAATCAGACCTGAAATTTTTGCACCAATCCATTCAATTCATCCATCATCTGGGAGAGCGCCTCTGCCGATGAAGAGATTTCCTCCATAGCTGCGAGCTGTTCTTCCGTCGCCGCCGAAACATTTTGCGAGCCGGAGGCAGTCTCATTGGCGATCTGGTTAATCTCCCGGATCATCTCCAGCCCAGCACGCCGTCCATCCCTGCCTTCATTTTTTCAGCAGCGACGTTCACGTTGTCAATCTGGTCCGTCACTTCGCTGACGGAGCCCTGAATATGGGCGAATGACTCACCGGCGCCATGCACCAGTTGGATTCCTTCCCGCACCTCGCGAATTGCCGACTCCATCGAGGTCACAGCCTTCGCTGTCTCCGTTTGGATCGCTGTGATCAATTCTGCGATTTGCTGTGCGGAACCGGAGGACTGTTCCGCCAGCTTCCGCACTTCATCAGCAACTACCGCAAAGCCGCGTCCATGCTCTCCGGCACGCGCTGCTTCAATCGCGGCATTCAAAGAGAGCAGGTTGGTCTGCTGGGCAATACCGGTAATCACCTCGACGATTTCTCCGATCTGTGTAGAACGTTGCCCCAATCCTTCGATGTTCACGGACAAATCTTCGACCGTGTGATTGATCGAGTTCATTTGGTCAATCACGGTCTGAATCGCCCGGTTTCCATCCTGCGACCTGACTGCCGCCTGCTGAGATGTTTGCGTAACGGCATGCGCTGCATCGGTGATGCGATTCACTTCCTCCGCCATTTCAGTGACGACCTCCGTAGCACCGTCAAGCTGCTCTGCTTGTTTTTGCGAACCGGCTGCCACTTCCTGAATCGCGACGGCTACCTGCTCGCCTGCCTTCGTGCTCTGCTCGGCGGAGGCTGACAACTGCTCTGCCGTAGAGACGACAGACAGCGTATTCATGCGGACTTCCCGTATTAATTCCTGCAGTTGTCTCGTCATCTGATTAAAGTCGTGAGCAAGCTGCCCAACTTCATCTACACGGTCAATCTTCACCGCCTCGACCGTCAAATCCCCCGACGATACGCGCCGCGCATGGGATGCAATCTCTACGATCGGCCGGGTAATCCGGCTGGCCACCCTCCAGATGATCACAGCCCCCACCAGCAGTGAGCCTCCCGTAATAGCCAATACGAAATAAAAGACAGTGTTTGCCCCTTTATTAAACTCGGGAAGATAAACTCCCGCACCGACAATCCAGCCCCAGTACGGTTCTTGCTCGACGTACGATATTTTGGTTTCCAGCTCTGACGTGCCTGCCATTTCCCATTTGTAAGTCACAAATCCGCCGCCGCTGGTCCCCTTTTCGATGAATTCCTTGCCGATTTCCACGCCGTCTACGGACACAGCCTCCCTCAGGTTTTGACCTTCGTTCATCGGATTCATCACACTGTTGCCGCTTTGGTCCATCGCCCAGGCATAGCCTGTTTCCCCGACGGAATATTTGTCCTGAATGGGTCTTTTGTTGTCGCTTCCTTTGGGTCCCAAGATCTCCAGACGCAGCTTTTCCTGGGCCTCTTCCAGCTTCAGGTGCCCTGCCTCTACTTCTTTTTGCAGCAGGGAGATCATTCCTATTACCATACGAACGTTACCTATCAAACGCTCTTTTCCGACTTGATCCAGTTCTGCTTTGGATCGATCGTACCCAATGTAACCCGTCAATAAACTCGGAATACCCAACAACAAAATGCAGACAAGTACGAGCCTGCTGCGCAAGGACATCGACCGCTTTTTCCTGTTTTGTTCCAATTTATCTCGCTCCCATTCCAAACCGTATTTTCTACACGGTTCTATACCCCCTTCTTTGGAGACATAAACAAATAATCTACACCGAGATATTTTTTCGATACACCACATCAATCCCTCGATTCACGAAAAAAAGCCCGGCCATAATCCTTGCCGAGCTTACCCTACATCATATGTGATTGTCCATAGATCCACAGTCAACAGTACAGGTTTCCAACTCAGGTAAAGAAATATACAAAAATGCCAATCAAAAGCACTGCACACAGACTGTAGTAAATCCCCATCCGTTTCCAATGCCGCAGAGCCATGGAGCCGTATGGTTTATCCTTCTTCCCAAAGCCGACCATTAGCGTTGCAACTAATCCCACAGCCATCAGAACAAACACCAGAATGATCGATGTCGCCATTTCTGCCTCACTTCTTTCGCAAATTCCTTTTACGATATCATACTCTCATTATCCATGTACTTTGACACAAAAACACCATCCAATTCGGGTTTATTTTACCCATCCACTTTACTATCCTAGAAAGAGAAGAGGAAAAGTAATCCAACGGAGGGAAAACGATGTCCCCAAAAAAGCTTGAACCGAAAAAACGTTCCATCTACCGGATCATCGCCGAGGAATTGGAGAGAAGGATTTCGACAGGAGAGTTCCCGCCCGGCAGCAAGCTGCCTTCAGAGCGGGCCTTGGCCAAAGAATGGAACGTCAATCGAAGCACTGTGGTATCTGCTTATGAGGAGCTGCGAGCCTTGGGTTTGGTCGAGCGTACACAAGGAAGCGGTTCTCGGGTCAGCACGGATATCTGGGGGCTGACCCGGCATCGACTGCCCAACTGGCCAAAGCTGGTGGAAAATGGCGCATTTCTGCCCAATGCACCGCTGATGCGCCATATCCGCAAAGAGACGCTGGAGCATGATCTGATTGATTTCGCCAGTGGCGAGCTTTCCCCGGACCTGTTTCCGGCGGAGTCGTTTCAGCGGATATTGGCAGAGCATCCCTTTCACTGGCAGCTTGGCTACGATCATCCCCAAGGGAGTCCGGACCTGCGCGAGCTGATTGCCGAACACATCCGAAAAGAACGGGGGATCGACGCCACGCCGTCCTCGATTTTGATCACATCCGGTTCCCAGCAGGCTTTGTATCTGGCAGTCCAGTGTCTGCTCAAACCTGGGGACGCGATTGCCATCGAAGACCCGTCCTACTGCTTCTCTTTGCCGTTGTTTCGTTCAGCGGGCTTAAAGATCTTTCACCTTCCGTTGGACCGGGAAGGGATTAACCCGGAAGATCTGGTCGCACTGCACCGCAAGCATCGGCTGAAAATGGTTTTTCTCAATCCGCACTTTCAGAATCCGACCGGGATTACGCTCTCCCTCGAACGGAAACAGCGCGTACTGGAGCTGTCAAGCGAGCTGGGCATCCCGGTAATCGAAGACGATCCGTATTCTATGACTGCTTTTTCCGGGGAACGCATCCCTACCCTGAAATCCATGGATCGCAACGGAACGGTATTGTATATCAGCTCCCTGACCAAAATTGTCGCCTCCGGCCTCCGTATCGGCTGGGTCATCGGTCCGCAAACGGTGATTGAACGGATGGCGGATGCCAAGCAGCAGGTAGATTTCGGCCACAGTATCTTTCCCCAGTGGGTAGCACACGAGTTTTTACAATCGACGGATTGCAAAGGGCATATGGACAAGCTGCGGGCAGCCCTGCAGCTGAAACGCGATCTGTTTGTTGAAGCCTTGTGTGATCAGCTCGGTGACCAGGTGGAGCTGATCATCCCCGAGGGCGGCATTCATCTTTGGTGCCGACTCCGTCAGGAACTGGATGTCAATCGGCTGTTGGCCGAAGCAATTCGTCGGGGTGTCGTCTTCGTTCCGGGGAATGTCCTGGGCACTGACAAGCATGCCGTCCGGTTTACGTTCGGCCGGGCAGATCGGGCCTTTATCGGCGAGGGGATCAGGCGGTTCGCCGAGGCGTACGAGGCAATTGCAGGAGAGTAGCAAGCTGAAAAAACTGGATCAGGGGGATGAACGATTTGGATAAGGATCAGCGAAGCGCTATTCACCCTTTTTTGTGTGTGACTCCACCACCGCCTTGGCAAACTGCAAGCAGTCCAGGCAGATAGAGACTCCCGGTCCCAGAGCCAGCTCGCCCGCCGTATTCTTGCTCCTGCCGCAAAAGGAACAAGTCTCGCTGTGTATTGTTTGCGGCAGTCTGCTTGCACCTGTCTTATCAGCCGCCTCGTACAGATAATCGACGACGGCAGGATCGATCGCATCGATCTCCCCCTTCAGCTTCATGGAAACCGTCGTATAGGCAACGGCCATTCCCTCGTAATAGCGCAGTTTGGCAAGTGAATCACTGTTGGATACATTTGTTTCACACCGTTGGATCAATGTCTCCAGCTCCTGAATCGCCTCTTTGATTCGGATGTCGCTCCCTTTGTGTTTCCGAAAATCCTGATCCATAAAAAAATCACCTCCTATCTTTTGATAAGTCCGTTGGTGACGCAAATACATTTCTCTTCTATATATATACGAAAAACATTATCTACAAATTTCTCTGCGCTCCTGCAAATTCCCCCGTCTGTCCCAAATGTTTCAAGGACATCGGACGGCTTTGTTGAAATAGTATGTGATCGAAAAAAAAAAGCATCTATGGAGGCATCGATTTGATGAAACCAATCGCCGACATTGCTAAGCTCGTGGATATTTCAGAAGAGGATTTGGAGCTTTACGGAAAATACAAGGCAAAGCTCGCCCCCGATCTTTGGGAAAAGGTAAAAAATCGTCCGGACGGCAAATTAATTTTGGTGACCGCGATGAATCCCAACCCCGCCGGGGCTGGCAAAACACTGACCACCATCGGCCTGTCCCAAGCACTGAACAAAACGGGAAAAACGACAATCGCGGCACTTCGCGAGCCTTCGCTCGGTCCCAGCTTCGGCATGAAGGGCGGTGCGACCGGCAGTGGACAGGCGCAAATTCTGCCCGCCGATGAGATCAACCTGCATTTTACCGGTGACATTCATGCCATTACGGCAGCCCATAACCTGCTGGCAGCCATGATCGACAACCACATCCATCACGGCAATGCGCTCAGGCTGAACCCCAAAAAGATCGTCTGGAAACGGGCGATGGATATGAATGACCGGGCTTTGCGCAACATCGTGATCGGCCTTGGAGAGGGCAACGGACAGGCAAGAGAGGACGGCTTCCTGATCACGACCGCTTCCGAGATCATGGCGATCCTCTGTCTAAGTGAAGATGCAGGTGACCTGAAGCAGCGCTTGAGCCGGATCATCATCGGTTACGATCTGGATGACAAGCCGATTACGCCTGCCGACATCCATGCAGTCGACGCAATGTGTGTGCTCTTGAAGGATGCGCTCAAACCCAATCTGGTACAGACGACCGAAGGCACGCCTGTTATCGTGCACGGCGGACCGTTTGCCAATATCGCGCATGGCTGCAGCAGTGTAATCGGAACCCGTCTGTCTCTGAAGCTGGCCGATTATGTCGTCACAGAAGCAGGCTTTGGCGCCGATTTGGGAGCGGAGAAATTCTTTGATATCAAATGCCGAAAAGCTGGCCTGACTCCCTCTGCGGCCGTGTTGGTCGTCACGGTCCGGGCACTGAAATACAATGGCGGCATCCCTGTCGCCCAGCTCCACGAAGAAAATCTGGACGCTCTGCGTGCTGGCTTTGCCAACGTCAGACGTCATATCGAAAATCTGCGTTCCTTTGGTGTACCTGTCGTAGTGGCCCTCAACAGCTTCGTCACAGATACAGAGGCTGAGCAACACGCCGTTATCAGCATGTGCGAGGGACTTGGCGCGGATGTCGCCCTCTCTCGTGTTTGGGCTGAGGGAAGCGAAGGCGGACTCGATCTCGCAGCCAAGGTAATCAAAGCCGCGGAAACCGAATCTTCCTTCTCCTTCTTATACGAGAATCAGCTGCCGATCCAGGAAAAAATTGAAACCATCGTGAAAAAGCTGTACCGCGGTTCCGGAGTCCATTTTTCAAAAGCAGCCCTGCAAACCCTGCGAAAAGTAGAAGAGATGGGCCTTTCGCATTTCCCAGTCTGTATGGCAAAGACCCCCTACTCTTTTTCTGACCAGCCGGATCAGCTCGGCGCGCCCTCTGATTTTACGATCAGTGTAAGTGAAATTCGGATTTCAGCGGGTGCGGGCTTCCTCGTCGTGCTGACAGGCAGTCTGGTCACGATGCCTGGTTTGCCCAAAAAACCGGCAGCGGAATCCGTGTTTTTGACAGAGCAGGGCCAGGTAGAAGGATTGGCGTAGAAAACACGGACAGATGCTTCAAAAATTTATGATCCCCGGGATGGATATTTTGAAAAAAGTGTCCATTCTGTGGGTCATTTTGTAATCCATGGTTATCGTTCTGACCAAACTGATATTTATGAGGTAGTGAATCATCCTCCGTTAGAGATTCCCGCTGTATTTAACGCCGCACGAAAGTAGAAAACTATCAATCGTTCCATAGCGAAAACCTGCCTGATATGGTAAACTTCGACCTATTAAGCAGTATTCATGCCTATTTATTTTAAGCAGACAGGAGTTCATCAGATGTGATGAAATACAGAGATGCTTTGATGGCCAGCATCCATAAACAATTGGAAACTTGGTTTGACCAACCCCATCCCATTCCTCGCGAAGAAGTCTACCGCTTTCTTCACTCACTCAAAGGTACATCCGGAACGATTGGATTAGATGACCTCTCCACCCTCTCCGAGCAGCTTTTGGAGAAATTAGAGCACATCCCTTTCAAAGAGTGGCCGCTTGAGGATTTACGAGAATTTTTACTAGATTTGCTTACCGTCAGTCACAACTACCGGGACAGTGCGGAGCTGCACGACGTCAGCACGAATCCCGAGTCGAATGATCGCTATGAAAACCAGCCTTTGCTGCTGATTCTGGATGATGACGTCACTCTTCTGATGTATCTGAAAGAACAGCTGGAAGAGCTGGGATGGTCCGTGATTGCGACAGTTTATCCTCATAAGGCTCTGGACTACTTCCATGACATGCAGCCAGATTGTCTGATACTCGATTTGAATATCCCCGAAACCGGTGGTTTTCAAATTATGCAAACCCTGAGCGAAAAAATAAAAAAACAATACGTCCCCACGACGATCATCAGTAATGACTGCTCCAAAGACACACGGCTGCGAGCCTATCGTCTCGGAGCCGATGATTTCATGTGCAAGCCGCTGGACATCGATGAGATGGCGGTCCGTCTGGAACGACAACTGCATCGGAAGCGCTGGATGAATCGTATTTTGTTCGTCGATGAGCTGACGGGCGCACTCAATCGCAACTCGCTTGCCGATACCTTCGAGCGGGTGCTTCATGAGTGCGGCCGAAACGACTCACCGTTTTCCCTCGCTTTTTTGGATATTGATTATTTCAAACGCGTCAATGACACATACGGCCATCTGATCGGTGATGAAGTCTTGCGAGGGTTTGCTTCCTTTCTCCAGTCGCGCTTCCAGCAAAACGAAGTGCTTTTCCGTTATGGAGGCGAGGAATTTATCCTGTTATTGCCCCGTCGCACCTGGCAGGAAGCCAAGCAGGAATTGGAGGAGGCTTTGGAGGCGTATTGCTCCCTCTCGTTCTCTTCGCCGCTGGGCAGTTTTTCACTCAGCTTTTCGGCCGGGGTCGTCCAGATGCAAGACAGAAGCCAAAGCCTGTCCCACTGGCTGGAGCTGGCAGACACCGCATTATACGAAGCGAAAAAACGGGGACGCCGCCGTATTGAGGCCGCCTTGCAATTGCAGCAGGTTGCAACAAAAGTAAAACTGCGCGCGGCGATCATCGATGACGACTCGATGATCAGAACGATGCTGACCGAGTCCGTTACGAAGTGCTTCGACGGCTGGATTCAGGCAGATATCCGTGTATTTCAGGACGGTGAATCCTTTTTTGCCGACGACTGGCATCGAGGCAGCGAGCCGTATCTGGTGATTCTCGATGGTGTCATGCCAGGCATGGATGGACTGGAGGTCCTTCAAAAAATCCAGGAATTGCCCAACGCGGATCATTACATGGTCATCATGCTGACAGGCCGCAAAGAAGAACAGGATATCGTCCGCGCCCTTCAGCTCGGCGCCGATGATTATATGACCAAGCCGTTCAGTTTGAAGGAGCTGGAGGCAAGAATCCGGAGGCTGGTTAAAAAAATGAAGTAAACGGACGAGAGAAGCCTCTCGGATGAAGCTTGGAGGAGAAATCATGGCACATCTTTTATTAGCAGAAGACGAGGCAGTGCTGCGCATGCTGATCAGCGACACACTGGAAGACGAGGGACATGTGCTGGACATCGCATGTGACGGAGAGGAAGCTTTGCAAAAGATTGAGAAAAGCGACTACGACCTTGTCATACTCGACTACATGATGCCGAAAAAGACCGGACTGGACGTGCTGACCGCTGTCAGGGCCATGCCGTCCAAAAAACACCTGAACATCCTGATCCTCTCTGCCAAAAGCCAGCATGCCGAACAGGAAAAGCTGCGGGCTGCCGGAGCCGATGACTTTATGCCCAAGCCATTTAGCCCCATGGAACTGGCGCGCAAAGTGGAGGATATGCTGAATGGGTAGGAGCCGGGCCTATTTGAAAAATAGCATTTCCAGACGCTTTATTGTGATGATGCTGCTGTTTGTCACCCTGATCTTTGCGGGTGCCGTCTTTTTGCTCTGGAACAGCTACAACACCTTCAAGCACTACCAGTCTACTTTGAATCAGTACCAGCAAAAACAAGAGCTGGTCTCCCAGATTTCCACACATGCCAACCAGATATTCTTCCGTGCGCGGGGATATTATGCGTTTCTGAATCAATTTGAATACAACGAGCTTTTTAAAGAAAAAGAACAGTTGGAAAGCACGCTTCACGCTTTTTCCAAACTGCCGTTGGACCCGCAGGAAAAGGAAATGGTGCAGTCCATCCAAAATTTTATGACTGACTTTTTCACCAATGTCTTTCCGCGCATGTCCCAGTACGCCGGCTCGGGAGATTATGAGTCTTTGCGCAAGCTCTCATCCAGCGGGATCAACCAGTCTGTCAACGATCTTTTAAAATACGCCGCGCAGTATCAGAAGGAGACAGATGAGCTGCTGCTGCAGGAAAGCACCCAGCTGTTCGAGGATTTATCCCGGCAAGGTCTGTTGTTCCTGGGCTTTATTTTCATGATCCTGATTATCTCCATCTGGGTGATAACCAAAGCGACACGCGACATCGGACGGCCGCTGGAGCATCTTGCCGCGGAAGCGGACCGCTTCGCCAAAGGAGAGCCCGTCCTTTTGCCCAAACGGAAACAAGAAGATGAGATTGGCAAATTGACCGATTCCTTTGATTTCATGGTCAGGCAAATCCAGGCCAAGGAAGAGGAACTGACCGCACAAAACGAGGAGCTGCAAGCTCAACAGGACGAGCTGATGATGCAGCAGGAGGAACTGCAGGAAGCCGTTTTAAAAATGGAGGAAAACGAGCGCTATCTGGAAAAGCGGAATCTGTTTATCCAGTCGCTTTCCAACACGCTGGACAAGCCCGAGCTGCTGCGCAGCATCATCGTTCATCTCACGAAGATTCTGGACGCGGAGAAAGGCGTCATCGTGCTGCTCAATCAGGAGAGAAGCCACGCCAGCTTCGGGGTCTCGGAGCAGGGTGTCTCCCAGCTGCTCGGCTCGCTGGAGCAGGGTCCCTTGTCACGTGTCAAAGAGACCGGGCAGCTGTATGTGGTCCATCGGGAAGCGAACGCGGCTGAACGCGGTTATCACGAGGACGGATGGTCGGTGCACGACCTGTATCTTCCCTTATGGAATGCAGAAAAAGAGCTGGTTGCCTGTATCGTGCTGACACGTTTGGACCAGACCATTACCCAGCAGGAAAAACAGCTGGCTGCCTCACTCGCCCAACAAATCTCCCTGGCACTGGACAAGCTGGCGATGTATGAGGAGACAGAGAAGCAGCGGCAGATTACCCAGGACATGCTGGATACGATCCAGGAAGGGGTGCAACTGCTCAATCTGGACGGGGAAACCGTGCAGGTCAACCGCACCTTCCGTGATTTGTTTGAAATCGGCTCTCGCGAAGCAGTAACCTGGCCCGGTTTCCCTGCATTCTTTACCTGGTTGCGCGAAAAGCTGAAGCACGGTGAACAGCTTATCGATTATCTGGAGGCAGTTCTCCAGGGAGACGAGGAAAAACGGCTGGCGGGTCATGTTTTTGAATGGGAGGGCACCCGGAAGCGTTACATCCAGCTGTATGCCGAGCCTCTCTACAGCAAGCAGGAAATGCTGGGTACGTTGCTGGTGTACCGGGACATCACCAAAGAATATGAAATCGATCGGATGAAATCGGAATTTGTCAGTACGGTCAGCCACGAGCTGCGCACACCGCTGGCCAGCGTCTTGGGATTTGCCGAGCTTCTGCTTTACAAGGAGCTGAAACCGGAGAGACAGCATCGCTATCTTTCTGCCATCTACCAGGAAGCCAATCGGCTGACATCCCTGATCAACGACTTTCTCGATTTGCAGCGGATGGAATCCGGGCGGCAACTCTATGATCCCAAGAAAGTTGTGATGGATGACCTGATCCGCGAGGTATTTGCGCTTCAGCAGGAGCACGCCCCCAGACATCGCCTCCAGCTTGATCTGCTGACAGATCGGCTCACGGTTACGGGAGATCGGGAGAAGCTGCGGCAGGTGCTGACCAACCTGATCAACAATGCGATCAAATACTCACCGGACGGCGGCACGATCACGGTCACCTGCCGTTCTGACGGGCAACACCTGATTATCGAGGTTCAAGACGATGGACTCGGAATACCGTCCGAGTCCATCCCCCATCTTTTCAGTAAATTCTACCGGGTCGACAACTCTGATCGCCGGGAGATTGGAGGCACCGGGCTGGGGCTGGCAATTGTGCAGGAGATATTGAAAATGCACAACGGGGAAATCGCTGTCACCTCTGAATTGGGTGCCGGCAGTACCTTTTCGGTTACACTGCCGTATCATCCCGATCAATTGTCCAAAGCCATCCTGCAGGCGGATCAGCAACAGCGGTGACAAAAGACAGATTTTAATTCCCGATCAAACCTCGTAAAAAACGAAGGTGCATAGAGACTCTGCTCCGGTGCACCTTCGCTCTAAATGTCTGACTCAAGGAGTGTGTAATCATGAATCAAGACCGCAAAAAAACGGAAGAAAAGATTGTGGAAAGCTATCAACGAGACGAGGGTATGATGATTCTCGTCTTCGCCCAATGGTGCGTCAACCACGGGCTGGATGCCCATGAGCTGTATCGCCGGGCGTACCCTGCTCAAACAGAAAACGCGCTTTTGCAGCAAATGGTCGAGCTGTCTGTGCCCAAGGAGGAAGCCGAGGAAATCCCCGACCATACCCTGCTGGGAGTCCTCTCCCTTTTTGGCAACGACGATCTGGCCTTTGTGGTACAGGAAGAGATCGAAAAGCGGTCGTCTTCCGGCTCTGCTACACGCGAAACGTAGACACCAGAGAGCGCAGCTCCTCTGCCATTTTGGCCAAGGATTCAGCCGAGGAGGTTACTTCCTCTACACCACCGAGCTGCTCTTCAGAAGCGGCCGACACATTTTGTGAGCTGGCCGCTACTGTTCTGGAGCCATCCAGAATCATCTGAGCAGCTTCGGTGACCAGTTGACTGCTGGCAAACACTTGCTTGGCGGAAGCCGAAATCGCATGAATCCGCTCCGAGACTTTCTCGACAGATTCCTTGATTTCATGAAATTGCTTCCCGGCCATATTCACCGTCTTGATGCTCTCTCCCACTTCTGCGATTCCTTGCTCCATCCGCTCCATGGTTTGTTCCGAATTCTTCTGGATGCTGGCGATCAATTCAAAAATTTGATCGGATGAGCGTGCCGATTCCTCCGCCAGTTTGCGAACCTCATCGGCGACAATGGCAAAGCCGCGTCCGTGTTCGCCCGCTCTTGCCGCTTCAATCGCTGCGTTCAGTGCCAGCAGATTCGTCTGTGTCGCGATACCGGAAATGACCTCCACAATTTTCCCGACTTGCTGGGAGTGATCACCCATCTCCTCTATAGCTTTTGACAGATGCGAAATCGTTTGGTCCAGCGCGTCCATTTGCAGGACCGCCTGCCGGATCGTCTCATTTCCCTCTTCTGATTTCTTTGCAGCGGAAACCGACAAGCTTGAGGTCTGCTCTGTCTGCTCGGCGATATGCTGAATGCCCTGCTCCATGTCACTCATCGCTTCGACGCTTTCCTCCGCCCCTCTGGCTTGTTTCTCCGCTACCACGACGACTTCCTGAATACCGAGACTGATCGTTTCCGACGCCCGGCTGGTTTGCTCTGCGCTTGCGGACAGCTGTTCGGAAGAAGCGGCTACGCTTTCTGCACCGATACTGATTTGTTGTATCAGATGGCGTAAATTGGCTGCCATCTGGTTGAATGCGTGAGCCATATCCCCGATTTCATCCCTGTTTTTGACGCGCAGGTCCTCCTGTCTCAAATCGCCCATCGCTACTTGTTTGGCCAAATGGGCTACTTGTACAATCGGCTTGGAAATCATCCGGGAGACCAAATAGCCGATCAAAATGGACAATACCAAAGCCCCAATGCTGAACCAGACCAAATTGGCAACAGCCACGTCGACGGCTTCCGTATTCTCCTTGCTGCCATCCTCCATCAGTTGCTGCTGTTTGACCACCACTTCGTCAATCGCCGGTTCCAGCTGTCTTCCCAAAGGCAAAACGCGCTCCATGAATTCATCCATAATGCGCGCCTGGTCTTCTTTTCGGCCCACCATCTGGACGAGTTTGTTCGACTCTTGTTTGAAATTTTCGTAGATTGCCAAAAAGGACTCCAACGCCTTCATGTCTTCATCACGGCGAATCAGGGGCTTTATTTCTTCGGTTAGCTGCAGCAACTGCTGTTCATTGTTTTTCAAACTGGTGACGAACTGATCATCCGCTGTCAGCAGATAACCGCGCAAACTGTTGGACTGCTTTACTGACATTGCTTGTATGCTTTGCGCCTTTTGCAAAATGATAGCTCTTCTGTCGACCAGGTCCGAATACGAATCGTCTACCTGCTTGAAATAGTAGTAGGCCACTCCCGACGTCAACGCCAACAGAAAAGCGATGCTCAAAAAGGCTGCAATCAATTTCTTGCCTATCGTTACCCTCATGTTTCACACTCCTTTTTTCTGTGGAAAACAGTCATGACTGTTTTGCCTGTTTTTTATTGCAGATGTATCTCTCTTCGCACTCGGAACGGTTAGAATAGGGGAATTTATTTCGATCAAACCTTTTCCCGCCGTCCAACATTCTTTCTGATGACGTACAATGTTTGTTGTACGACACAGAAAGGAGAATATCACCAGTGGCAAAAGAACTTCTGCTGACGAATGAATGGGTGGAAATCAAGCAAGGAACGATAACAGACGAGCAAACCGTCTCGCTGTTTTTGGCGTTACGGACAAATTCAGTCTATACATTTCGAAACTATCAAAGGGCGATCGCCCATTTTCGAGAATTTATCTCGTATAAACCGCTTCGGGAGGTTACCTGGAAGGACATTGAATTATATCAATACCACTTGTCGAAGGGAACTTACAGCAAAAGAAACATGCCTTATGCTCCTGCTACAGTGGCAAGCTTGCTCGCTCCTTTGCGCTCCTTTTTTAAATGGGGAAGCGACCCGAATGTAAAGTTGTTCTCTCATGATCCCACCACTTCGATCCGTGCCCCCAAGGTTGCGATCACGAGCAAGCATCACTATTTGACGCAGCGGGAAACGGTCCTTTTGTTGAACCAGCTAAAGCATCAGGGAGGGCGTGATTATTTAGTGGGTCTGTCTTTGGTGCTCCTCGGGCTGCGTGTCTCCGAGCTGACCGCGATGAGATGGACGGACTTTCATACAGATCCGGCGGAGAGCTCCATTTGGCTCTCGGTAGAACGGGGAAAAGGGAATAAACAACGGGATGTAAAGGTTCCGCAAAAACTATGGCGCCTGTACAAGGAATACGCGGCACTTTATGAACCGAAGGATCCTCTGGATCATGTTTTTCCCCTGTCCGTACGGCAGGTTGAGCGCATTATCCGTACAGCCAGAGAGAACTGCCAGATCGGGAAAAAGGTTACTCCCCACTGGCTTCGCCATACCAACGCTACACTCGCCCTGCTCCATGGGGCATCGCTTCAGCAAGTACAGGAAAATCTGGGACATGCCCACATTACAACCACTCAACGATACCTGCATACGGTTGAGCAGTTACAAAAGGCAGCTCCTGATTAT